>NZ_JBEYYI010000053.1:0-21260 GCF_040645495.1 Nocardia sp. NPDC046763 | reverse complement strand
TGCGCCTGGATGGCGGTGGTGCCCTCGTACAGCGAGTCGATCTTGGCGTCGCGGATGTACTGCTCGATCGGGTAGTCCTGCAGGAAGCCGGAGCCGCCGAAGGTCTGCAGCGAGTCGGTCAGGTACTGGTAGGCCCGCTCCGAGCCGACACCCTTGACGATCGGCAGCAGCAGGTCGTTGACGCGGAACGCGGTGTCCTTGTCGGCGCCCGAGACCAGCTCGGCGATGTCGGCGTTCTGGTGCGCGGCGGTGTACAGGTACACGGCGCGCAGGCCCTCGGCGTACGCCTTCTGCATGGCCAGCGAACGACGCACGTCCGGGTGGTGGGTGATGGTGACGCGCGGGGCGCCCTTGTCGGTCATCTGGGTCAGGTCGGCGCCCTGCACACGGGTCTTGGCGTACTCGAGCGCGTTCAGGTAACCGGTCGACAGGGTGGCGATGGCCTTGGTGCCCACCATCATTCGCGCGTTCTCGATGACGTCGAACATCTGCGCGATGCCGTTGTGGACCTCGCCCACCAGCCAGCCCTTGGCCGGAACACCGTGGCCGCCGAAGGTGACCTCACAGGTGGCCGAGACCTTGATGCCCATCTTGTGCTCGACATTGGTGACGAACACGCCGTTGCGCTCACCCAGGGTGTCGGTGTCGAAGTCGAAGTGGAACTTCGGTACGTAGAACAGCGACAGGCCCTTGGTGCCCGGGCCGGCGCCCTCGGGGCGGGCCAGCACCAGGTGCATGATGTTCTCGAACAGGTCGTCGGAGTCGCCCGAGGTGATGAAGCGCTTGACGCCCTCGATGTGCCAGGAGCCGTCCTCCTGCTGGATCGCCTTGGTGCGGCCGGCGCCGACGTCGGAGCCCGCGTCGGGCTCGGTCAGCACCATGGTGGCGCCCCAGTTGCGGTCGGCGATCTTCTGAGCCCACTTCTTCTGCTCATCGGTGCCGTTGTTGTAGAAGACCTGCGCGAAACCCGCACCGGCGGCGTACATCTGAGCCGGCGGGTTGGCGCCGAGAATCATCTCGCTCAGGGCCCAGCCGATGACGGAGGGGGCGCCGAGGCCACCGAGCTCCTCGCGGACCGGAACCTTGGACCAGCCGCCGTCCTCGAGGGCGCGGTAGGACTTCTTGAAGGAGTCGGGGAGAGTGACCGTGTGGGTCTCCGGGTCGAAGGTCGGCGGGTTGCGGTCGCCGTCGACGAACGAATCCGCCAGTGGGCCCTCGGCCAGGCGACGGACCTCGTTCAGCATCTCCTTGACGGTGTCGGCGTCGAGGTCGCCATAGGCGCCCGCGTCGAGCAGCTTCTGGATGCCGAGGAACTCGAAGAGGTTGAACTCGAGGTCGCGAACGTTGCTCTTGTAGTGACCCATGGTCGTACTCACTCTCCATTGAGATGGGTGCGGTTCGGTGTGTGCCGTTCCCGCCCGTTAGGTCTCCACCGGGTAGACACCGTAAAGCAGCGCTACTGGCGGGTAACTTATGCGCCATGTTACCGACCGGTAAGAGGTGCGCCAAGGTCATCACGGCCGAATGTGACTGAAAGCACGCGAGTTGCCGGAACCCGGGTTGCCGGGCCCATCGCGGCCTGGTTGATCGAGGTCCGGCGGCGGTGCGGTCCGCCGGTGTGCCGTGTGAGCCCGGTCCGTGCCCCTGATTACGGTGCCCATATGCGCATCGAGACGAGTGCCGGACCGGCGGAGGTGGAGATCGAGCGGCGCGGGCGGGCGAGGCCGCGGTTCCTGCTGGTGCTCACCCATGGCGCCGGCGGCGGCGTGGATGCGAAAGACATACTGGCCCTATGTGATTCGGCGGTGCGAATGGGCGGCGCGGTGGCGCTGGTGACGCAGCCGTACCGGGTGGCAGGGCGGCGCGCGCCGGGCAAGGCCGATGTTCAGGACGCGGCGTGGCTGGAAATCATTGCGGCACTGCGGAAGAAGGTGCGTGGGGTGCCGCTGGTCCAGGGTGGGCGCAGCAATGGCGCGCGGGTGGCGTGCCGGACCGCGCGCGCGGCCGGGGCGCGGGGCGTGATCGCGCTGTCGTTCCCCCTGCATCCGCCGGGCAAGCCCGAGAAGTCGCGGCGCGAGGAGCTGCTCGCTCCCGGGGATATCGAGGTCGTCGTGGTCAACGGCGCCCGCGACCCGTTCGGCATCCCGGAGGCCGCCGACGCGACCGAGGTGCATGTCATTGCGGGACAGGCGCATTCGTATCGGGCGGGGTTCGAGGAGATCGTCGCCGTGCTCACGCCGTGGCTGGAGCGCTGGTCCGCGAGCTGAAGGCCGGGCCGGGTCAGCGCGCTCTGCCCAGGTAGCCGAGAAGATCGTCAACCAGGTCGGCAGGGTCGGCATGGCCCTTGCCGTTCGCGTCGAGGTGGCCCGAGGAGGCGAGGTCGGCGGCGCCGTGGGCCAGGGCACGGACCAGTGCGGCCATCCGTTCGGTGTCCCCGCCGGGCAGGCTGCCCGCGGCCTGCGCCTGCCCGACCAGGGCGATCAGGGCGTTCTGTGCATCGCGGCCGGTTTCGGCGAGCTCGGGCGTCTCGTCGGCCCAACGGCCGAAGACGAGCTTGAAGCGGGCGGGGCGCTCCAGCGCCCAGGCGATATAGCCGTGCAGGACCCCGCGCAGCATCTCGACCGGTTCCGGGCGCTCCTGGACGATGCGGGCGAAATCCACTGCGCGCTCGGACAGTTCGCGGGCGGCAACCGCCGCGAGCAGGGCTTCCTTGTTGGCGAAGTGTTTGTAGGGCGCGTTGTGCGAGACGCCCGCGCCATTGCCGACCTCGCGCAGCGTGACGGCCTCGACCCCGCCGGCGTCGAGCAGGCGGAGTGCGGAATCGAGCAGCACGGTGCGGGTGGACGGCGGCATCGGTCCATCGTAGTAGGCGGTTGACAACGTCAACCAGCGCGCCTAGGTTGACGTTGTCAACCTCTGAGGAGTGGGTATGGACCGGGGAACAACCGCCGTCGTCACGGGCTCGACGAACGGCATCGGAGAAGCGATCGCACGACAGTTGGCCGGTATGGGAGCGGAGGTGGTGCTGGTCGGGCGGGACCGCGGCCGATTGAACGCCGCGCAGGAGCGGATCCGGACGGCCGTTCCACGGGCCGTGCTGCGGAGCGAACTCGCCGACCTGTCACTGCTGGCAGACGTGCGTCAGCTCGCGGATCGCCTGTGCGACAGCCGGATCGACATTCTGATCAGCAATGCGGCCGTGGTCGCCGACCTCGGCGACCGTACGCCCGAGGGCCTGCAGCGCACGCTGGTCACCAATCATCTGGCGCCGTACCTGCTGCTGCGCACACTCGGCGAGAACCTCGCCGACACAGGACGATCCGCGCGACTGGTGGTGGTCGGGGCCTCACCCACGGCCTTGCGGCGAGTACCCGCCGACCTGGACGATCTGGGTTTCGAGAATGCGCGGGCACTCGGATTCCCGCCCAGTTTCCGGCCTTTCGTGGCTTACGGGCGTACCAAGAACATGAACGCGATGTTCGTCTACAGCCTCGCCGAGCACCTTGCGGGCACGGGCGTCACCGTGAACGGCGCGCACCCGGGCATCATCCGGCACACCGGGCTGGGCCGGGAATCCGCGCACGGGCTGCTGCGGGTCTTCGCCTGGTCGCAGTGGATCAATCCGATGCTGCCCGGTCCGGATACCGGGGCGGACACACCGGTCTGGCTGGCCACCTCGCCGGACCTGAACGGCATCACCGGGCGATTCTTCGTGCGCCGCAAGGATGTTCGGACCGCCGTGCACACCACCGACCCGGACCGCCGCGCACGGCTGTGGGCGGAGAGCGCGCGGCTCGCCGGAATGGCGGTCCGCAACTAGCGAGGGCCGCCGTCAGAAGAGGTCGAGCGAAGGCGGCTGCGGGGCCTCGAGGGCGAGCGGCTCGTCCTGGGGTTCCGGCGCGGGCCGGGTCGCCACCACCAGGGCGTCGATGGCGTCGCGGTCCTCGGTGGGGCGGTGCACGCGGTCGGCGATGCGGATGCGGATATCGGGCTCGGCGGGGGACAGGTCGGCGAGGATATCGGCCGGGGTGAAGGTCCGGGCCGGATCCTGCTCGCCGCCATAGCCTTCCGTCAGATTGAGGGTGTCATTGCCGATCACCAGCAGGGTGCCCTCGGGGGAGAGCATCTCGGTCGCGCGCAGCAGCAGGGCGCGGCGCTCCGCGGCGGGCAGGTGCAGGAAGGCGAGCAGGATGAGCTCGTAGGGTCCGGTGATGCCGGCGGCGTCCAGCCGCGTGACATTCGCGTGGATCCAATGGATGCGCCCGCGCACCGAGCGCGACAGCCGCGCCGCGACGGTCCGGCCCTTGTCGATGCCGGTCTGGGAGAAGTCGACGGCGTCCACCCGCCAGCCGTGGGTGGCCAGCCACAGCGCGTTCCGGCCCTCCCCGCACCCCAGGTCCAGCACCCGCGGCAGCTCCGGCCGCGGCTCGCCGATCCCGCCGCCGACCGGCGCCCGCCGCTCCAGCCCGAAAACCTGTTCGACCACCGTGGCATTCGGAGGTGCGCCCCACACCAATTCGGTATTGGCGTAGTGCTCGTCCCATTCGGCGGCATCCATGGAGACGAGTCTATGAGCTGTGCGCCGAGACGAGAGTCTCATCGGGTTTCAGGAGCGCAGCCCCTGAGAGTTGGGTTCTCTACAGCGTGGTGTGCATCAGCAGCACGTTGTACTGGCTGTGGACCGTGGTGAGGAAGTACAGGTCACGCCCGGTCTGGTACGGGAAGATGTACGGGGCGTACGCCGTCGGCAGTTCCCGCGTGTCGATGAGCACCGACGGTGCGCTCCACGGTCCCTCGGGACTCGGCGAGGTGTACATGACCACCGAGTTCCACGGATCCGTGGTGAGCATGACGTACTGGCCCAGGTAATCGTTCCACTGCACCGACATCTCTGCCACGCCGCCGCCGATCACCGGCTGCGCCGCATTGACGTCCTTCTGCCACTTGCCGCCGTCCCAGTACTCGTACGCGCCCATATCGGTGACCGCCCCCTCGGGGACGCGGGCGATATAGGCCGGGTGATTGCGGCCGGACGCGGTACCGAACTCGTAGAGGAACCCGTTGCGCTTGACGAAGGCGTTCATCTGGAAGTTCGAGTTGCCACCGTCGTCGGGGCGGCGGGTGGCGGGCAGCTCCATCCAGTTCTCGCCATTGTCTCCGGACACCGCGAGGCTGGAATAGTTGGTGGTCCACTGGCCCACGTCATCCCAGCTCTTCACCGACATCAGGCTCATGAACTGGGTGCCGCCGACCGAGATGCCCGCGGTGGGGATGCGGCTGATCTCGATGAACGGAATCTTCGGGCTGGGGATCAGATCCCGTGCCTGGCCGAAGATGTCGCGCACCACCGAGTCGAAGTAGATGCCGTTCGCGGGGTCCTGGGTGTGTGAGCGCACCAGGATGTTCGAACGCCACGCCCAGGTGCTGCCGACCAGCAGGTTCGGCAGGCCCAGGCCGGCGGTGTCACCGAATGCGGTGAGCATCTCGCCGTTCCCGTCGTCCCACATGATGCCCAGGTCGGTTCCGAGCACGTTGTAGTTCTGGGTGTTGTTGGGGCTGGCCATTCCGGTGACCTGGAAGACCGCCTTGGTGCGGCCTGGCAGCTGCGGCAAACCGTTCGTGCCATTCAGCACCGGAATCGGGTTGATTGCGTTCGGATTGGCTGCGGCCGGCATGGTCATGGTAAGGAGCACGGCCGTGGCACCTGCTATCGCGGAAAGCAGCAGCGGGGCGGTCTTGGTCAATGCGGTGCTTCCTCCGGGTCTCGCCGAATAATGCGCGGACCACACCGTATGTGACGGGCCGCACAATGCGTTCGACTCGCTGGCAAATTGTGAAAATGCTAACAGCGATACCCGAATTTCGGGGCTTGCAAACCGCTTTGTTTGCCGTGAATTGGCTTACTTTCCATTCCTACCACGGTCGAGCGCCTGCTTAAGGATCAGCGGCAGCTGCGTGGCGCGTTCCACGGCCAGGGTCCGGCGCACCGACGCGTGCCAGGATCGGTCGAACAGTTTCTTGGCGCTCGCCACCGCCTGCGGGGAGCGCGCGGCGATGCGGTCGGCCAGTTTCTCGGCGGCTGCGCGCGGGTCGGCGGTGACCTCGGTGACCAGGCCGATGCGCGCGGCGTAGGCGGCGTCCACCGGGTCGGCGGTCATGGTGAGCAGCAGCGCTTGATCGAGGCCGATGAGCCGGGACAGGGTGGCCGCGCCGGTCATGTCCGGGATCAGCCCGTGCTTGGCTTCCATGACCGCGAACTCCGAATCCGGTGTGACGAACCGGAAATCGGCGGCCAGCGCGATTTGCAGGCCGCCGCCGTAGCAGCGCCCGTGCACCACGGCGATCACCGGCTGCGGCAGTCGCCGCCAGGCCCAGCAGGCCTCCTGGAAGGTGTTGGTGCCGCGCCACGGCAGTGGGATGAAGTTGCGCACCACGTCCAGCGGGTTGCCCATGGCCTTGGCGATATCCAGACCGGAACTGAAGCTGGGGCCGTTGCCGGACAGGATGACGGCGCGGATGTCGGAGCGCTTCCCGATGATCCCGGCGACCTGGACCAGCTCGTTCAGCATCTCGATGGTCAGGCCGTTGTGCTTGTCCGGCCGGTCCAGGGCCACGTACGCCCGGTCGCCGTCGAAGGTGAGGGAAACGTTGTGGCTCACGGTCTTTCCTTATCCGAGCTGGTTCAGGAGCAGGCGTGTGCAGCCGGCCGGATCGTCGTAGAAGGGCGTGTGGCCGCTGCCGTGCAGGGTGACGTGCCGCGCGCCGGGCAGTTCCGCGCGGGCGCGCCGGGACTGCGTGGCGTATGTGAGCAGAATGTCACGGTTGCCCCAGGCGATGGTGATCGGGATATCGCCGAAGGCGGTGCGGTCGGGGAGCCGGAAGTCGGTGAAGGAGGCCAGCGCGGCATCGAAGCCCGCCGCGCCGAGCAGGCCCTCGACGGTGTCGACGGCCACCCGGGCGTCGATCGCCCAGGGCTTGCCGAACACCAGACCGAGGAAAGTGGAACGGCCGACGGCGTTTCCGAGCACCGCGGGCACGGCCGGGCGCAGCACCCTGGAGAGCTGTTTGGCGCGGCCCAGTGCCTGCTGGCACCAGACGCGGCCCGCGGTGTCCCAGAACGCGATGGGGGAGTAGGCGGTGACCGAGCGCGCCAGGCCCCGGGCGGCCAGGTCCAGCACAATGCCGCCGCCCATGGAATTACCTGCCAGATGCGGATTCTCGATGCCCTCGGCGGCGAGGAAATCGACCAGGGCATCGGCGAGGGTGGAGACGGTGGTGTGCTCAAGCGGCGCGCTGTCGCCGAATCCGGGCAGGTCCACCGCGATCACATCGAAGGACTCGGCCAGGGCGCCGATGATCGGCTCCCACACCTGCCAGCGGCTGCCGACGCCGTGCACGAGCACGAGGGGGTCGCCGCTGCCGGTCCGGTGATGGTTCAACTTCGTCATGCGCGGCTCTCCCCTGTCCTGGTCCCTGCGAGTTTCACCCTACAGTCGTTGACGTGTCGCCAACAGGCGGGAAAATTCCCCGCCGGCGGTACGATAAAAGGTATGGCAACCCGGAAAGTGACACTGTCGCTGGACGAGGCGGCCTGGTCCTATGCACAGGATGCCGCCGCCCGCGCGGGCATGTCGCCGTCGGCGTGGATTTCCCGCGCCGCGCGCCGCGAGGCCGTGCGGCTGGGGTGTGGCCCGGTGCCGGACCCGGTCGAACTCGCCGCGGCCGACGAGGCGGAAAAGCTTGCCGCCGAAAAGGAGCTGCGTGCGCAGGGGTGAACTCTGGGTCTACCACCCGCACGGCACCACCCGAACCCGCACCATCATCCTCATCTCGAGCGACGGCATCAACGAGTCGCCGCGTCCCTGGCTGATCGCCGCCGAGGTCGAGGCCGGGGATCCCCAGGACATCCTGGCCGTGCCCATTCCCGGCCACGGCTGGGTGCACGCCGGCAATCTGGGCCGCATCTATCGTGGCTGGTTGGACCGTCGCATCGCCGAAGTCGACACCGAAACGGCCGAGCGAATCGACACAGCGCTGCGCGCCGCCATGGATCTGTGAGAGGGTGCCTGCGGCAGTTCTCCCGTCGAACCTCGAGAGTAGAGGCACCAGTGCGCATTTCCTTGTTGGCCGCCGCGCTCGTCGCGCTTCCCCTGCTGGCCGCGTGCGGCGGCAGCGGCGACAAGCCCGCCGATGTCACCCAGGCTGATGTGTCCAAATCCCTGCAGGCCGGCGGTCTCGAAGCCAAGTTCGCCGACTGCGCCGCGAAAGTCTTCGTGGACCAGGGTATTTCGCAGGACGGACTGCGTCGCATGATCAAGAACGACGCCAAGTCCGGCAATGTGACGGATATGGAGTCGGCCGGCATGAGCAAGGACGACACGGACAAGGCGCAGGCCGCCGCCACCAAGATCGTCACCGCCTGTATGCAGTCGGCGCAGTAGCGCTGCGGTCGCTGCGGAGCGCGATCGCCAGTGGCCTTGGTGGCCTGCGGTTTTCGATCTCCGCTTGTTAACTCCCGGGTGCCGGTGTGCAATCTCAGAATCGACCGGGATCGGCCCGGGGTCCGGGAGGGATCACAAATGCGGAAATCCGTCGTCGTGGTGGCGCTGCTGGCGCTGCCGCTGCTGTCCGCGTGCAGCAATGACCAGAAATCGGCCAACCCCGCCACCACGACGCCGCCGGCGGTGACGGCCACCTCGGCGGCCGCGACCAGCGTGTCCGGCGCGCCCGCCACCTCGTCCGGGGCGACCTCCAGCCCGGGCGGCAGCGCGCTGACCGCCGACCAGATCTCGAAAGCCTTGCAGGACAAGGGCAAACTCAGTCAGCAGACCGCGGACTGCGTCGCCAATATCTACCTCCAGGAAGGCCTGTCCGACAGCGGCATCCAGAAGATCATCGACAGCGCCAACGGCACCAACCCGGCCAAGGTCAGCCTCGGCACCGAGGATCTGATCAAGGCGGGAAAGGCCACCAAGCGAATCGCCACGGAGTGCGTCAAGTAGTGCTGTGACATGCGGAAAGCCATGCATGTGACATACGGAAAGGCCCCCGTCCATCGGACGGGGGCCTTTCACGTGGAGCCGGTGACGGGAATCGAACCCGCAATTCGACCTTGGGAAGGTAGCGTGTTGCCACTACACCACACCGGCGCGGTCCTGCTTGCGCACGCGACTCTATCAGACCACTTCTCTTCCGGTGCAACTTCTCGGAACTCCTCGCAGGTCGCGGGCGGAGTGAGCGCGGGTGTGTCGGGCCCCGGGTGGTTCCCCGTGTCGTGGACGACGCGCCGAAGATCGCAAAGCTCTTTCGCGGAACCAGTCGGTTCCGCCTACGGGCGGTCGTAGACTGGCCCGCAGGGTCGAAAACCCGTCCACCACAGGAAGTTTGGATGCGCTGAACGGTAGCTGAAGCGTGCGCTCGGTGCTCCTGCTCGGCGGTCGAGGAGGACGTATGACCGCGGTGCCCGCTCGTGAAGTTCCCGAGCTCGAACCCGTGCGGCCATTTCCACGGCGGATGGGGCCCCAGGGGTCGTATCTGTGGAAGGCCATCATCACCACCGATCCCAAAATGCTCGGGAACATGTACCTGTTCACGGCCATGGCGTTCTTCCTGGTCGGCGGCCTGATGGCGCTGCTGATGCGGGCCGAGCTGGCGCGGCCGGGCATGCAGTTCCTGACGCCGGAACAGTTCAACCAGCTGTTCACCATGCACGGCACCATCATGCTGCTGTTCTATGCGACGCCCATCGTCTTCGGATTCGCCAATGCGGTGCTGCCGCTCCAGATCGGCGCGCCGGATGTCGCCTTCCCGCGGTTGAACGCGCTCAGCTACTGGCTGTACCTGTTCGGGGCCACCATGGCCACCGCCGGATTCGTCACGCCGGGCGGCGCGGCGGACTTCGGCTGGACCGCCTATACCCCGCTCAGCCTGGCCGAGCACGCACCGGGCGTGGGCGCGGACCTGTGGATCATGGGCGTCGCGGTGTCCGGCGTCGGCACCATCCTGGGCGGGGTCAATATGATCACCACGGTCATCTGCCTGCGCTGCCCGGGCATGACCATGTGGCGGATGCCCATCTTCACCTGGAATATCCTGGTCACGAGTGTGCTTGTGCTGCTGGCGTTTCCGATTCTCACCGCGGCACTCATGGGCCTCGAGGTGGACCGGCACCTGGGCGGGCACATCTACGACTCGTCCAATGGCGGGGCCATCCTCTACCAGCATCTGTTCTGGTTCTTCGGGCATCCCGAGGTCTACATCGTGGCGTTGCCGTTCTTCGGCATCGTGACCGAGATCTTTCCGGTGTTCAGCCGCAAACCGCTGTTCGGCTACACCACGCTGGTGTACGCGACGCTGGCCATCGGCGCGCTGTCCATCGCGGTGTGGGCACACCACATGTACGCGACGGGATCGGTGCTGCTGCCGTTCTTCTCGTTCATGACCTTCCTCATCGCGGTGCCGACAGGGGTGAAGTTCTTCAACTGGGTCGGCACCATGTGGCGCGGGCAGCTGACCTTCGAGACACCCATGCTGTTCTCGGTCGGCTTCCTGGTCACCTTCCTGTTCGGCGGGCTCTCTGGCGTCATCCTGGCCTCGCCGCCGCTGGACTTCCACGTCTCCGACACGTATTTCGTTGTGGCGCACTTCCATTACGTGCTGTTCGGCACCATCGTGTTCGCCACCTTCGCCGGCATCTATTTCTGGTTCCCCAAGATGACCGGGCGGCTGCTGGACGAACGGCTCGGGAAACTGCATTTCTGGACCACGTTCCTGGGTTTCCACACCACGTTCCTGGTGCAGCACTGGCTGGGTAACCAGGGCATGCCGCGCCGCTATGCGGATTACCTGCCGAGCGACGGATTCACGACGCTCAACACCATTTCCACCATCGGCTCGTTCATCCTCGGATTCTCGATGATCACGTTCGTGTGGAATGTCTTCAAGAGCTACCGCTACGGCGAAGTGGTGACCGTCGACGACCCGTGGGGTTACGGCAATTCCCTGGAATGGGCCACCACCTGCCCGCCGCCCCGGCACAACTTCTACGAACTGCCGCGTATCCGCTCCGAGCGCCCGGCATTCGAACTGCACTATCCGCACATGGTCCCCCGCATGCGCGCCGAGGCCCACGTCACCTGGGGTCTGCGTAAACCGAAACAGGTCATCGAGGTGTCCACGCCGGAAAACCCGCCGGTAGAGCACTGATATTTCGCGGCCTTGGGGGCCGCGAACCGCCCGGAGCGAAGCGGAGGGCAAAATGGCACAGTGCTGCTTAGTGATCGGGACATCCGCAAGGAAATCGCCAACGGACGTCTCGGGGTCGAGCCGTTCGACGAGAAGCTGGTGCAGCCGTCGAGTATCGATGTGCGGCTGGACAGTCTGTTCCGGGTGTTCAACAACACCCGCTACACGCATATCGACCCGGCGCAGCGGCAGGACGAGCTGACCACCCTGGTGGAACCCGCCGCGGGTGAGCCGTTCGTGCTGCATCCCGGCGAATTCGTGCTCGGCTCCACGCTCGAGGTGTGCTCGCTGCCCGACGATCTGGCCGGCCGGCTGGAGGGCAAGTCCAGCCTCGGCCGCCTGGGCCTGCTGACGCACTCCACCGCGGGTTTCATCGATCCCGGATTCAGCGGGCACATCACGCTGGAACTGTCGAATGTGGCGAACCTGCCGATCACTCTGTGGCCCGGCATGAAAATCGGGCAGCTGTGTCTTATCCGGCTCACCAGTCCGGCCGAGCACCCGTACGGCAGTGCCGCGGCGGGATCGAAATATCAGGGTCAGCGGGGGCCGACGCCGTCGCGGGCCTACCTGAATTTTCCCGCGTCCAAGTGAGTTGCATTACGGGGTAGCGGTTTCGACCCGGCGCTCGGCGGAATTGCGCCGCTGCCTGGACAGTTGGCCGTCGTTCGTGGCGCGAATACGCCGTCCGATGGGCGGGTACAGCGGGTGTACGGATGGCCCGGCACGTCGTAAGGTGGCGACGACGGGTGTGTGTCGACGAGATGGGCAGCGGGATGAGTTCGGTTCTGGGAGTTTCGGTGGGGGCGGGCGCGGTTCGTGTCGCACGTCCGTTCACCGGGGATTCCGCCGAGCAGGCCGCCCGCAATTTCGGCGCCCCCCCGCAGCAGCGATACGCCCGCGCCCGCAGCGGATTCGACGGCCCGCCGGACGCGTTCGACGTGCAGGCGGTGCCGGTCGGGGAACGCCGGGTCGACGAGCTGGTCGCCGATGCCGTCGGGGCGGTGCTCGCCGCGGATTCGCGGATCAGCGCCACCGCCATTGCCTACCGGGACGAGAATCACGCGCGGGCCATCCGGGCCGAGCTGGCGCGGCGGCAGTTCACCAATTACGAGCTGGTGCCCGACGTGGTGGCGGCGCTGGAATTCCTCGAATACTCCGGGGAGCTGCAGGGTTTCGGCACCGTCGCACTCTATGACCTAGGCGCGTCCGGGTTGTCGGTGACGGTCGTCGATACCGGCACCCGGCAGGTCTGCTTCAGCGAACGCACCAGCGATATCAGCGGTGACTATCTCGACGCGCTGATCCGCGAACAGCAGATCGCCTCCGGGCGAATCGCCCATCCGCCGGACCACACCGGGCTCATCGCGCTCGACAAGCTCTGCCGCGAGGCCAAGGAGCAGCTCTCCAGCAGCAGCGCGGTGGCGCTGCCCTCCACCGAGGGCCTGGTGTTGCTGTCGCAGGAGAACTTCGACGCCCTCATCATGCTGGCCGTCGAATCCTCCGCCCGTATGACGCGCGATGTCATCCTGCGCTCCGAGCAGCCCGTGCAGGCGGTCGCCCTGCTCGGCGGCTGCGCCCAGATTCCGCTGGTGGCAAAGGTTTTGCGACGCTGGCTGGGCATCCCCGTCATCGTCCCGGCCGCCCCTGACACCGTGGTCACCCGCGGCGCGGCCATGCTGGCCCGCCCGGTGCTGCACCGGCCCGCACCCGCGCCCTTCCCTGCCGCCCCGCGCGAGGACGCCGGACCCACATCCCCGGAGCCCAGCCAGTCCTGGCCGGCTCGCCCGGGCTCGGCGGAGAAGTTCGGTCGCCGCCGCGAGATCAGCCTGGCCGGTGTCGCCGTCGGCGCGCTCGTCGTGGTGGCCGCCATCGGCATCACCCTCGGCTGGGGACCCCAAGTCCTGACCCATGATTCGCAGCGCCAGGACGCCGTTACCAGCTCCGTCCCGGCCAGCACCACCCGCTCCTCCAGCGAACCCGCGATCGCGTCGCCCACCACCACCGCCATCGACGCCACCAACGAGTCCCTGGCCGCACCTCAGCCCCACACCTACCCCACCACCACCCCCGAGGCCCCCGCCACCACGCCCGGCCCGAACACCATCACGATCATCCCGGGCCTCCCGCCCGTGGTCGTCCCCACGCTCCCCCCGCTCTTCCCGCCGGCCCCGCCCGCGCAAGCCCGCTGACGGCCCCGCCCGCGCAAGCCCGCTCCGCCCCGGAGCCCCCCATCTCGAAAACCGTTGCGAGCCAGCCTCAACGGCTGTCTCCCTGGGGGTTCGGGGGCGAAGCCCCTGAGCGTTTCGAGAGTTGAAAGAGCCGAGTCCGCCCCGTCGACTGCCAGGAGGGGCGGACTCGGTGGTGCGAGGACCGGCTGCGTTCAGTCCTCGCCTTCCGCTCCCACCGCCAGAGCTGTCGTAATGATCGCCGACAGGGGTGGGAGTTTGGAATCACGTGCGGGTGGCGTCACCCAGTGGCAGCCCTCGCGTGTCCAGCGGCCGAGGCCGGTGGGGAGCATGACTGCGCTGCCGATGGCCGGAATGCCGATATCGAGCCGGTTGAGCACCGCCATGACCTGTTCGCCGGGCCGCGAATCCGGTTCGGCCAGAAAGCTCCAGCGAATCTGCCGGGCCAGCATGGGTCCGCCGCGGCGCTGCTGTTGCAGTGCGCCGCGCACCATTTCGGCCCGCGCGACCGGTAGGTGCACCACCCCGATCTGCGCGGTGACGGGAAGCATGACGAATCCGCCGCGTTCGCTGACCGGCAGCCCGAACTCGTGCCGGTAGTAGGAAACCCAGTCTTCGACTGTTCTGAGCTTGTCCGCGTTCACGTCCCCGCCTCCTTCCCCCAGTCACCAGGGTCTCGTGCCGGGGGCCGCTGTGAAAACGCCCGCACGCCCGCATTCCGCTGCCTTTCCGCCGCCACTATTACCGGTGCGTATAACGCCTGGTACCGAGAAGGTTTCGGATGTGGTCGCGGCCACTCTCCACTCGTACCCTGGAGTTCGGAGTTCGTTCGGAAGGGATGGCACCGTGGTCCGGCACTGGTCAGGCAAAGAGGCCCGGGCCCTCCGCGATGCCAAACGCATGAGTATCCGGGAGTTCGCCGCCCACCTGGGTGTGCACGAACGACTGGTCTCGAAATGGGAGGCCGGGGGCGATCGGGTGCATCCCCGCCCCATCAATCAGGCCGCCCTCGATACTTCCCTTGCCAGGTCCGACGATGTTGTGCGGGCACGGTTCGCGGCCTTGATCGACCAGCCCTTGATCGACCGCCCCGCCGTTCCCGGTTTCGATGTGCGCCAAGGCGGTTCCGAGATTTGGAGCGGGATGCCAGCGCAGGCCAGTTATTCCAGCGACGCGGAACTGCTGGCACTCGTCGATACGGGTGCGATGAGGGGCGATGCGTTAGCGGCGATTTCGGAGAGGGATCTGATCATGGCGGCTGCTCACGAAGCAAGCGAGCACGCGGGGAGGGCCGAGGGCACCAATGTGGGTGCGACCCTGCTGGAACAGCTCGATGCGGATGTCACGCGCATCGCCAACGATTACGTACACATGCCGCCGGTGCCGATGATGGTGGAGATGCTGCGGGTGCGGCGTCGGGTGTACCGGTTGCTGGAAGGCCATCAGCGTCCGTCCGATACGGCGCATCTGTACCTTTTGGCGGGTACGTTGTCCGGTCTGCTGGCGAATGCCAGTACGGATCTGGGCTATTTCGACGCCGCCGGTGAACAGGCAAGGGCCGCTTGGGCTTACGCCGAACTGTGCGAGCACGATCCGTTGCGCGCCTGGACCCGCGGCATGCAGGCGCTCATCGAGTACCGGTCCGAACGGCCGCGTCGCGCGGTCCTGCTGGCCCAGAGTGGCCAGCGCTACGCCGAATCCGCGACCTCGCGGGTGCGGCTGCTGAACATCGAGGCCCGCATCTGGTCGCGGCTGGGCAGCACCGCCGACGCCGAGCGCTGCATCCGCGCCGCCGACGACGCCCGCGACGGCGAATCCAGCGACAACCTCCACGACGATGTCGGCGGCGTGTTCGGGTTCAACCAGCCCAAGAGCCACTACTACGCCGGCGCCACCTACATCCATCTGGGTCGGGCCGAGCTCGCCCTGGACGCCACCAGCCGGGCCATCGACCTGTACGTGAACGGGCCGACCGACAAGCGCTCCTACGGCGCGGAGTCGCTGGCCCGGGTGGACAATGCGGCCGCTCACCTGATCAACGGCAGCCTGGACGGCGCCGCGGCCGCCCTGGAGCCGGTGCTGGAACTGGACGAGGACAAGCGGATCGCGCAGTTGGAGGAACGGCTCAGCGCGGTGCGTCAGCGGCTGGCCGGTCCGGAATTCCGGGACGCCGGTGAAGCGCAGGACCTGGACGAGAGGATCGAGGACTTCTGCGGCTCCACCGCCGCCCGTAGCGTGCTGCCGCCCGATACATCGCGCTGAGGTTCGCGGCCGTCTCGATTCTGGACTGTGCTCCGCCTCCCCGCGCTGGCAGCGGGGGAGCGAAGCGGAGGAGGGAAGAATCGAGACCTCGGGGCCGCCAACCCGCCCGGAGCGGAGCGTAGGGCAAATTGGATACTGACGGGGTGAGCCCATCGAGTCACCTTCCGCATCGGTCCCCGCGCGTCCTGGAACAGTCCACCAAACTCCAGAACGTGCTCTACGAGATCCGGGGCCCGGTACACGCACACGCGGCACGGTTGGAGGCCGAGGGGCACCGGATTCTGAAGCTGAACATCGGCAATCCCGCGCCGTTCGGATTCGACGCGCCCGACGTCATCATGCGCGACATGATCGCGGCGCTGCCCTACGCGCAGGGTTACTCGGAATCCAAGGGCATCCTGCCGGCCCGGCGGGCCATCTTCACCCGCTACGAATTGGTACCCGGCTTCCCGGAATTCGATGTGGACGACGTCTACCTGGGCAACGGCGTCTCCGAGCTGATCACCATCGTCATGCAGGCGCTGCTCGACAATGGCGACGAGGTGCTCATCCCCGCGCCGGACTATCCGCTGTGGACGGCCATGACCTCGCTCGCGGGCGGCACCCCGGTGCACTACCTGTGCGACGAGTCCAATGGCTGGCAGCCGGACATCGCCGACATGGAATCCAAGATCACCGACAAGACCAAGGCGATTGTCGTGATCAACCCCAACAACCCCACCGGCGCGGTGTACTCCGCCGAGGTGCTGCAGCAGGTGGTGGACCTGGCCCGCAAGCACCAGCTGCTGCTGCTGGCCGACGAGATCTACGACAAGATCCTCTACGACGGCGCCAAGCATGTTTCGCTGGCGACGCTCGCCCCGGACCTGCTGTGCCTCACCTTCAACGGCCTGTCCAAGGCGTATCGGGTGGCGGGCTACCGCTCGGGCTGGCTGGTCATCACCGGTCCCAAGGATCACGCGGGCGGCTTCCTGGAGGGCATCGACCTGCTGGCCTCCACCCGGCTGTGCCCGAATGTGCCCGCGCAGCATGCCATTCAGGTGGCACTGGGCGGCCATCAGAGCATCGACGATCTGGTGCTGCCGGGCGGGCGGCTGCTCGAGCAGCGGGATGTGGCCTGGGAGAAGCTCAATACCATTCCGGGCGTTTCGTGCGTGAAGCCCACGGGCGCGCTGTACGCGTTCCCGCGGCTGGACCCGGAAGTCCATGAGATCCACGACGATTCGAAGCTGGTGCTGGATCTGCTGCTGCAGGAGAAGATCCTGATGGTGCAGGGGACCGGGTTCAACTGGCCGCATCACGACCATCTGCGCATCGTCACGCTGCCGTGGGCGCGGGACCTGTCGGTCGCCATCGAACGGTTCGGCAACTTCCTGGCCAGTTACCGGCAGTAACTTCCGGTCGGAAATATTTGACGGCAAGGCTCATGGGGATTCCCGTGAGCCTTGCTGACCTGCGCTTATATCGCTTTGTCCGGTAGTGGACACGGTCTCCAGGGGTTTGTGGCGCAGGTAGGACCCTGGCTAAAACCGACCGCAGGTACGAGAAAGTTGGGTTTTTAGAGACTTAGCTAGCGCAAAGATCCGTCTTTTGTGTACAGTGGTCCTCGGCACTCAGAGTGCCCGGTCGGACCGCCTACCCCCCCTGGGCCGTCCGGCCCTGGTTGGCCGGCCTACCCCCCCTGGGCCGCTGACCCGGGCGGCGGAGACATCCCCCTGCTCTCCGCCGCCCCTCCCGCAATCCCACCTCCCCGAGTCTTCAGCGGACGGCTGAGAGCCGTTGTCGGATTTGCATCCGTGCCTGCGTTGGGAGCCGAAACCATCTTGGACGTACCCGGTGAGTTACCCCGAACGTTGCGAGATCGGTTGTCGCCTCGGGGATCGGGAAGAATCTTCGCCTGACGGTCTGGGGAGAACCTCTCAGCATGTCAGGAATGGTTTCGTTTAGGCTCGCCGGGTGAGCGATCACCAGCACTCTCATCATCATCATGACCACTCCGGGCCCATTGCTATCGGGACCAATGCGGCCCGGGTTGTCGTCGGGCTATTGGCGGTGATCGGGGTGGCGGTGGTTGTGGGGCTGGTTTGGCTTTGGCCGAGTACTCAGCATGTCGATATTCCGTTGCCCATGCAGAACGGGGGCGGGGGTGCGGTGCACTCCGAGGCGGGGACCGTGGTCAAGCAGGATCTCGGGCCCTGTGGGGATGTGTCGAATGGGAAGGTCTTCACTGTTGAGCCGGAGTTGCTCGCGGCGGCGCAGCGGCAGTGTGCGCGCAGTGTGATCTCGATCGACTCGGGGGCGGACAAGGGGAGTTGGACGGTTTTCGTCAATTCGCCTACGCCGGATCAGCCGAATTTGAGTGTGGGGGACAAGATTCGGATTGTGCCGCAGGCGGCGCCGAAGACGCCGCAGGATCCGGGTGGGGGCACGCTGTACTCGTTCGATGATTTCGCGCGTGGGTTGCCGTTGAGCATCATCGGGATCGTTTTCGCGGTGGTCATCATCGCGGTGGCGCGGTGGCGCGGGTTGCGGGCGTTGATCGGGCTCGTCATCGCGTTCGGGGTGTTGGTGATGTTCCTGCTGCCGGCGCTGCTGGACGGGAAACCAGCGATACCGGTGGCGTTGGTCGCGGGGGCGGTGATCCTCTACTCCGTGTTGTATCTGGCGCACGGCGTGAATCTGCGCACCAGTTCGGCATTGCTGGGGACGCTGACCTCGATGGTGCTGGCGGCGGTGCTGTCCTGGGTGTCGTTGAAGGTCACCCATCTCACCGGGTTGTCCGAAGAGCAGAACACCAACGTCGCCGCCTACATCCAGCACGTGAGCATTACCGGGCTGCTATTGGCCGGGTTCATCATCGGCTCGCTCGGTGTGCTCAACGATGTCACCATCACGCAGGCCTCGGCTGCCTTCGAGCTGGCGGCGCTGGACCAGAAGGCCAACCGCCGCAGCATTTTCTCCGCGGCCATGCGGGTCGGCCGGGACCATATCGCCAGTACCGTCTACACCCTGGTGCTCGCCTACGCCGGTGGGGCGCTGCCGCTGCTGCTGCTGTTCAGCGTGGCCGGACGACCCATGCGGGATGTGCTGACCGGCGACGCGGTGGGGATCGAGATCGCGCGGTCGGCGGTCGGCGGTATCGCGCTGGCCCTGTCGGTGCCGCTGACCACCGCCATCGCGGTGCTGCTGGCCCGGCCGCTGGGCGCCAAGCCGGCCGAGGTGCGCGCGAGTGCGGGCGCCGAGCGGACGCGAAGTGCGGGGGCGCAACGGAATACGCCGCGCCGTCCGGGTGGGGCGCGCACCGGATCCCAGCCCGCGACGCGTCGTGCCGGTGATCCGCGGACCGGATCTCAGCCGGCCGCGTCGCGCACCGGATCTCAGCCCCGCACCGGATCGCAACCGGTGGTGCGCCGAGGTGGTGAACAGGCCGCACCGTACAGCGGTGAGCAGCGGGTCGTGCCGAGAACCGATGCACCGCAGCGGGATTCGTGGACCGGTGAACAGCCCGTCGCGCGAACCGGCGTACCGCCCGGTGCTTCCGGTGGGAGTGAACCGCCGACGGTGCCGAGAACCGGTGTAGTGCAGCCGAATCCGAATCCGCCGGAGGAGCGGCAGTACACGACCTCGTCGTGGTTCAATCCGAGCGAGCCGTGGTCGGATTCGGGAATCCGGGGCCAAGCCCGGCAGCCGGATCAGGGCTTCTCCGATGATCAGGGGTGGCCACCCGAGCCGCCGCGTGGCGGACGGCACTCCCGGCCCTGATTTCTGGGCGGAAGAGACCGCGAGCGGCAATCGTCAGAGCGTGTTCCGCGCCGCCTCGCAGAGTGCCGACACGCCGTCGGCATCCGTGGCGAAATGATCGAAGCCACTGGGCACTCCGAATTCGGCGAAGGAGACCTCGGAGTCGGACTGAGGGCGGCCGGGCACCGGAATGCGCACGGCCGCATGCAGATCGCGGGTTCCGGTCAACTCGATCACCCGGCGGGCATTGTCGGCCCGCAGGCCGCCACACGCCATCACGTCGATGCGGCCATCGGCCAGCGTCACCAGCCGGGCGATCAGAGCCGCGCCGTCGAGCACCGACTCCTGGCGGCCCGAGGTGAGCAATCGGGTGAAGCCCAGCTCCAGCAACTGATCGAAGCCCGCATACGGATCCGCGCACACGTCGAACGCGCGGTGGAAGGTGACCTCCAGCTCGTCCGCGGCGGCCAGCAGCTCGGTATTGGCGGCCGGATCGACATGGCCGTCCTCGTCGAGGACACCGATCACCACCCCGTGCGCACCCGCCGCCCGCACCCGCTCGATATCGGTGCGCATCAGCGCCACCTCGTCGGCAGAATAGCGGAAGTCGCCCGGCCGCGGCCGGATCAGCACGTGCACCTGGGTATGCCCCGCCGCCTCGACCGCCGCCTCGATGAGTGCCGGCCCGGGCGTGAGTCCCCCGACCGTCAGCCCCGCACACAATTCCACCCGTGCGGCTCCCGCCTGTTCGGCGATCCGGACCCCGCCCAGAGACTCCACCCCGATCTCGACCCGCACCGCCCGCGCATCCGTCATACCTTGCAGTATGGCGAACTCCGGCCCGTCATGTTGCCTGAGATTAGCCAACGGGCCGCGAATGGCCCGTGAATTGCCGCCGCAGCGCCCGCTGAATCGGCGCGAACGGGCTGGTAGGCGACGCGAACGACGAAGGCGGCGCTACCGGGTTGGTAGCGCCGCCCTCGTCAATCAGGTTCGGCTGCCCGCTGTTTCGGGCCGGGGCCTAGTTCTTCCGGCCCGGAGCCTTCATGCCCGACTTGAAGCCGAGGCCACCCGGCTTGGCGGCCGGCGGCTTGGCCGCGCCATTGCCCTCCGACGTGCCATTGCCCTCCGACGTGCCATTGCTCGCCGGTTCGGCCGGTTCGGCCGGAGCGGCGGGCTCGGCGGCCGGAGCGGCCTCGGCCGGAGCCGAATCCGCCGGAGCCGCAGGCGCTTCCGGAGCCTCAGCGCCGGGAGCCTTCGGGCCGGGTCGCTTGAGGCCGGACTTCATGGCCAGGCCCTTGGCCGCGATGGACGGCTTGGCCTCGGCGGCCGGGGCCGGAGCCTCGGTGGCCGGGGCGGCGGCTGCGGCCGGTGCGGTGGTCTCGGCCGGAGCGGCCTCGGCGGCGGGCTTGGCGCCCGGGGCCTTGGCGGCGCCCTTCATCTGGAGACCCTTGCCGCCGGGAGCCTTGAGGCCGCCCTTCATGGCGAGCCCGCCCGGCTTGGCGGCCGGAGCCGCCGGAGCCTCGGTGGCCGCCTCGGCGGGAGTCGCAGCCGCGGAGGCGGATTCGGCGGCGGGAGCCTTCGCACCCGGCGCCTTCAGGCCGCCCTTCATCTGCAGACCCTTGCCACCCGGAGCCTTGGCCGGGCCCTTCATGGCCAGGCCCTTGGCCGCAGCGGGAGCCGCGGTCGCCTCGGACGCGGCCTCGGCCGCAGGCGCCTCGGCGGCCGAGGCGGGAGCCTTCGCGCCCGGGGCCTTCAGGCCGCCCTTCATGGCCAGACCCTTGCCGCCGGGAGCCTTGAGCCCGCCCTTCATGGCCAGACCGC
>NZ_JBEYYI010000052.1:0-23037 GCF_040645495.1 Nocardia sp. NPDC046763 | reverse complement strand
CACAAAGGGGACAGTCGAAGACGTCAGTCAAGCGGAGAGTCAGACCCACCGAAACGTCACCAAGGTCATCATCACAGTCAAGCGGTTCGGTCGGTTGTCCTGGGGTGTCGTCGTCCCGGCATAGCGGCAATGGGGTTGGTGGTCCTGCAGTGTGTAATCGAGTCCACGTCAGCCCGGACGCCTGGATTCTGGACCCCTCAGCATCTATGCGACACAGTGCATCTCAACTATGCCCGAAAGCGCGCACCACCCCGTTCCCAGCAACGGGAACAGCCGACAATGAAGGCTAGATCAAATGGAAGGCGGTGCCGACGGACATGATGGTGGATAGGGCGACAACTCCGGATCCGTTCTTTCCAGATTCATCCCACTCCACCACGGTAACCCCGGATCCATCGCAGCGTCGCCGACCTGAACACGGTGCACGCGAGGGTCACTCACAACCGGCAGATGGCAGGACCGGGCGGCTCGGGCGATGGACAGCGCAACAGTTCCGCGGGGACGGTCGGCGGCGGCGACGGCGGTAGCGAAATGGTGTCGGGGCTGATCAGCCGGCCCACCGTCGCGACCTTCTTCCTCGCAACAGAACGCGTCTGTCCGAGCCGACCACCGACGAGTGAGGACCGATGAGAGAGCTCCATCCCGACGTGCAGGCCGGGTTCAGCATGAGGCGGGAATTGCGGCATCGCATCGCCGAAGTGCGGGAACAGGCCGATGCGATCGTGGCACGGCGTCCATCCCCGAGTGGCCTGGTCATTCCCGAGGTCGATGTGCGCGGACGACTCCGGGACCTGTACCTAGCGCCCGGAACCTGCGATCGGTTCGACAACCAGGAACTGGCCGCCGAGATCACGGCGGCCATCGTCGAAAGCACCGAGGACGCCAAGCGGCAATACACCCTCGTAATGAGCGACCCGGCCCGCTTGCCTCGCCCGCTCGAGGAGGTCGTATGGGAATTGCACCCCGATCCGGCGAGCAGCCAACAGAAGAAAGCAGACGAAAATGTCGGATAATCTAGACGCCCATCCGGATGAGTTTCGCAGCATCGCTTCGTCTCAAGCTGCAGCCGCAGCACGATTCCGGGAACTCGAATTTCCGCATACCTATTTCGATACATTCCTTGAATGCAACGGAACCCTCCAGGCGCCAGTAAAGGCCTGCCTGTTCGACGGGTGGACCAAGATTTACCAGGGGGCCCAAGATACGATAGCCGCCGGTTACGAGCATGGGAGCGATTGCTTACTCGACGGGGCCAACCGCCTCGAGGAAACCGATGTGTTGCAGACATCGGCGGGCCTCGATGAAACCAGCAGCCAGAGGAACGCCTGATGAGCGACGCGGCGGTCGATGACGCCGTTAGTCGCATCAGGACAAGCTGGGAGCCCCAAGGCATCTGGGGGACCCTTGACTCAAACTATGGATTCACCGACAACCAGATCAAGGATGCCCTCCAGAGAATGACGGCTCTGAGTCCAGCAGAGCTAAAAGAGGTCTGGAAAAAGCTCAATGACTGGAACTTTTCGGACGATGGTCTTTTTACCGATTTCAAACAAGATTTTGTCGATGCCGCGGACCGAAACCATCTCGGCGATGACCCCAAGTATAAGGATTTTATAGCAGCGGTCAAGAACCACGCCGTCGATGCTTATTGCGATTTAATAGCTGGCCCGCAGTTCGACACATATGGTTGGGTATCGTCCGGCGGCGGTAATGATTCAGATTCAGCGAATGTCAAGCTCTATAGGCCGAAGGGATGCAAACCATTATCGCAATTGGACACCCTGCTGAAGGACACTGAGTGGGTGATGACGTGGGACCTGAAAACGCTCGGGCACCGCAGCCCCCAGGAGCACCCCAAGCTCGACCTGGAACTCTTCGGGTTGAAGGGTCAGGATGCGACCGGCTGGTCGAAAATCAGAGATGCGAATACTGACCTGAATAAACAGCTGGCGGACCAGCAAGCTGCTTATATGCAGATACATGCGGCCCTTGCGAGCACCGCGTACGACGCCGCGGTGACGGGTGACAAATTGTTCAAGGATCTGGTCGAGATCAAGGACGGGCTCAACCTCCGACTCCGGTACGAGCCGAAGTACGATCCGCTGACTATAGGGCACGACTTCAACCAGGTCATGGAACAAACGGGCGGCAATGCAACCTATAACATGCAGGTCCCCGTAGACCACATCCAGATCGACCCCGTATACCAGAGGGTCACCGACCCCAAGAACCCTTACTCCAACGAATTTGTCCTGACCCCCGACGCCGAACAACGCTATTACATCGGCCCCCTCGAAAACGCCCTCGCCGCCTGGGATGCTAAATACGCGGAGGCGGCCCAAAAGTTCCAGTACACCCCACCCATCAAAACTGGCACGGACACTGGCACCACAACCACAACCACAACCACCACCGACACCGGCACCACCACCGACACCGGCACCACCACAACCACCCGCAAAACCGGCACCAAAACTGGCACCACCACCGACACCGGCATCACAACCACCACCACCAAAACCGGCACCGACACCGGCACCGGCACCAAAACCGGTACCGGCACCGACACCAAAACCGGCACCGACACCAAAACCGGCACCGACACCAAAACCGGTACCGATACCGGCACGACATTGGCCACCAGTACGGACGGCCTCACGCCGGTCAATGGTGATCAGAATGCCAGCACGACCGCCGACCAGGGTGTGACCGCCACCCCCGCGACCACCACGACCGCTGGCGATCAGACGGGGATCGGAAACACCGCGGCCAACGCCTCACCCGCAGTGAGCACCGGCGGCGGGGCTTCACAGAGCTCGAATTCCATGAATGACATCTTGCCGGCCTTGGCGCTATCGAACGCGTTCAGTCCAAACCACAACGGTTTTGGCAGTCCCTACGGCAATACCGGCCCCAACTCCGGGCAGAACCAGTACCCGGGACAGCAGCCTACGACCGCCCAACCGGCAACTGTGACCACCCCGGCAACCACCAATGCTCCCGCCGTCACCGCTATCGGCGATCCCAAGACGCCGCCCGCGGTACCCGGAGCGAAGCCGGGGGTCCCCCTGACGATCGACGGCGTGACCCAGCAGGTGACCTCGGTCGTGCACGACGCGGTGACCCACGAGCAGAACTATCCCAACAGTGACGCCCGCGAGGCGTACGTCGGGACGCCGGGTGAGAACACACCGAGCAGCCCGTGGGTGCACGTGGACGAGCCCCCCCACCTTCCTGAGGATCAACACACGAAGCTCCTTACCGGTGATGTGGCGCAGTGGGGTAACCGCACGGCATTGGTGGTCGTGGAGAACGGTGTCCGCAAGATCCTCTTGAACAAGACCACGTGGCTGCTGCCCGATGCCGAGAATCCCCCGGACGCCGGGCTCGGAGACCTCGGCACGTTCCAGGGCTTCTTCCGCCCCACCGGCACCGACCTGACCACCACCCAGCCAGCGACTCCCCCCGCGGTGACTCCCCCCGACACACTCTCCACCTGAGGAGGTGGACGGCCGAGAGTCGCGCCGAGCTTTTGATCGATGCCACCAGACCGCGCGCAGCAGAAGACCGAGTTGTGAGATTTTCACTCGTACCCGGATACGGTAATTCAATTCTGCATGACACTTCCGTCATCGCGGAGTTCGAGCATTCGAATACCGGCGTTCATTCTGTGCTGCGCTGATGACGAATTCGTGCTGCCCGTAGACCGGTTCGGTCCACGGGTGGAAAGGACATGCTTTGTCGAGCAAGAAATTCGCGCTGCCCGCTCGAGGGCTGCGCTCGGTATTCACCATGGCAGCCACGGCATTGACCGGACTGCTGGTGCTGAGCACCGGTGTGGCCGACGCCCACGCCCACATCACCCACGCCGAACCCGCCGACGGCGAAGTGCTGCCGGTCGAACCGCCGCAGGTGAGCATGACGTTCAACGAGAAGGTCGACGACCCCGACGTCTCGGTGACCGGACCCGACGGCGGCACCTGGTCTGCAGGTGACGTCCACGTCGATGGCCGCGCCCTGTCCATCGACCTGGTGCCGCAGGGTCCGGCCGGCGTGTACACCACCCACTTCACCGTGACCTCCAAGGACGGCCACCGCATCGAGGGCCAGCGCACCTTCACCGTGGCCCCGGTCGGCGATCCCGCTGCGCCGCAGCAGTAGTCCGCTCACCGAAAAACCTCACACCCTTTTGGCTTACGTCTCGCGAACCACTCTTCGCGAGGAAGGACACCTCCTGATGAAGACCCTGAACAAGTTCACCACCACCGCTGCCCTCGCCATCGCGGCCCTGGCCATCACCACCGGCACGGCCGCTGCGGACGTTCCCGCGCAGAAGCCGGGCTCCACCGTCAGCACCGACGTCGCCCCGGGCATCCACTACACCGCCAACGTGGTCGACCACTCCGTCGTGCTGCGCACCGACGCGGGCCGGATCAATGTGCGCGGCACCCAGTTCGAGGTTCTCGACCCCACCGGCAACCTCGTCGTCGGCATGCCGCTGACCTACCGCCTCGACCAGAAGGACTGGCCGATCGCCGCCCAGGTCGACGCCGACGGCCGCACCGTCACCCTCACCCCGTCCACCAACCCCGCCGAGGCCATCGCCGCCACCCCCACCCCCGAGGCGAAGCCGATCTTCTCCCAGGACGACCTCAACGACGCGATCGGAGTCGCGGCCAACCAGATCGGCATTGCCACCGCCATCGGCGGAATGGTCGGCGCGGCAATCGGACTCGTCGGCGGCTGCGTCGCCGGAGCCGTGGTCGGCACCGAACTGATGCCGCCCGCGTTCCTGATCGGCGCGCCCGGCGGCTGCATCGCGGGCGCGGGCATCGGAGCGGGCCTGGGCACCGCCATCGGCACCCTCGCCGTCGGCGTGCCGGTGACCGTGGTCAGCCTCATCGAGATGGTGAACACCCTCGACAGCGCCGGAAAGTGATTTCGTGTCCCGAGTGTCCCACCGGGCGGGACACTCGGGACCGGACACCGATCCGGTTCAGCTCGAACGGAATTCCGCCATGGCTCTCACCCCTTTGTCCCGCGGCGTCCTGACCGCCGCGATCAGCGCCGCCGCCCTGCTCGCCGGTGCGGGCGCGGCCTCGGCACACGTCGAAGTCTCGGCACCCGACGCCACCCGGACAGGCGACGCCGTCCTCACCTTCTGCGTCCCCAACGAATCCGACACCAACAGCGCCACCACCGCCCTGACCGTCCAGTTCCCCGCCTTGCTCGCTGTCGACACCCAAGCGATTCCCGGCTGGAAATCCACGGTCACCAAGGATTCCGGCGGCAAGATCACCGCCGTCACCTGGACCGCCGCCCCCGGCGCGGGCATCGGCCCGGGCAATTTCGCTCAATTCCAGGTCCTCGTCGACGATCTACCCGACTAGGACGAAGTCACCTTCCCCGCGACCCAGACCTATGCCGACGGCGAAGTCGTCAAGTGGGACCAGCCGCCCACCGCCGACGGCACCGAACCCGAACGCCCGGTCCCCACACTGGAACTGGCCCCCAAAGGATCCGACCACCCCGATACCCGGGCCACCGCGACCTCTTCGGACACGACAGCCCGCTGGCTCGGCGGCATCGGCGTCGCACTGGGCAGGCTCGCCCTGAGCGCCAGTATCGTCCCCGGTATGCGTCGCAGAAGCTGACCTCGTTCGCGAGGACGAGTCCGTGATCGACGTGTCGGCCGCCTGGGCACCGATTCAGTTCGTGGCGTTTTCCAGCACATTCCGCTCGGAAGAGAGTGCAGCGACACCTGCCCGCGCTCCCCTGTTCGCCAATTCAACCGCGGTCAGCAGAAGGATAAAGGCGAGAACAGCTGCGACAGTGCGGATGTCATGGAAGGTCTCCCAACGGTTCAGCTGGGCTTCGTAATTCGCGGGCAGAGAGCCGATATGCCAGGTCTTGATGCGCTCGTTGATGGGGACATTGCCGAAGCGAGTAACCAGCAAGCTGGTGAGGGCCGAGAGTCCGGCAAGGGCGGCGACGATACGCGCACGGCCGTCGGAAGCGAAGGCGAAGGCAATGCTAGTGACCGCCCCCAGACCCATCAGAGCCTGCATGAAGGGGGCGTTCATGGCCATCAATGCCACACGGAAGGTCAGGTGCACGTCCATGGGGACCGCACGGAAAGTCGGGGAGACCGCGATCCTCGCGTAGGTGAAGGCTCCGGCCAGAACCCCGGTGCTGACCAAGGCGGTGTTGCGGATGATCAGGCGGGCGACGGTCGAGCGGATCATGACGTTCCTCCAAATAGATTCATTTGAATCAGTTTCATTTGAATCTATCATAGAGTGGGCGTCATGCAACCCCCCGAATCGTCGGCGAACCTCGCTCAGCTCGGCCTGCTGCTGCGGCAGGCGCATCGACGCGCGGCCATGGAGCTGGCCAGCGCACTGGCCCCGATGTCGTTGTCCGGCAGACATTTCGGTGTGTTGCTCACCCTGGAGCGACATGGGGTGTCCACTCAGAAGGACCTGATCGCGGCACTGGGCAGCGACAAGGCGGGAATGGTGCGCACGGTCGACGACCTGGACCACCGGGGCTACCTGGAGCGCTCACAGTCGGCCACCGACCGTCGCGTCTACGACTTGACGCTCACACCCGCCGGCCGGACAGCGCTGGCCGAGGCGAAGCTCCTCTCCACCGTCGCGACCCAGTCCGTTTTCGGCAACCTGGACGTAGAACAGGTAGCCGCACTATCGGACCTACTGTCCCGGATCGTCGATACGTCGGCGGACTGACCTACCGGGGCCTCGCGATATGAGGTAACCGCATCGACCTTCGGGCCAGGATGGCGCGTTCGGGGCTGGGCCGGGATCGCCTGCGCCAGAGCAGGATCCTGGTTTCAGTGAGACCCCCGGTGCATATCGCCGCAGTACCAGGGGTCCGAGGGCCTGGCCGCTTTCGTCACTGACGACAGCCGATGCGCATCGCCCCACTTTTCGGGGTGTCCACTGAACTTGCCTGTGACGCTTGGGTTTCGGACAGCGCCGGCGATCCCCTCCTCCCTCTGACCTCCGATAAGGTTCAGTTATCGGAGGTCAGAACTCAATGGTTCAACTCGCTTCTTCAAGGTTTCGTTACGTAATATTTCGTCGCATTTTGACGCAACAAACCAAACGTTTTAGGTGACCAGTTGCACTGACCGCGCCAGGGGAACCCGATCCAATGGGGTCGATCCGCGCCACAACCATCGCGCGGAGACACGCTCGATCGGTGTGGGCGAACGCCCGTCGGACATCATTGCCGCGATCGACGCCCATCTCGTCGAGCACCGCGATGACGTCGGCGGCCCGGACGGCAAGGGTTCGGCGCGGACGCCGTTCACAACCCCGGACGGCACCGAGGTGGGTTACCTGCGGGTGTGAAGGCCGCTGCGGTATTCGGTTAAAGAGTGAAATTCGCAGATAATAGATGACATACACGTGCTGACCACTGGTGGGAATAGCGGTCGGATATCTTCGCCCGGATCGGGGCAGTCGGCCGTGTCACAGCGTACGAAGCCAACTATCACGAGCTCGCGCGAGCCCAATGGGATATCAGCACGTCGAAACCTGCAAGATCGGCCCGACTCGCGGAATGCCGCGAAAGCCTGCTCCGAAATACCAGAACCATACTGTGGTCAAAATCTCGCTGCAATCGTAGTCACATTGCTTCCTGCGTGAACTTCGGATTAATCTGAATTCGGTCGATGGCCGATGCTGCCCATTGTGATCACCATTCGCCTTCCGAAATAGCCTTCGGAATTGCGGTGTCATAGATGGAAACCCCCGTCTCATGTGACCAGGGACCTAATATGCGGCACCGCCGACCGCAGCAGCTGGGAAAATGACTCATTCAACAATTTTGCGTGTGCCGGACAAGAATGTCGAACAAGAACTCGGGGATGTACGAGACAACCGGCGCACAGCTCTCGTAGCAGAGGACAATTCATCCGCTCCAGCCGTTATGGGGCACTTGGGCGCGGCGGTCTCGGGCTTGATCACGATTGCCCTATTGTTCCAGCCCTGGCTGTCAGCCTCGGGGCCGACCGGGAGTTTGAAGTCGGATGCTTTCGGCCGAATCGACGGCGTCAGCGATCGTCGCATCAACTGGGCGACCGGCGGGTATTACGAAGCAGACATAGGCGGCACCTGGGCCGTATTGGCGGTCCTCGCCTCGGTGGTGACTGTCGCTGCAGTCGTGATTTACATACGAATCCACAGCAGCGCTCTCTCGTATCTGGTAATGGCCTCCGCAGTTGCTACCGCGATTTTCGTTCTCGCCGATCTGCTGTACCTCAGCGGAAAGGCGCCGGATTTACGTGCCATGACCGAAGACATTCATCCAGTCCGCGGCTTCAGCGGACTGATCCAGCAGTTTCTTGGAAATGATCGGCCGGATTCCGGCAGTCGTAAGGTCGCGAGCGCGGGCCTTGAC
Source organism: Nocardia sp. NPDC046763 (assembly GCF_040645495.1). Classification (NCBI taxonomy): domain Bacteria; kingdom Bacillati; phylum Actinomycetota; class Actinomycetes; order Mycobacteriales; family Nocardiaceae; genus Nocardia; species Nocardia sp. NPDC046763. The sequence continues at coordinate 14,610 of NZ_JBEYYI010000052.1, read as the reverse complement.
TCGGCGGCAATACTCAGTGGCGCGAGCGCTTTCGCGGGAGCCGTGGCAGCAGTTGCCTCAGGCATGCGCCAGCATGCGTGCCGGCCAATACCTCTGGCTCTGGCGGCGTCAAAGTCGGACCAGGGACACCAGGCCAATATTTCATTACTACGGAGATGATCGTGGCTGGGTCGTTCACCCCCTGTCTGTTCGGGCAGCCCGGGGTGACAGCGGGCCCGCCATCTACAGGACCGCACGGGCCCTGCACCGGCATCCGGGTTGCTCGCGATTCAGGGAACTTCGGTTTCGGGTCGGAACGTATCCAGGTCGAGGTTGCGGGGCCAGGTTCTGTAGTTGGGGTTGAGGATGTCCATGTCGATGGAGAGGTCGCTGGCGGTGAGGATGAGGATGACGTTGGGTAGGTCCCAGCGCAGATACGAGTGGGGTTGTGATTCTCTGCGGGTGGGTGCTCCGAGGTCTCTCGTAATTCGGTCGGAGAGTTCGGTGTAGACGCCGACCAGCGAGGCGGCGTGGGTGGGGTCGGTGATGTCGGTGGTGAAGTAGGAGATTCGTTGCAGCTCGGGGGTGCCGTCGGTGGTGAAGTAAGCGTCGGCGTCGGTGCGACCGTTGGAGTGGTCGGTGGTGAACGTGGCGCTGTTACGGGTAAGACGGTTGAGGTGTAGTCCTATGGCCGAGCCGAAGGTAGTGAGGTCGGCGACACTCCATGTCCAGGCGAATTCGGCTGCATAATGCGCGATTTGGGCCCGGTGTCCACGTCGGTGTACATAGGTTGGTCAATGCCTTCGGTAATGGACGGGATCGGGAGAGATCAACCTTGCGGGTTCGAGCTGACATCGGCCTGGCAGGCTTTGACAGCCGACAGGACAGCGCCCACCATCGGAGGCTTTCGAAGGATCAGATCCCGTTTCGAGGGTTGCTCTCGGGGAGGGCGTCGTCGGCGATCGCCAGCGCCCGCGCGAGCATCCGCGCCACCTTGTCGGCTTGGCTGTCGAAGTCGTCCCACAGGTCGTCCAAGGCGTTGAGCCGCTGATGATCTCGGTGACGGGCGGCGACCCCGGCGTCGTAGGTATCAGCGAGGTCGACCGGCTCGGTCACGGGCACGGGCCGATCCGGTGGGGCCGCCGTGACCGTGGGATGCAGACGATAGACGGGCAACGGGCCGCGCAGATGCGCGGTGACGATGGCGGCAATCGAGGTGGCCGACAGCGGCTGCAACCATACCGGGATGTGGTCGTGCATCGGGGTGTATCCCCGTCGATCGAAGCTGGTGAACAGCGGAAGGTCGGCGTGCGCGGGGTCGAGCCCGTCCTGCGGGAGGCTGCGATGGCTCAGATGATGTTCGAGCATGCCGCGCCCTGCGGGCCGCGGCGCGAAACGCAGCACCTCCACCCAGCGGCGCAGAACCGAAACCGGGCAGGAGCCAGGCTCGTCGGTGGACACGACGGTGGCCAGACCCTCGCCGATGACCGCGTCGTCCGCACCGAAGCGCAGCTCACGCTGGGTCAATCCCGCGATCTGCGAATAGGTCATACCGGTGGCTGCCAGCACCAGCAGCGCGGCGTTGCGGCGGCCGAACAAGCCGCGGGTCCAGCCCCAGACGGGTAGTTGGGGCACAACGGATTTCACCCGATCCGCGATCTGTTCCCGCCGGTGGGCCCGGTGCGCGTTGAGCGCGTCACGCAAGGCCGCGGCGTGACCGGGCGCCGCGAAGCCCGCCGCACGGTGGGCGTGGTTGATCGCGGACAGCCGGGTGCGGTGCGTGGCCACGGTGCCGGGGTGATCGTCGAGGAAGGCCGCCACGGTCAACGCCGTGGCGGGCAGGGCGACCTGATCGGCGGCCGCGCACCAGCGCGCGAACAGCGCCCAGGTGCGTTGGTAACGCACGGGCAGATCCACGGGAGGCCGCCGATCATCCGGCGGCACACCCGGTTCGGGTTCGAACGGTGTCGTCACAGCCGCAACAGTGCGGCCGCGGTGGTCCCGGCGGACGAGGCTCGGTCGTAGCGGCGCACAGCGTCCGCCGACTTGTGCCGGGTCAGCGCCATCACCTCATCCAGGCTCGCGCCCCGGGCGAACGCCTCGGTCGCGGCCCCGGCCCGGATCGCGTGCGCGCTCAACGACGCCACCGTGGCGGTGTCCAGTCCGGCTTGGGTCGCACGGCGTTTGAGCATCCGGGAGATGGATCCTCCTGTCAGCGCCTGCTTCTCGCGAGGGGTGCCATTGCGCAGCGATCGAAACAGCGGGGCTGTGATCTGCGGTACGCGGGGCCAGGAGCCATGGCACACATGCTCGTCCGGTGCGGCGGGGCCGCCGCGGACCAGGCGCGTTACCGCCAGTGCCCCGGCATCGGCTGCCGTCACCGGCACCGCGGTCCAGTCCACCACCGCCCCGTCGCACTCGCGTTCCTTCTCCCGCTTGACCACTCGGTCGACGGCCGTATCGTAGGCGGCGATCACCGCCAGCCACCGCAGGTAGGCACACCACGGACACCACCGCGCCGACGTGAGTCCCCTGGGCAGATACACGAAGTCGGGCTCACCCCGGCCCGACCCCGGCTTGCCCAGCCGCACCGCCAGCCATTGCTCGTCGAGCCGCTCGACCGTGGTGACATCGCGCACCGCGAGGCGAGCCAACTCACCGGTCCGCAGCGCACCGCTGAAACCCAGCACCAGCAACGCGATATCGCGTCGTGCGGCGACCTGCGCGACCCAACCGTGCGCGCCCTCATCGATACTCGTCACGACCGCGCGCAGGTCGGCGGCCAGCAACGGCGGCGTCGAGCGCGCCGACTCACCGTCAGCGGCGCGACGCTCACGAATCTCGGCCATCAGCGTGGTCACGAGCGGATCGGTGCACGGACTGGGTAGTCGCTGTCGCAGGTGCCGGTCACCTATCGCGGCGAGCCAGACCCCGAAGGTGGTGGATTTGTAGCGATACCGCCCGTCGGTGGTCTCCCGGGCCGCGTCCCCCACATAGCGTGCGACAGTGTCCGGAGAGGCCGGGCAGGAGTGGTAACCCTCTGCGGCACACCAAGTTTCGAAGCGGCGCCAGGCGGAGTCATAGCTTCGCCGAGTCCCGGGAACCTCTCCCAAGAGATCGACAGTCACGGCCGCGGCCCCTTCGCTGTCACACCCGGCCGAAGGAGCCATCCACTCGCCGGGCAGCCTGAGGCCGCCGGTCGGCCAACCCCGCTCCGCAGCCTAGCGAGCCCGCCCGACACCGTCCGGGAGGTTGCACGGACCGGCACCGGGTGACCGCTCGACATTCGTCCGTCAGGATTGGTCGATCCACGGTCTGATCGGGGCCGTGCTCCGCGCGCTCAGGTGGCGATACGGAACAATCCGCGTGTGGTTGATGACGTGGATGACCCGTTCCGGACGACCCCGCTGGCGGAGAACGCGCTCGCGGGTCAGGATCTGTCGCTGCTCACCGCAGATGAGGCCCGAGCGCTGCGTGCGTACGCGTACAACCACTTCGAGCAGATCAACTCCGCGCTGTGGGGTGACGAGGCCACCATGACGGCACTGGTGATCAGGAACATAGCGTTGATCCGATCCGGCTTGGCGAAGTTTCCGGTGCCCGAACCGGTGCGGGTGACCCGCGAAGCCCTGGCCGAGAGTTTTGGGCTGCGCGGTGTACCGGAGGAAGAAGACGACGCACAAGATCTGGTCGAGCAGCAATTCCTCCACCGCGGATTCATGTCGACCTCCGGCTCGGAATACCCACCCCGGTCGATACGCCGTCGGCCCGGGGTGATCGTGGATCTGATCGTGCCCACCGGCACCCCGGCGCTGCGGCTCGGCCGGCTCGCACCCATCAAGGCCGAGCGCGAAGTGCTGCTCATCGACGCGCGGCGTACATCGCAAGTGGTGTCGAATGACCACGCGCGTAGCATGTGGCGTATTCAGGGATTCGTGAGGGAGGCGTGACGTGGGAGCCTTGACGCAGGAAACGATGCGTGTCGAGCGCGTAGAAACGACGCCTGAAGAGCGCGAGCGGATCCGCCGCGAAGCCCAGAAACTGGGCATCAAGTTCCGTCGCCCCACCCCGGTCCGCGAGAACGGCAAGTAGCCTCTGTCCGACCGGTCGTGGTCGACAGGTGTCCCCGACACCACAGAAACAGCCCAGAATCACGCTCAGAACCAGGGCACGTTGCGGCCAAGGCGCCACAACGTGCCCGATTCCTTATCCCACCTCTGAAACCTCGCACGACAGCCCGCCATCATGAGGCCCCTCGGCGGTGATGATGTGGATGTTCTCGTCCGCCATCTCGGTCGGGTCTGTGGCGGTCGCGAACCAGTGGGTTACCTCACCGCCCTTCAGATCAGAAGCGACCTCACCGGTCGGGAGGACCGAAAGAGCGCCGGCAGTGGCGGAGGCAAGGAACTCATCAATGGCGGTCAGGCCGGTGGTGGCGGTGGTGAAAGTGGCAGACAGGTAGTCGACATCGTTGTCGGTACGCAGGTCGGACGCACGGCCGAGAGCATCGGCCTGGCTCATGACGGCCCAAGCGCCCTGGTCGTCGCGGTAGACGAAGGTCGGATCGGATTCGGACAGCGGACGGACCCGGTCGCTGTAGGAGACCGGGTGCGCCGGGCGGGCGGCCAGGTCGGCCTGGACATTGGGATCCGAGGGGACCAGCCAGTGCGCCGGATCGGCTGGAGTTTCTTGGGCGATCCCGAACCTGGCTCCCGCGGCGAGGATCTCGTCGATCGACATACCGTGCGCGAACAACACCGCGGCGCCGGCCTTGTGGATGGCCCAAACCGCCACGACCGCGTCGACCGTGTGCGGGAGGGCTACGGCGACGATGTCGCCGGGGCCCGCGCCGCGGTCGATGAGCAGGCGTGCCAGCTGGGAGCTGCGGCGGTCCAGGACGTGGTAGGCGATCTCCTGGCCGTCGGACAGCAGAGCAGGCGCCTGCGGGTCCTCCCCGACGGCCTCGGCCAGCGCTTTCGCCATTGTGGCAGTGCCGATCCGAGCCGCCTCCACAGCCGAATCCGGTTGAGAGCCGGAGCGTACGGTGGAGACTCGCTCTCGTTCGCCGGCAGCGAGAATTTCGATGTCGCCCACCAGGCCGTCGGGATCGCCGAGCAACGCGTCCAGGATCCGGCCGAAGCGGGCCGCCAGGACCTCGACCTCCTCGGCGGCGAAACGGCTGACGAGGTAGCGCATTCCGACCTCGATGGTCTCGCCCGCCACGATCACCAGTGACATCGGGTAGTGGGTGTTGTCGCCGATACCCACGCCGGTGACCGACATGCCGTCGATGGAGCTGGCCGCCGCGATCGCGTCCTTGTCGACCGGATAGGACTCGAACCCCACCATGGTGTCGAATTCGGCTCCGGCACCGGCCAATCCCTGAATCTCGGTGAGCCCGACATGGTGGTGCTCGAGCAGCTCGGCCTGATCACGCTGGACCCGCTGCAGCAGGCCCTCGATGCTCAATTGGTCATCGACGCGGATGCGCACCGGCACCGTGTTGATGAACAGACCCACCATGGATTCCACGCCCGGCAGGTCGGCGGGGCGACCGGACACGGTCGCGCCGAACACCACGTCGCTGCGCCCGGTGAGCCGTCCCAGCAGCACCGCCCAGGAGGTCTGGATCAGCGTGTTCAGCGTGACGTTGAGTTCCCCGGCGCGCTTGATGAGCGCGCGGGTGCGCTCGGCGTCGATATCCATTGTGTAGCGGCCGATTTCGTAGTTCTCGGCGCGTCCGGTGGCGGGCGCGAGCTGGGTGGGCTCGCTGACCCCGGCCAGGGCGTGCTGCCACGCCGCGAGCGATTCGTCGCGGTCCCGCTCGACCAGCCATTCCAGGTAGTTGCGGAACGACGGCACGCGAGGCAGCACCGAAGCGTCACCATGCACCGCGTACAGCACCAGCAGGTCCTGCATGAGCAGCGGCATCGACCAGCCGTCCACCAGGATGTGGTGGGTCGTGATCACCAGGTGCCACTGGTCTTCGGCCAGCTTGAACATGTTGAATCGCATCAGCGGGGGTGTGGACAGATCGAATTGATCTGCTCGGTCCTGATCGATGAGCTGGCGCATGTGGGAAACGCGGCCGGATCCAGGCAGATCCATCGCCGAGAGATCGATGACTCGGAACGGCACCTCGATACGTTCGAGTACCAGCTGGTGGGGTCGTCCGTCGGAGTCGGTGACGAACGCGGTCCGCAGGCTCGGGTACCGATCGACAATGGCCTGTGCGGCCACCCGCAGCCGATCCACATCCACCACACCGCTCAAATCGAGCGCAGTCTGAATCGTGTAGACGTCCACCGTGTTCTCGGAGAGCAACGAGTGGAATACCAGCCCGGACTGTAGCGGCGAGAGCGGCCACACATCCGACAGCGCGGGGTAACTGCGCTCCCACACCTCGATGTCGGATTGTGCGACCTGCACCAGCGGCAGGTCAGACGGTGTGAAGCCGCCCGCCTCCGGACGCCCGGCGTGTTCGGCCAGCGCGGTCAGCGCCGCCACAAACAGATCCGCGAACTCCTGCACACGTTCGGCCTCGAGTAGCCCGCGCGGGTAGGAGAAGGCCGCGCCCAGCTGCGGGCCGTCCTCACCGTCGGTGACGATGGCATTGATGTCGAGGGTGGCGTTGGCGGGCATGTCGGCGTCCATGTCGCCATCGAGGCGACCCAGGTCGTCGACGGGCACCCAGCCCAGCTCGGCCATGCCCTCGGGCACCTCGCCCGCGGACATGCGACCCAGGTAGTTGAAGCTGATCTGGCCGACATCGCGCAGTTGCGTGGAGGTTTCGGGGTTGAGGTATCGCAGCAGACCCCAGCCCAGACCCTTGTCGGGCAGGGCGAGGAGCTGTTCCTTGACCGATTTCACGACCTCGCCCAGGGCGTTTCCGCCCGCGAACGCCTCGTCGAGGCTCACCCCCGGCAGATCCAGCCGCACCGGGAAGGCCGCGGTGAACCAGCCGACGGTGCGCGAAAGATCCGCACCCGGAACAATTTCCTGTTCGCGGACGGAGTCTTCGAGCCTGATCAACGTCGAACCGACAGTGGCTTGTCCACGCCAGCGCGCCACGGCCATGGCCAGCGCCGTCAGTAGGCCATTGTTGACACCGCCGCGGTAGAGGCTGGGCACTGCGGTGAGCACTGCTTCGGTGACCTTCGCCGGGACGGTGATCTCAATGCGTTCGACGGTGGCGAAGGTATCGACGGCCGGATCGAAGGCCCGCGACCCGAGCAGCGGATCCGGGGTCTCGGTGACCCGCTGCCAGAACGGCAGTTCCGCGACCCGCGCCTCGGACCGGGATTCCTCGACCAGGGCGTGTGCCCAGCGTCGCATGGAGGTGCCGGTCTCGGGCAGCGCGATGGGCTGCTCGAGCGCCACCTGCGACCAGGCCAGGCCCAGGTCCGGAATCAGGATGCGCCAGGACACGCCGTCGACCACCATGTGGTGCGCGACGATGAGCAGCACGTCGCGGCGGACGCGTGCCTCGTCGGAACCCTCGGGGGCGAAGGCGAACCAGACGAACTGCACCATGGCGGCGTTCGCCGGATCCAGTCGGCCGAGCGCGGCATCGAATTCGATGCTGCCGACCCGGGTCAGCTCCTCGTCGGAGATGTCCGCGGCCAGCTCGACCCGGTGCACGAGCGCGTCGACATCGACGGCACCCTGCGGCAGCGCCTCGAATTCGAAGCCCTCCGTAGCGTTTCCGCGAAGTTGCGACCGCAGCACGTCGTGGTGGTCGAACAGCGCCGAGATGGCACCCACGAGCACCGGACGTGTGATCCCGTCCGGCAGTCGCAGCGGCATGATCTGCGAGAACCGTTCGTAGGAAGGGTTGTTCGACAGCATCGCGTGCATGATCGGTGTCAGCGGAATGTCGCCGACCCCGCCGCCCGGCAGCTCCGCCAGCTTCTGCTGGGTGGTGTCCCCGCCCAGCTTGGCGACCTCGGCCAGCCCCGCGACGGTCCGCTGTTCGAACACGTCACGCGGGGAGAACACGATGCCGCGCGCCTTGGCCCGCGAGACCAGCTGAATCGACAGGATCGAGTCACCGCCGAGCGCGAAGAACGAGTCGTCCGCGCCCAGCCGCTCGACACCGAGCACATCGGTGAACACCTCCGCGATGGACCTCTCGATCGGGGTGGATGGTGCGCGGAAGGCGGTGGTCTCGAACTCGGGCTCGGGCAGCGCCTTGCGGTCCAGCTTGCCGTTCACGTTGAGCGGCAGGGCCTCCAGGACTACGAACGCCGACGGCACCATGTAGGACGGCAACGCGGCCGAGAGCGCCGATTTCACCAGCGGCACATCCACACCCGAGCCGGACGGCACCAGGTAGGCGACCAGCCGGTCACCGGTCTTGGCGTCCTGCTTGGCCAGCACCGCGGTCTGCGCGATCTCGGGCAGCGCCAGCAGCGCCGTCTCGATCTCACCGAGCTCGATGCGGAAGCCGCGGATCTTCACCTGGAAGTCGGTGCGGCCCCGGTACTCCAGCTCACCATCGTTCCAGGCCACCAGGTCACCGGTGCGGTACATGCGCTCACCGACCGCGAACGGGTTGGCCACGAACCGATCCGCCGTCAAATCCGCTCGCGCGAAGTAACCACGCGCCAACTGCGTACCGGCCAGATACAGCTCACCGGACACGCCATCAGGCACCGGGTTCAGTCGGGCGTCGAGGACGTAGACGCGCGAGTTCCATTCCGGCGCACCGATGGACACCGAGCCGGAGTCGGCATCGGTCACCAGGTGCGTGGTGACCGATACCGCAGCTTCGGTCGGGCCGTACAGGTTGAACAGCGAGGCGTTCGGGTTGCCCGCGCGGAAGCGCTGGGCCACCGAGGCGGGCAGCGCCTCACCGATGGCCAGCACCCGGCGCAGCGAATTATTGAGCGTCCCTTCGGATTCGGTGAGCAGCGCGTCGAGCATGGACGGCACCACGTGCAGCGTGGTGACCCGCTCGCGGGCCATGAGCTCGTTGAGGTACGCCGGATCCCGATGGCTGCCGGCCGCCGCGATCACCAGGCGGCCACCGGACACGGCGGCCGACCAGAACTCCCACACCGAGAGGTCGAACGTCGCGGCGGTCTTGAGCAGCACCGCGTCATCCGCGCCCAGCCCGAATTCGGCCGTCTTCCACTGCAACTGGTTGGCGATGGCCGCGTGCGGCAGCGCCACACCCTTCGGACGACCGGTGGAACCGGACGTGAAGATGACGTACGCGGTGTTGGCCGCAGTCAGCCCACGCACTCGCTCGCCGTTGGTGACCGGCGTGACCGAGTAGCCGGACAGATCCAGCTCATCGATGCGCAAGACCTCCGTCATTCCGGCGTGCTTTTCTCCGGAATCCAACGCCTCGTCGTGTGGATCCCGGCCAGCAAGCGCGCCGGGGTGACGGGGTTGGTCCAGCTCGAACCCGTCACGTGCGGTGGTCAGCACGCACGCGGGGGCGGCGGTCTCCAGGATGTAGCCCACGCGCTCGGCGGGTTGATCCGGATCCACCGGCACGTAGGCCGCACCGGCGACCGAGACCGCGTACATGGCCACCACGAGGTCCACGGAGCGGCGCATGGCCAGGGCCACACGGTCTTCCGCACCGATGCCACGGGCGATGAGCTCACGCGCGAGCTGGTTGACCCGTGCGCCGAGTTCGGCGTAGGTCAGCGTCTCGCCGTCGGGCCCGATGAGCGCGATGGCGGTCGGCTTGGCCGCCACGGTCGCGTCCAGCATCGAGACCAGCGTCGCGGCCGAATCCACCGGATGCGCGGTCGCGTTGCGGGCGTCGAGGATCTCGGCGCGCTCGGCCGGGGCCAACAGCTCGATCTCGCCGACCGCGGTGCGCGGGGCGGCCACGATCTCGCGCAGCAGACCGATGAACCGGTCCGCGAACTCGGCCACGGTGTCACGGTCGAAGATATCGGTGGCATAAGTCAAGATGCCGGTAATGCCTTCAGCCGCACCGTTTTCGGAGTAGATGTCCGACACGATCAAGTGCAGGTCGAACTGCGACAGCTCAGTGTCCACATCCAGACCCGACACACTCAGACCCGGCAGTTCCAGGGTGGAGCGGGTCAAGTTCTGGAACGACAGACCCACCTGGAACAGCGGATGCCGCGCGGTCGAACGCGCCGGGTTGAGCACCTCGACCAGGCGCTCGAACGGCACGTCGGCATTGGCGTAGGCCTGGATGTCGGTCTCACGCTGACGCGCCAGCAGCTCGGCGAACGGCTGACCGCCCTCGACCTGCGTGCGGAACACCAAGGTGTTGACGAACATACCGATCAGGTCGTCGAGGACCGCCTCGCCACGACCGGCCATCGGGGTGCCGATAGCGATGTCGTCGGAACCCGACAGGCGCGACAGCAGCACCGCGAGCGCGGTGTGCACGACCATGAACAGCGTCGCGCCCTCGGTGCGGGCCAATTCGACCAGCGCCGTGTGCAGTTCGGCCTCGATCCGGATGTCGATCTTGCCGCCGTGGAAGGACTGCACCGCCGGACGCGGCCGATCAGCCGGCAGGTCCAGCTGATCGGGCAGCCCGGCCAGGGCCTGCTTCCAGTAGGCGACCTGCTTGGAGGCCAGCGAGTCCGCGTCGTCCTCGCTGCCCAACAGCTCGCGCTGCCAGATGGAGTAGTCGGCGTACTGCACCGAAAGCGGCGTCCAGCCCGGCTTCTGCTTGATCGAGCGCGCCGCGTAAGCGGTCATCAGGTCGCGGGTCAGCGGGGCCACCGAGGAACCGTCACCGGAAATGTGATGGATCACCAGGGCCAGCACGTATTCCGCGCTCACCGGGGCGTTCGGGCCCACGGCCGGGTACTGCCCGGTGGGGGCGATATCGGCGAAGTCGAAGGTGTAGGCCGCCGCGTGCGCGGCCGCCTCGGACTCGACGACGGGGGCCGCCGGAGCAGCGTCGCTGCCCTCGATCTTGAACAGCGCCACCTTGATCGGCACCTCGACGGTGACGTCGAAAGTCGTGGAGATCACCTCGATCACCGCGCCCAAGACCTCGTCGGTGGGCATGGTGCGCACCTGCAACTCGGGCACGGCCTGCGCCGGAGGCAGGATGACCTGTACCGGCCCGTTCTCGGTCTGCGGGTAGATGGTGCGCAGAATCTCGTGGCGGGCAACCACATCCGCGATCGCGGCACGCAGCGCGTCCTCGTCCAGCGCCCCGGTCAGTCGCACCGCGACCGGCACGTTGTAGGCGGTGGAGGTGGTGTCGAACTGGTTGAGGAACCACATGCGCTGCTGGGCGAGTGCCAGCGGGATATTGTCGGGTCGTTCGACGGCGGTGAGCGCCTTGCGGTCTCCCGTACCGGCGTGCTGCCCGATGTTGGCAGCCAAGCCCGCGACGGTCGACGCCTCGAACACGGCGCGTACCGGCACCCGGGTATCGAGGGCCGCGCCGATCCGCGCGGCGAGCTGGGTCGCCAGCAGCGAGTTGCCGCCGAGAGCGAAGAAGTCGTCGTCCGCGCCGATACTCTCCACGCCGAGTACAGCGGCGAAAACCTCGGCGACGGCGATTTCGGCTTCGCCCACAGGCGCCCGAAACTCACGGGGGGCGAAAACCGGTTCGGGTAGCGCCTTCCGGTCGAGCTTGCCACTGGCGTTGAGCGGGAAGGCATCCAGCGTGACAATCGCGCCCGGAACCATGTAGGTCGGCAGTGCCTCGGCCGTCGCCGCGAGCAGTTGCTGCTGGTCGATGGTGTGACCCGGGGCGGGCACGACATAGGCCACCAGCTGGTCACCCAGGGCGTTCGACACCACCACCGCGACCACCTGGCTGACGGCAGGCTGGGCCAGAAGCACGGTCTCGATCTCGCCGAGCTCGATGCGCTGTCCACGGAATTTCACTTGGAAGTCGGTGCGGCCGATGTACTCGAGGCGGTCCGGCCCGGTACGCCACACCACGAGATCACCGGTGCGGTACATGCGCTCACCCGGCTCGAACGGATTTGCCACGAAACGATCCGAGGTCAGGTCCGGCCGTCCCGCATAACCGCGAGCCAGCTGATCACCAGCCAGATACAGCTCACCCGGCACCCCGGCGGGAACCGGTCCCAGGCGTGAATCCAGCACGTACACGCGGCTGTTCCATTGCGGCAAACCGATCGGAACGGTCTGAATATCGCCGCCCTCGGCAGACCAATGGGTGATCGACACCGTCGCCTCGGTCGGACCGTACAGGTTGTGCACCTCGATGGCCGGGCCCAGCGCCAATACCGCATCGACCGTCTTCGGCGGCAACGCCTCACCGATCACGAACACCTTACGCAGGGTCGGCATCGAACCCGGCCGGGCATGCGCGGCGAACACCGACAACATGGACGGCACGAAGTCCGTGACCGTAACACCCTGTGCGGCAATCGTTTCAGCGATGTAGTCGAAATCGCGGTGGCCATCGGGTGTAGCGATCACCAGAGTCGCACCGGCGCGCAACGGCAGGAAGTAGCCCCACAGCGACAGGTCGAACGTCGTGGCCGTTTTCTGGAGATAGACATCGCGCGGGCTCATCGGGTGCTGCGCGAGCATCCAGGTCGTCTGATTGTGGATCGCACCGTGGGAGATCGTCACGCCCTTCGGCTGGCCCGTCGAGCCCGAGGTGAAGATCACGTAGGCCGGATTGTCCGGGCGCACCGGTCTCCGCAACTCCGCATCCGCCACCGGTTCGACCGAGAACTCGTCGAGCGCAACCGTATCCAAGTGCAGCGCCCGGATCTCGTCGGGCAATACGACCGCATCAGCGGTTGTGGTCAATACACACGCCGGTTGTGCGGTCTCGAGAATGTAGGCGATACGTTCGGCCGGGTGATCGGGATCCAATGCCACCCAGGCGCCGCCTGCCGTCACGATCGCGTACATGCCGACCGCGAGATCCAATGAGCGGCGCATCGCCAAGCCCACCAACGACTCGGCACCGACACCCTGTGCGATGAGCAGGCGCGCCACCTGGTTCACACGAGCATCGAATTCGGAATAGGTGAGTTGCCGGCCCTCGAACGAAACCGCCACCCGTGTCGGGAATTCCGCCACCGCCCGGCGATAACCGTCGAGCAGCAGTCCGGGTTCGATCTCGTGCCGGGTGTCGTTGAGATCCACCAGTGTCCGGGCGCGCTCACCGGCGTCGAGCAGGTCGATCTCACCGACAGCGACGGAAGCATCGGTGACGATGGCATCGAGCACCCGTGCGAACCTGTCGATGAACGACCACACGGTCGACTCGTCGAACAAGTCGGTGGCATAACTGAATTCGATGACGATCTCCGCCGGGCTGCCATCCTCGGCGTACATATCGCTGACCGTGACCTGCAGGTCGGTCTTGGCCAGTTGCACATCGAATTCGACCGGAGCCACGTGCAGGCTCGGCAGTTCGAAGGCGGTCTCGGCCAGGTTCTGGAACGAGAGACCGACCTGGAACAGCGGGTTGCGCGCGGTGGAGCGGACCGGGTTGAGCACCTCGACCAGCCGCTCGAACGGCACGTCGGCGTTGGCGAACGCCTCGAGGTCACGTTCGCGGACCTCGGAGAGCAGGTCGGCGAAGCTGGCGTTGCCGTCAACCTGGGTGCGGAACACCAAGGTGTTGACGAACATTCCGATCAGGTCGTCGAGTTCGCGCTCACCACGTCCGGCGATCGGGGTGCCGACCGCGATGTCGTCGGTGCCCGAGAGCCGGGCCAGCAGCACCGCGAGGGCGGCGTGCACGACCATGAACAGCGAGGCGTTGTTGGCCCGCGCCAGCTCGTGCAGCTTGGCGTGGCGTTCGGCGTCGATGTCGAAGCGCAGCGCCTTCCCGTGGAACGACTGCGCCGGGGGACGCGGCCTGTCGGTGGGCAGCTCCAGCTGGTCCGGCAGCCCGGACAGGGCCCGGGTCCAGTACGAGACCTGCTTGGCGGCCAGCGATTCCGTGTCGTCCTCGCGGCCGAGCACCTCGCGCTGCCACAGCGCGTAGTCGGCGTACTGGACCGCCAAAGGAGCCCACTGCGGAGCATCACCGTTCACCCGGGAAAGGTAGGCAGCCATCACATCCCGCGCCATCGGTCCCATGGACGCACCGTCCGCGGAGATGTGGTGCACCGTGAAAGCCAAGACGTGTTCGGTGTTCTCGCTGTCGGTGATGTGGAAGAGCTTGACGGCCAGCGGCACCTCGACAGTGACGTCGAAGGTGGTCATGGCGAATTCGATGACCTTGCCGAGCAATTCGGCCTCGGTCACATCCTCCACGGGCAGCGGCACGCCTGCCTGCGAGACGGGCAGGATCACCTGGTGCGGGCCCTCGGCCGTCTGTGGGTAAATCGTGCGCAGCACCTCGTGCCGGGAGACGACATCGCCGATGGCCTGCTCGAGAGCGTCCCGGTCCAGCCCACCGGTGAATCTGACCGCCGCCGGAATGTTGTCGACCGCTGAAATGCTGGTGTCGAACTGGTTGAGGAACCAGTAACGCTGCTGCGCCGGAGCCAGCGGCATGAACTCGGGCCGTTCCCCGGCGACCAGGCGCGGGCGCGCCCCGGATCCGGCCCTGCGCTCCACACGGGTAGCCAGTGCCGCGACCGTGGACGCCTCGAACAGGTCGCGCACCGCCAGCTGTGTGTCCAGGGCCGCGCCGAGGCGGGCGGTGACCTGGGTGGCGATCAGCGA
>NZ_JBEYYI010000051.1:0-24162 GCF_040645495.1 Nocardia sp. NPDC046763 | reverse complement strand
ACGATTCATCGCCCGCGAGGTCTACCACGCCCTCACCGAACATCCTCCGCAGCACCAACCAGCCGAAACTGCTTGACATCTATAGGAGCATCACAGAGCAACTTACGCTGATGAGTGGACCTATTGCCACCATTGGGAATAGCTCAGACTGAAAGCCCCTGACGCTCACGATGGCTCAGCGATGTTCTGTGGATCTTCGCGGCGGGGGACTTTGTCGACCGGATCGGATTACCCCTTCGATCCCGACGTCGCACGTCTTGATCGCACAATCATATGGAAGAGGTTCGCAGTGCCCGATACTGGTTCAGCCGGCCCGCTCGACCTGGCCAATTTCTTGTCCTTCGTCGGTTCTGCGGTCGGTCTGGGAAGCTCGCTGCTGAGTTTCGCTCTCTGATCGAAAGCAAAATGCCAAGGGGCGGCAGGAAGGCCGGGTGATATCCGTGTCCCTCGCGACCATCGGGGGTCCTTCATGAATCCCGGTCTGGCACTTCTGAAGTCGCTCATGCCGCCACCACCGCTGCGGCCGGTTGTGGCGCCGCCGTGGTCGGTGATCCAGCAGGCGATGCACCTCGCGCTTCCCGCCGACTATCGCGAATTCATCGATTGTTATGGGGACGGGGAGATCAACCACCGGCTCTCCGTGTTCTTCCCGGCGCGTCAACGCGGGCCCCGTCCCACCCTGACGGTTCTGCTCGACAACACCCGGTCGCTCCGAAAGAGTGGATTCTTCGACGATCTCGATGCCGCCTGCCCGAATCCGGATGCGGAGCGGCTGACATCGGACAATCTCCTGCTGTGGGGGCAGACATTCAACGGTTGTCTGCTCTTCTGGGCCACCGACGGCGAGGACCCGGACACCTGGCCCATCCGTGTTCACTTCCAGGACAACGACTCCCGCGATCATTGGGTTGAATTCGACGGCGGCATGGTCGATTTTCTGGTCAGCCTCGGTAATGGCGGTTCCTCCCAGGCGAACCGGTTGATCGGCGATCCGCGCGGCACCATGCGATGGAGCAGGCTGCGGGATTGGAAGTACGACTACGGCCGGCCACCCGCCGCCGTATTCGATGACCGCGTTCGCCTCGACAGCGACCGGTCGGTCGAGGGACGTCGCGCGTCCCACGGTTCGGTGATCCCCTTGCGCAAATACGGTCAACACGGTGGCGATCAAGCCCACTGGTGGCGAACCGGTCAGGCACGACCTCTCATCGAACTCGAGGAGACAGGCACCTCGATCCGGCTCAGCGGGGGCAGCCAACCTCCCGGCATCGCCTACTCGCTGTACGGTACCGCCGACCTCTCGGCCGACGGTGAGCTGGAAACCATCGGGGTACAGCTACTTTGCGATGGATATGCCATCGATACGGCGCTGGTCGACACCGGCCGTCCACGGCAAGCCGAGTTCACGGCCGAAGTCTGTGTGCCCGCGGAGGGGCCCGGGTCCTCGATCCAGCTTCGAGTCGTCGCGCGCGGCCGGGATGACATGGTTATCGTCAACCGCGTCCATTTACAGGCGAAAGGCACGCTGGGGGACTGAACTCCGCAGCGCGGTAATCCGATCGGACCGTCAGAGGTCGAATCTGACGGCGAGCACCATCTTGATGAAGTCGAGCATCTCAGTGGTCACCGTCCCGTCGTAGGTCCCGGCCTCCAGTACCGTTCGCACGCAGGGAATGAACCGGTGCGCCGCGAGTACACGGCCCTCGTCCCAGCCCACGGAGAAGATCCGCAGATCCGCAGGCATCTCGCGGGCGTCGACCACCGGCACGGCCAGTGCCACATCGCGGTGGCGCAGCAGCGTCTGACCGTCGACGATCACCACTGTCAGATAGCCGTCACCGGCGGCGAGGGTATAGATGTCACCTTGGCGCAGTTCCCTCACAAGGGCATGCCCATGCCGATGCGCGCCAGGTCGGCATCGCTGTACTTCGGCGGGTTGTGCTGCTCGTGCGCGGCAATGCGCCGCAATTCCTTGTCCGCGAGCCGCTGGAGAACGGCCCGGTTGATCTCGGCACTGACGTTGCCCTCCGCGCTCTCGCGCAGAGCCTCAGCGGTCGCGTCCGGGAGGCTGATGTTCAGTTTCGCCATGTCACCACGGTAAAGTATGACGCTTTACCGCGGCAACTGAACGATCGCCGTGACCGGACGCCGATAGGTGATCCTGTCGAATTCGCGCCCGAACTCGTCCACCGCGGTCACGTCCATCTCGCTGACGAAAAGGCCCGGACGCACATCGACCCGAATGAACGAATACCGGCGGAACCGGACACGCGACCAGGCAATATCGGTCTCGCCCTGATCCTCACCGTCGCTGGTCCACAACGTGGCCTTGGCGACGGTGGTGTCGGACAACTCGTTGCCGCGGTAGCTCTCATCGGCCGGAAACGTCGCGTGGATGGCACCGCCGCCACCGACGACGTAGTAGACCGTGCCGTCGGTTTCGGGGTAGACGATCGAGTTGTCCGGCACGGCCTTGGTCGGCCGACCACCACACATCGGATCGGTACGTTCGAAGTTGTGGTTGTGGCCCTGCAACACCAAATCGACCCGATACCGGTCGAACAGATCCGACCAGGCTGAGCGCACCCCGCCGTCACTGGCCGCACCGACGCCGGTCGCGTACGCGCATTCATGGAAGAAACACACGATGAAATCGACAGCGGGGTCCCCTCGATACGCGGCCAAGGTGTGCTCCACCCAGCTCGTCTGTGCCCCACCGGAATAGCCGAGGTTGGCGCGTACCTGCCAGCTCACCTCGTTCGCATCCAGCGACAGCACCGCCACATTGCCGTAGCGGAACGAATACACCGATGGGCAGCCGTCCGGCCCGTTGCCGGGCAGGTCCAGTCTCCTCGTCAGCCCGCCGTAGCCATGGGTGCCATAAATTGCTTCCATGTCGTGGTTGCCGGTGGTGAACATCCACGGCACGCGTGCAGCACTGGATTCGATGGCTTGGAAGTAGCTGTCCCATACGAACGGGTTGTAGGCGTCGACTCCCGGATTGTCGGTTCTGCCGCTCGGCACGAACCAGTCTGGGCCACCGCCGTGTGAATTGTCCGCGTAGCAGATGTCTCCGGCCAGGATGTGGAAGTCGGGGTTGGAGGCGACGATCTGGCGCTGGATGTTCTCGGCGTTGCGGGCATCGGGTGCATCACTGTCGCTGTGGCCGTTGCGATAGGCGCCGGGACGCATGCCGGTCGGCTCCGGGGGAGTGTCGTCGATTCCCTGATCCCCCATCATGGTGAATCGGAACGGCAGTAGCGCGAGGCGTGCACTCGGCATCGCGGTGCAGGCCGCCACCACGTCGGTGGTGAATCCGTCGGAGGTGCGCCAGCGGTAGAAGTGCGGCAACCGTCCGGGCAGCCCGTCTACTCGGCCGTGGACGTAGAACTGCTCGGCAGCGAGCATCCCCCCATCGGTGCGGGGGATCTGCGTCAACAGGTTGCGCACCTCGGCCTCGCTGGTCGCGCCCAGGGCCGGAGTGGGGCCATGGTCGAGAAACACCTTGGCACCGAGAGGATTACGCGACAACTGCGCCGAGAACCTCAACTGACTGGCTGCATCCGGACCGAATCCGACATGTCGGCCGCCGACCGCGAGCGGCGCGTCCGCAGCGTAGGCGACCCGACCGAAGAAACCGAGTCCGGCGACCATCGCCGCGGCCGCACCCCCTTGCAGGAACGACCGGCGGCTTACCCGATGCCGCTTACGGAATGCACGGTGCCAGTCGTACTGCTCGGCCATCGTCAGGTTCGCGGCCAGTCGCGAGGGAATGCCGGTGCGCGGCACCGCGCCGGGAGGATTCAGCACCCAAAACCTCAGTCGTCGTTGGTGATCCACGTGAGCTAGCCGAAAAGCTAGGTCCCGCCCGATATCTGGGCAAGTACGCGTTCCCGCCCGGGGGAAGTGGTCGAAGCGGCACGTCACGGACTTCGCCAGACCGGGTGGAAAGAGCGAACGACCCGGCCGATATGTGGTGTTCCGCCGGTCCGAGAGGGGCATGGCCGGGTCGCCCCGGAAATATTCCGGGCCAACGAATCTCGACGCGCTGCCAGGCGGTGAGATATGGCGCCGAGGGCGGCGGAACAAGTCGGGCGCGGCGCGTGGTTGTAGCGATCTCACCCCGAGTTCGGATCACGAAGGCACGCGGAGCGGATATGACCCTGACACACGATATACCCGCAGCTCTCACCGACACGATGTCGCCACACTGCGTCAGGCTCATCTTGGACACCGCGAAGCGGTTGGGCGTCCGCGACTCGGATCTGGCGCGTATCGGGAGCCTGCACCGAACGGAGTTGCAGGACAACGCCGCCCGAATTCCCGCCTTGGACATGGCCCGGCTGTGGGAGGTGCTCGAACAGCAGGTCGGCCGTGAGGCCGGTGTGCGGGCCGCCGCGGCGGCCGAACCCGGGCGGCTGCATGCGTGGGATTATCTGATCAGCACCGCGCCCACGCTGGCGGAGGGTCTTCGTGTCGGGGCGCGGTACCTCCCGATCGTGTGTCATCCCGGGGCGGTTCTGCGAGTATCCGAGGACGACTCTCGACTCACGCTCGAACTCGCCGACTCGCCCTATCGGGGACCGGCCGCGGCTCCACGAAATTCTGCGGACGTATGCCCAGCTTCTCGAGGAGTAGCCCCGTGTGAAGCCACCGTGGTTGGAGACTGTGCGCGCGACGATCCGCCATGTGATGTCCGAGCCGGGCGGCCACGGCGTCGAAATGGATGAGGCCGCCCGCCGCCTGAACATGAGTCGGCGCACCCTGCAAGGCCGCCTCGCCGCGCACCGCACCACGTGGCGAACCGAACTCGAAACGGCCCGTTACCAATTGGTCGTCACCCTGCTGGCCGACCCCACCCTCTCGACCCGGTCCATCGCCTCCCGGCTGGGCTACAACGACTACCGCGCCCTGTTGCGTGCCTTCCGCTGCTGGACCGGGCAGGCCCCCAGCGACTACCTGCGATCTCTGCTCACCGCGCAGGACCGAGGGGACTCCGGCGCTTCGGTTTCCGCGCCTTCGGTTCGTAGTTGAATTGGGCCCTTCGAGGAGCGCATCAATCTGCCGTGGCGGCCACCTTTAACTGGCGACTCGGAACAAATCATTTGGTTAACTATTGAAAATAGGCCGCCAGGGTTCTCCGATTAATGACTCGACAACCGGGGTGTCGATCTGGATACGCTCTGCCGATGATCGAAGGCACCATTCCGGCGCGCACGGTGAGCTTGATCTGGTCGGCGGCGATTCGGGCCGGAGTTGCGCGGAGCGAGCTGGCCGCGATTGTTCCCGTCGTGGATCCCGAAACTCTCGGCGACGATCTGCTGCGTGTTCCGGGAGCGTGGACTCCGCGCGCCTGGGAACTCCTGGATGCCGCGGCCGGTCCGGGGTCGGGGTTGCTCGCGGCGGGGAGCGCCGAGCGGGGTGGTTTGTACGTATGGGACTACCTGTTCACCAGTGAACCGACACTTGCGCAGGGTGTTCGGGCCGCCGTGGAACTGCGTGGCGTGGTGACCGATCCCGGCGTCGGCTGGGAGGTGGTGGAAGACGGTGGCCTGCTGTCCATTCGCGACACCACCCCGCTCTGGCCCGAGTGCGCTCGCCCCGTCCAGGAGTTCATGTTGTCACTCATGCTGCGGCGTGTTCGGGAAGCCACGCGTCAACCACTGGTTCCGGTCCGGGTGGC
This sequence comes from Nocardia sp. NPDC046763, assembly GCF_040645495.1. NCBI lineage: Bacteria > Bacillati > Actinomycetota > Actinomycetes > Mycobacteriales > Nocardiaceae > Nocardia > Nocardia sp. NPDC046763. The sequence continues at coordinate 18,479 of NZ_JBEYYI010000051.1, read as the reverse complement.
CTTCACGCATCGGGAGAGCCATCGATATCAGTACCTGGTCGACGAATTCGACACCAGCCGAATCGATTTCGGCGCTCCATATGCCGAGATCGTGTTCCTCGACGCGGGTCATCTTCCCACCGGCGCGGATCCACATCTGGGTGCGATACTGCGCCACTACGCCGAGCTGTTCCTGGCTTCGTCACGGCCGGCCTCCAACCAGCAGAACGCCATCCGCATCGCGATCGATGACGCGCTGAGCCAGGGCGACCTGAGCCTGGACCGCATCGCGTCGCGACTGTCGATCGGCCCGCGCACCTTGCAACGCCGTCTGTGCGACATGGGAACCAGCTGGCGTGAAGAAGTCGAAGCCGTGCGCTACGGACACGCCGTAGAACTCCTGCGCGCCACGCACCTCCCGATTCGCTCGGTCGCCGCCCGCCTGGGCTACGCCGACGCCCGTGCCTTCCGCCGTTCGTTCCGGCGCTGGACCGACCAGTCACCCGACGAGTTCCGCCGCCAATCCCCCTACACTGTCCCGATCTGGTAATCCAGCCGACCGAACCCTTCCCTCTCCTGGGGACGCATTACTGTCTCGCAGGCAGCACAGGCTCGCTACTCCCAGCGCGAGAAGGGTTTTCACACATGACATCGATGGTCAAGCACGTCGGCATGCCACTCACCATCCTGGCCTCCGCCGCGCTGCTCGCCGGATGCGGTCATTCGTCGACCTCCTCTGCGCCGCAATCGAACACGGGTGGCGGGAACCCTTCGTCATCGATGTATCAGAAGGAATGTCAGGCGATGTTGCCGATCTTCTCCGACCCCAAAACGCCCAGCGCGTCCAAGGATCCCGAGAAGGTCATCAACGGCATGAAGAACGGCGCCGCGTGGAACCTCATGACCACCGAGGATCAGAACGACGCAGTCGCCGGCATCCGCAAGGCCGCCACGGGCTCCTGCAACTGAACCGCGCCACGGCGGATCTTCGCCGGGCGTGCAATCGGTGACGTCAGCCACGATTCGCGACTGGGATGAACGACTCCCGCGGCGTTTCGGTTGAGTTCGCACGCAACGGGTGGTGCCGCGTGCCCTCGTGGTCGCGTCGCCTTGTGCCGCGACCTCCGCCGGATGCTGATTGTCGGCCGTGATGTCGTTTCCTCCGAGATACAGCATCGACAACGATCTCGGACGCGTTCAGCGGCACAAGGAGTCGATGAATGCGGAAAATCCGGGATACTCGTTGCGGGCGTCCGCCACGATTTGTGCTGTCGACCGGTTCCGGCCCGGTGCGTGGCGCTCGGCGATGGCGCGGAATTCGTCGTTCGGCGCGGTGTCGACGGTCGGTTGACCGAAGGCCTCCGCCGGTCCCGAGCCGTTGGCGAAGATCCAGAGCAGGTCACCGAGATCTCGCGCGATCACGCCGGTTTCGCCCTCGGAGCCGACATAGACGATGGGCTGGGCTGCGAGCGGCATATCGGGTCGGACGAGCCAGCAGCCCGCGTAATCGCCCGCTCCGGTGGACCCGAAGAAGCGGAATTCGGCACCGTCGACCTCGTCGTTGCCGGTCCAGAGGCGGAACCACCAGGCGGTGCGCTCGGGCGCTTCGAATTGCTCGTACGGTTCGAAGTCGCAGCCGGTGGATTCGTCGGTGTCCTCGTCCCAGTTCCATTCGAAACCGATGGCGAACACTTCGGCGAGGGCGGCAGGGAAGGTCAGATCTGCGGTATCGGGCACGGGGCCAGCTTATTCCGGGTCGGTAGAGAGACGCGATCTTGCCGGGTTTCGATTCCGATTACGGTGCAACGACTTTCAGCAGATCCCGGGTATCGCACCGGCTGGACGTCGCGATTCCTTCTCGCTGCCGGCGAATCATGCGGTGGCAGCTGGGTTCGTGCGGCCGTCGATCGCCGGAGGGTGCCGGCTGCGCAGATTTCGAGTAGCCGAGTACGCGGGATCTGCTGTGCGGACCGACCTACGGTTGAACCGCGATCAACTCGCGGCTGGAGCCCGACGGGCGCGGCAGACTGAGATCGGAGACATCGATGGGCATTACGTTCGCGACCCAGAACCCGGGCAGGCGTGTGGCCGGCCTGCACCACTTCAATTACGAACCGTTGTGCAGATTGGCAGTCGCTCCCGTGGGCGGAGGCAAAGCCCCGGCCGGTGACTACCTCGTTTTCGGACGTGTTGTCATCGCTAACTTCGACGATGACTTTCAGGACGCGACCGCACGGATCACCGCCTACGACGGCACCGTGCTGATCGACGAGGCGACCATTCGCGTGAGCAGCGGTCTGCGAGTGGCGGTCTCCTTGCAGGGCACGATCCATCTCGACAGCGAGACAATCCTCGACCTGAACGCCGGCACTTACGAGGGCGAGGCCGGACAAGCGTCTTTGATCGCCATTCAGGTCGATCAACTGGTCATCGAATCCTGAGCCGAGCTCCGAGACAATCGTTCTAGCTGGTGAGCATCAGTCCCGCGGTGGCGGCGGTGGTCGCGGCGATGGCCAGCACCAGCCCGGTCGGCACGAACCGGCGCATGGGGACCTTCACTTCGTGGGTCCGGCAGAACTCCAGGCACAGCAGGGTGGCGAGTGAGGCCCACGGCGTCACCACCGGGCCGATGTTCGTGCCGATCAGCAAGGCCAGCAGCTGATTTTGATCACCAGGGCCGATCACGGCCTCCCCGGCGGTGTAGGCGGGCAGGTTGTTGACGATGTTGGACAGCGCCGCGCCCGCCCCTGCCGCGCGATATACGCCCAGCCCACTGGTGTCTGTACCGATGAGCCGGTCCATGAGGTCCGACAGTCCGTACCGGGACAGCGTCGGCACTACGAGGAACAACCCGGACACGAAAACCAGTAGCTGCCAGGGAAACAGCGACCACCGCAACGCCGGCCGGTCGTAGATCGCGAAGGCCACCAACGCGATTGCCGCCGCTACCGTGGCCGCGATCCCGATCCGATCTCCCACGAACGGGATCGCCAGCACGAACAACACACACGCACCCCCCGACGCGTACAACAACACCCGCTCCCGCATATCCGTCGGACGGATCGGCTCGGGCACCACATACCCCTCGGCCCCGCGCTGCGATCGGCGCCAATACCACCACCACAGGCACGCCATGGTGACCAGAATCGAAAGCCCCTGCGGCAACCACATTCTCGCCGCGAACCCGGTCGCGCTCAACGCCACCCGATCCGCCGCCAGCAGATTCGTCAGATTCGACACCGGCAACAACAAACTCGCCGTATTCGCCAACCACAATGTCGTCATCGCCAACGGCAACGGCGGAATCCGCGCCGGCACCGCCAACGCGAGCATGACCGGCGTCAACAACACCGCGGTGGTGTCCAGATTCAGAACAGTCGTGGTGGTCGACGCGAACAACACGCAGAGCAGGAACAATCCGACATAGTTTCCGTTGGCCATGATCGCCAGTCGATGCGCGATCACATCGAAGACCTTGGCCCGCCTGGCAAGGTTGGCCAGCACGATCACACTGCCCAGGAACATCAACAACGGAGCGATCCGCCGCATGTTCACTGCCGCATCGTGTGTGGGCAGCAATCCGGTTGCCACACACAGCAGTCCGACCACCAGCAAGCTGACTCGCACGGCGTCCAGAAGGCCCGGTCGCCATGCCCGGGACATCGCGGTCCTTCCTTCGAGCACGACGCGGGGTTCGGACACGACGTGATCCAAACAGATAGCAGACAGCGATGATGACTGGGGCTTCTCAGCACTGGGTACGGGTGTTATCGGCAAGGTCGCCGATCCGCTCGAAGCCGGCCGGACAGATCCGAGAACCTGACTGGATGCGCGTGGTATTACGACTGCCGCCGACCGATACCGGATGGACCCGGTCCGCTGGTCGGTTGGACCCGGGTTTTCGGATGGTATCGGCCGACGGCGGTCGAACTGGGCGCCGCTGAAAGTGCCCACGGGCAGCCTAAGCGCCACCATTACCGGTGGAGGGGGACTGTGCGTGCCAACATGGGCGTTGATCACGCCATGGGTGACGTCAGTCATTTCACTACGAGCCGATCCGACGTGGCTGAAATGAAAATGACTGTGCCGCTGTGCAAGCCTGGCGGCCGGCTTGATCGGCATGGCACTGGCCTCGAACCGGTCCGCGGCATCAACCAGCGCGGCAACCGAGTCCGAGCGGCGGCCCGAAGCGAACTATTGCCTCAAGAGCGTGGGTGCGTGCGTATTTCGGTGCGATGGAAGTTGGTCAGGCAGGTGCCGAATGGGCCCATGCCGTAGAGGGCGAGGCTGGTGAGTGTTCCGTTGAACAGGTGGGGTGGGGGCAGTCGATTCAGCGGTACTTCGTGGGTGGGGTCGTTCGGTGCGGACTCTGTGACGTGCGGGTTGAAGCGGTCGCCGATCTCGTCGTAACCGGTTGCGCGGAGTTGTTGTACCCGGTCCGGTTCCGCGGGGACCGCGCCGGTCAGCATGGCGGCGAGGGGTTCTCCGAACGGGCCTTCGGTGCGGACTCGGCCTTGGCGAAGGGGCTCGAAGGTGGTGACGATCGCGTCCTGTCCCGCTCGCCATGCGGGTGAATGCGCGAAGTAGATCTCCGGTGCACCGTGCGGGTTGTGTCCGTAATGATGACCGACCGCGGGTATCGGGGCCATTTCCGCCGCGACGTGGTCGAGCGCGTGTGCCAGTAGCGGGATCATTCCCCGCGGTGCTGAGAACATGAACATCGACACATGGGGTTCGGCCGATTCGGTGCCCCAGGGCACTCGCTCACCGAGGACGAACTCCGGACGAATGGCTGATTCGCGCATCGAGGCCGCGAATTGCCTACTGCGCGCGATGGATTGGTCGCGCATCGCTGTCGGCAGCTCGAAAGCGATGTCGAAGGTGAGGAGTTCGTCGAGATTTCCGTCCAGCCACCGGTCCTGGATCGCGAGGGCTGGGGTCGGGATTCCGGGAGCGAATCCATGCAGCCCGGCGGCGTAGGCGCCGAGAGCGTGCCACAGGCATCGCGCCGATTCGGATATCGCGACGGTTCCTGCAGGAGTTGTTCGGCCGTTCGATGTGACGACCATCGGCGGCCGATGGTAGGGGAGATCAGCGCCGACCAGGGCCCGAACCGAGGGTGCGTCGGCGGCCAGATTGTCGAGATAGTCGATGATATGGGCTTGCTGAATCGGCGATACGTGGTGGGAGCCCGCCACGGTTTGGAGCTGCGCCGAGAATCCCCTCGTCATCCTGGTCCCATGGTCGAAGTTGTAGGGAGTTGATAGACCTGCCGCCCAGACATTTTGAACACTCTGTCGCACGACGCGAGGTCAATACCTGGCCATCAGGTAGGAGCCGACGATGATCAGGAAGCAGGCGAGCAGGCGCTGCCGGTTGATCTTTCGTCGCGGAAAGCCCATCACGCCGACATGATCCATCGCGGCCGCGAGGAACATCTGGCCGGCGATGATCAAGGCGTTGAAGGTGCTGACTCCTACGACAGATGCCACGGTGATCATCGCGAAGATCGCCGCTCCGCCGATGAGGCCGCCGAAGGGCGCCCACTTGGGCATGGCCGCGAGGTCGGACCGGCTGATTCGGGGCTTGTTCGGTGAAAAGACCAGTGAGGCAACGAGAATGATGCCGACACCGGTCAGCGCGACCGCATAGGATATGACACCGCACAGCCAGACGTTCCCCAGTGCCAGCTTCAGAGAATTCTGGCAACCGGCCTCCACCGATCGCAGCGCGCCGCCGAGCAGCATGAAGGCGAACACCATGGCCAGCGCCGGGCGTGACAGCTTCCGGGGAGCCGTCTTGATCACGTCGACCATCATGAAATCCGTTCTGCAACAGGGCTATCGGCGTCGCTGTCGCTGGCGGTATCGGTGGCCATGAGGACGACGGCCACGGTGATCAGGGCGGCGGCGACCAATCGCATCGGAGTCGCGTGGCGCACGGCGAATCCCATCAACCCGAGGTCGTCCATCACCAGGGCCACCAGCATCTCGCTCACGATGACGACGGCGTTGAATGTCGCGATACCGACGTGTTTCGCCACGGTGATCATGCCGACGACGGCGACGCCACCGATGAGCCCACCGAACGGCGCCCACCACGGCATGTGCTCGAAGGCCGCGAGCGTCGGCAGCGGTGCCGACGAGAACAGGCGAGATACCGCCAGGAATATCAGAAACCCCGATAGCGCAACGGCATACGACGCCACCGCGGAGATCCACACGTTCTTCACGTGGAGCATCTGCGTGTTCTGGCAGCCGACCTCGACCGAACGCAGGCCTCCCGCGGCGAGAATGAACAGAAATATCAACCCAAGACCGATTGCAGCCATGACGAGACTCCGCGTGAGCAGGATGGATGCCGGGGACAGTGATGTTCGAGGGCTATCGGCGCCCATCCATTCCCCAACGTGTGGTGTGTCACCTTAGCGACCTGCATAGCGTACCGTTATCTAACGGCACGGTCAATGAGGCGTAAGACTTCCAGCGGCGCGACGCGGGCGTGAGGTCACCGTCGGAGTGTGATGAATCCCCATACTTGAATGCGAAATGCGAAGGGCCCGAACAGATGAATCTCCGTTCGGGCCCTTCGACGCACTCGGCCGCTACGCGCACTGAATCTCGCGTCGTCCGGTCAAGATCGTCAGTCTGCTGATCGCTTCCAGGCACTCCGCGCGGTCGCGTGCCCGAGCCAGGTTCTCGCCCCACGTGGTGATGCCGTGGCCGGCGATGAACAGGACCGGAGGGGCGTCGGGATGGTCGATCAGGTGCTTCTCGACCTCGGCGCCGATGCATGTTGCCTCGGCATGGTTGGGAAACATCGGGATCTCGATGACATCCGGACGTGTTCCACCCAGACCCTTGATCAGTTCGTAGCCTGAAAACTCTATGGAGCGAGTGTCATTCGTGTACCGGAAGATCGACAGAGCGGTCGCGTACGGCGGATGCACGTGCACCACCGCCGTACCCCGACCGGCGCGATAGATGGCGGTGTGGATGGCCGTCTCGGCTGAGGGGGGCCGCGAATCGTCGGGGACCGGTCGCGAGTCGAGGACCTTGACGCGAACCATGTCGGTGGCGCTGAGCTCTCCCTTCGAGAGCCCGCTGACAGTGATGACCGCTGTATCGCCTTGGCGAACAGAGATATTGCCCGCGGTGCCCGGCATCCACCCGCGCGCGTACAGATCGTGTGCGAGCGCCGCGATCTGTACGCCCGCAGCATGTGAACCGTCTGGGAGACAGGACATGTCGGGCCGTTCAGCCGATTCATCCAGGGTGATTCCGGCGGATGGTGTTGCGGTGAACGGGGTTTGATCCATGGGAGGCATCCCTCTCGATGCGGGTGCGCGCGGACAGCGCTGACGAGGTTGCGGCGCGGGTCAACGGTATCGAAGGCGCCCGCGGATGTGACCGGGGGTTTGCCAGTCGTGGGAAGTCCGATCCGCACTTGTGTCACACCGCGGGATGTGCTCGCGGGCTCAGCTGCCGAGGGTCCCTTTCGCGGACAGGTAGACGTGGTTGATGACGACGGATTCGGCGGGGGTGTTCGCGACTACTCGCAATTGGACCGCCGCGGCGGGCGTGCCAGCGGTTACCAGGACCTCTGTTTCGAGGCGCGCTGATTGCGGGTTCGATGCGTCGACCAGGGTGGATGCGATGGGATGGCCGTCGCGAAGCAGTTCCAGTCCAATGGTTCCCGGTGGCGCTTCGGATCCGAGTTCGGCCGTGACCTCGTAGGAGATGCCGGGATGCTGCCTGCCGCCGTACAACCGGACCGTCGTGGATGACTGATCGAGTTCGATCAATCTGCGTTGGACACCATTCGGCCCCAGCGGGGGTTGCTCACCGCCGGACTGCCCGAGTTTTCGTAACGGTATGAGGGAGCCGTTGGAGGTGTGGCGTCCGTCGACAGGCCAGTGTCCCCGGGTCGGGACGAAGTCGTCGAACACCGCCGAGGGTGGGTGACCGTAGTCGTGTTCCCAGTCTCGCAGTCGGGTCCAGCGTGGTCCCCCGGAGCGGGGGCCGATCAACTCCGCGGCTGTCGCGAGGCTTCCGTCGATGCCTCCGACGATGAATTCGGCCATCCCGCCGTCGAAGTGGCGCCAGCAGTCCCGGACACCGGTCCGCTGCAGGAACACCCGGGTCGTCCATTCGTTCGGGTCCTCGCTGGTGGCCGACCAGAAGAGCAGGTCGCCGGCGAGGGTTTGCCCCCAGAGCAGTAGATCGGTGGATCGATCGGAATCGATGCTCGGGCAGGCGAATTCATCGAAGAAGCCATTGGCCCGCAACCCCGCTGTGTTATCGGCGAGAACCGTCAGCGAGCGACGGTACCCGCTGCGGCGGGCCGGGAAGAACACCGACAGCGTCGCATTGATCCGGCCGTCGCCGTAGAGGTCGATGAAGTCACGATAATCGGAGGGCAGCGCCAGCCCCATGGCATGCTCGACCTCCGTCCAGGGCGGCGGGATCACCGGCGGCAAGGGAGGGGGTGGCATGAGCGAACTCAATTGCGTCACAGCCGAATGCACCACAACCCCTCTCGATTGGTTGCCCGGACCGTAACAGTCGGCATCAATTCTTCTCGATGATGGGAACCATCGCTTCGGCACCGGGGCAAACCGACACCCGGTTACCGGCCCAACCTTTCTGGACGCTAGTTGTCGCTCGACGCAATCTGACGTTGCCCGGTCAGACTGGTCAATTCGCAGAGGGCCTCGAGACCTTCCGCGCGGTCCTGAGCATGAGCGAGGTTGGCACCCCACGCCGTGATGCCGTGCCCCATGATGAACAGCACGGGCGGCGCGTCCGGATGTGCGGACAGATAGGTCTCGACCTCCACTCCGATACGCCATACATCGGCATGGTTGGGGAACGCCGGAATGTCCACGGCGCCCGTGCGATTCCCGCCCAATGCCTTGATGAGTTCGTAGCCCGCGAATCGGATGGTACTCACCTCGGCCGCGAGTTTGTGAACCGACAGGGCGGTCGCGTGCGGGGGATGCACGTGAACCACGGCGTCAGCACCACAGGCTCGATAGATGGCAGTATGAATGTACGCCTGTGTCGATGGACGAAGTGAATTATCGTGTACCGGAATCGAATCCGCAATGGCGATGGTCACCATGTCGGTGGCGCGAAGTTCACCCTTGGGCAGCCCACTCGCGGTGATCACGGCGTAATCGCTGTGCCGTTCGGAGACATTGCCGGCGGTACCGGACATCCAGCCCCGAGCATGGAGTCCTCGCGCGACGACGGCGATTCGCTCACCCGCGGTGGACGGATCGGGCACCCGATCTGGTGGTGCCGGAGTCGTCGGCCAGGTCGAATCGCCGCCGTGGACGTCCCATGCAGGCGCGTTCACAACAAGAGGAATCTCTTGCATTGGCTCGAAGTCCTTCCACCCGGATGGATCGACAGGGTCCGCAACAGGGCATCGTTGTTCGTGCATGTGCCGAGATGCCCGTGAGCGATCGACCGGATCGATCGTCCACGGGCATCGGCTGCGATATTCGATTGTCGGCAGCGAGAATTCACATACCGCTGCCCGAAGCGCTACCGGACAGACCGCTGCCCGAAGCGCTGCCGGATGGCGGCGGGAACGGGGGATAGGGCGGGTACGGCGGGTACGGCGGGTGCCGGTGACAGTCCCAGCCCGGATATCCGGAGTAAGCCGGGTAACCGGGCCAGCCGATGTCACCAGGGCCGTTTTCTTCGTTCGAGCGGGTGTGCGACCAGGCCCGGCCGGTGGGCTCCTCGTCATTGATCTGCGCCGGACCGGTCAGTTCTTCCGAGACCGAGTCCTGCGAGCGCGGAGTCTCAACGGTGATATCGGCGAGTGCCGATGCGGTGCTGATGAACGGTGCCGCGGAAACAGCCGCGGCGACCGCCACGAAGGCGATACTTCGGACCGGCGCCATTCGAAAAGCAATAGCTTTCATGTCGGTTCCCCTCCGGGCTCGGTGTAGGGCATTCACGCGGCCGCCCGATGACCGGGACGGTGGCGAGGATGGGATCCCGCCCATCGACCGGCAACAATGTACCGACGGGCACGATCACCGGTATTGCCATCGCTGGCAATACCAGCGGGCCCAACCTGAACCCCTGGCTGAAAGATCAGTCGAGATATCCCATGAAAGACGTATCGGCACCCGTTTCGACGCACAGCCATTGCCGTTCCCCAACATTGTCGACGCAATACTGCTGGTCATCACGGCTTCTCGCCGATCGCCGCCGACCCTCCCGCAGGTCGTGACGCCGATGTCGCGAGGGTGGGGTGACCTCGCGTGCGGAGTTCCAGCTCCCGGACGGGTCCGGCGTGGCCACGATTGAGGGAAAGACGGGTAACTCGGCGCGACGCCGAGGGTACGCATGCGATGGGCTTCCCACCCGTGGGACGTTCGGCGGTAGGACCGAAAGCCGCCCGAAATATCCTGTGAACCAACAGCTTCGAGGTCCCGATTCGGCTGTGAATCGACACCCTGGCACTCGATCTGCTGGGTTCTCCGGAGAGGCACCTGTTCGAGAGCCGTATCACGACCGAAGCCCGATGCCGCGCGGGATCTACAGCGGCACAGGAGATTACGATGTCCACGACGGATGTGCCGGTCGAATCGGCTGCAGCGAGATCGCTCGGGCATGCCGCCGCCGACGCGACCGTGGAGGCGCTGCGGAACGCGATCTTCGGTCCCCAGCGCGCCGTGTGGACTCATGTCCGCGATATCGTCGCCGGTCTTCCGGATCTGTCTCGCCCGTATCTCATCGATGCCCGGCAGTCGAAGGTCGCGCCCGTTTTGCTGCGCACCGTTATCGCGGCGGTGAATCGGCCCGGGCGGGAGATTGCCGTCGACACGCGACTGCGTGGCGCCCTGGTGGATTGGGCGGCCGTGGCAGCGCCGCGGCTGGTGCTGCCGCTGGTGGGTCATCTGGATCTGGCGATCGGTGCCATCGCGAGCCTGGGCAACGGGTCCGACTATCAGCGGCAGCGGCTGGCCGCGCTCGATACCGGGGCGTCGGTCGGCGTGCTGATGATCGCCGAGCTCGATGGCGCCGATGGTGCCGACCAGCAGACGACGGCCACGTGGGATCGTGAGGGCGATGGGTTCTGGCTGACCTCACCGACATCGGGTTCGATCGAGATGGTGCCCGCTGTCGCGGATGCCGCTTCCCATGAGACGGCTGTCGTCACCGCACGGCTGCTCGTCGACGGTCGTGACGAGGGTGTGTTTCCGTTCGTGTTCGATCTGCGCACCGCCGCCGGTCTGGTCGATGGCACGCACGTCGTTCATCTGCCCGACGAATTCGGCGCGCCCACCGATCACGCCATGGTCCGGTTCGATCGGGTGTGGCTGCCGCGAGCGGCGCTGCTGGGCGGGGACTGGGCCCGCATCGATGCGGACGGCCGGTTCAAATGCGCAGTGCCGCAACCCGAACGGTTCCATCGTGCGATCACTGTCCTGGGCGACCTACGCCTCGATCTGGCCAACGCGAGCGTCGCCATGGCACGCGCGGGTCTGGCGGGTCTGGTCAACCACAGCAGGCAACGCCGGTCCGGATCCGGGATTGCGCGAGGCGACCGCGACGCGGTGCGGCGTGACCTTGTCACCGGGGTGGCCGCCGTCTACGCCATCGGTGCGCTGGGCCGGCATCTGCGCGACGCGCCCGAGCGCTCCGGCGATTCTCAGCGGGCACTGTGGTCGATGCTCGCCAAACCCCTGCTCTCCGAGACCGCACATCGAGTGCTGGAGATATGTCGACAGTGGGCGGGCGCGCAGGGAACGCTGGGCATCAATCATCTCGTCGATTGGATCGCCACCACGTCGGCGATCACCGCCACCGCGGGTGAGAACCACGTCCTGCGGGTGAGAGCCGGAGAACTGATCGCGCAGCTCGGCGTCTTCCCACAACTGCCGGGCGCGCCCGGGACACCCCCGTGGTACATCGAGATGCTCGCCCAGCGCGAACGGATCATCGCCGCCGGAATCCGCATCCAGACCTACGGAAACGCCGGCGTCGCACTCGGACCCGACGCCGCCGCAATCGAGCTGGCCACCGCCACCGCCGAACGGGCCGCCGCCAGCGCGCTGTTCGCCGACGCGCTGCGCGTTCCCGATCCCACCGCCCGGCTCCTGGTCGCCTCCGCGGCCGCCGCCTACGCCTTGGACCGCATTCACGCTCGCGGCATGTGGTACGCCGAGCACTCCCTGCTATCCACCGACCACGCCACCAGAATCACCACGACACTGCGCCTGCACCACGCCACGCTGGCCGAGAAACTGCCGACACTGGTGGCCGCCTTCGACATTCCCGCCCTGCCCGGCCCCCTCTTCAGCGGGGGCTACACGCGCGCGTTGCTCGACTACCCCAACCGGAACGACACCAGCCGAAGAGACTGATGTCGAGCTGTTCCCAGCGGTGGGAACCCCATAGGGTTCCGTGGAGAGATTTTGTCCAGGGGAGTGGAAGTGTCACGCATCAAATCAGTTGTCGTCGGCCTGATCTCCATGGTGATCGCCGGGATGTCGTTCGTGGGCCCCGGTTCGATGAACGGCCACGCCGTCGCGGACACCGTGCCCAATCTGATCGGACCTGCGGTCCCCGCGGTCGCCGACCTCCGCGGCAACGGAATGAAGGATGTCGTGTTCAGCGACTTCCTACTCGGAAACGGGATATCAGTCTTTCTGGGCAAGGCGGGCGGCGGCTTCGAACCCGCCGTGCATTACCCCACCGGCGGACAGGCCGACTACGTCGCCATCGCCGACTTCAACCACGACGGCATACCCGACCTGGCCGTCACCAACTTCACCTCCAACACCGTCTCCATTCTGACCGGAAGAGGCGACGGCACTTTCAACGCTGCCGTCAACTACCCGACCGGGTTCGCTCCCGGCGCAGTGGTCGTCGGCGATTTCACACACAACGGCAATCTCGACCTCGCCACCTCCAACCAGAGCGCCTCCTGGTCGATCCTGCTCGGCAACGGAGACGGCACCTTTCAACCCGCCACCACCGTTTCCACCGAAGGCGGTCTCGGGTCCGGCTCCGCCGCGGTCGCCGATTTCTACGGCGACGGCAACATCGACCTGCTGCGCGGCAATTACATCAACAGCACGATCCAGATCTTCCGTGGTCGCGGTGACGGAACCTTCGAACCTCCCGCCACCCTCACCGACGGCGCCCTGACCGCCTGGTACGGCATGGCGCGGGATATCAACGGCGACGGCAAGCCCGATCTGCTGTTCTCGAACCTGGTGAGCAGCACGATCTCCGTGCTCCTCAACAACGGCGACGGTACCTTCGCCAAACCCGTCGTCGTGCCGACCGGCGGACTGCTGCCACAATGTTTCGATGTCGCCGACCTCAACGGCGACGGCAAACTCGACCTTGTGATCGCCAACGCCGGAACCTCCACCATCACAGTCCTTCTCGGCAATGGAGACGGCACCTTCGGCCCACCGACCACCTACCCCTCCGGCGGACTCATGCCGCTGTCCACCCCGATCCTCGCCGACTTCAACGGCGACGGAATCCTCGACATGGTCGTCGGCAACACCGCCACAGGAAACATCACCCTGCGATACGGCCGGGGCGACGGAACCTTCGGCGACCCCATCGATTACTCCGCCTGAGTCATCCGCGACACCGATAACCACTTGCCCTGAGTCGCACTAGATTTCGGGTACAGCGGCGCGGTCAGTTGACCGGGGGAAGCTGACCGGCCGATTGCACGGTCGGTGTTCACGCTGAAACACATGCCGTTTCCGCGTGCTGTCGATGCGGATCGTAGGGATATGCATTTTGCATACAACGGCTGCCCACATTCCGCACACGCGATGGGTGTCGCACGCACTACCTGCGAACCGCGATGGCTGACAGTCTTTTTCCTGTCAGGAGCAACAGCGCGAGGCCGTCACCGGGCACCGCGCCACGCAGTGAGGAAATTTATCGTGCCCGTGGTCGGAGTTCGCCGTTACTGTGTCGCCGAGGGGCAGATCGAGACCCCGCTCGCGCAGCGCTCACGCTGATCGACGGAATCGACAGGGCCAAACCGGGCTTGACGCATACCTGACGTACTCGGGACCACAGTTATTCCGATATGCGGCACTGGAATTCGGCCGGGAAAATGCAGGTGCCATCGAGGTGGCTCAGCGATCGTGCGCTGGTCGATGGGTTGCCAATTGTTCTGTCTCGGTTGGCATCGCGGAACAAACTCTCTGAAAACTCACGGTTTGCCATAGCGCCTCGGAAAGGAGGTCGAGAGATGGGCAATCACATTACTGATGCGGCGACGGAGTCGTTCATCGGTTGTCGAAAACTGCTGTTCTCAGTCGCCTACAAGATAGTGAGATCGGCCGCCGACACCGAAGATGTCCTGCAGGAGTCTTGGTTGCGTTGGATGGAATCAGACGTAGCACAGGTTCGCGACCCGCAGGCCTTTCTGGTCCGCCTCACCACCCGGGTCGCGATCGATCATGTGCGTAAGGTGAACCGTCGCAAGGAGGCTTATGTCGGTTCGTGGTTACCGGAACATCTGTGTATCGCGCCGGATGTGGCCGAGGATGTGGAACGGGCCGAGAGGATGTCACTGGCGGTAACGTTGGTTCTGGAAACACTCTTGCCTACCGAGCGCGCGGTCTTCGTGCTTCGAGAGGTATTCGGCATCGGTCATGAGGAGATCGCGACCACCATCGGAAAATCCTCCGTGGCTGTCCGTCAAATCGCGTCCCGTGCCCGTAGACACGTCGATTCGGGTTGCTGCCGCATGGTGGTATCGGCCGGCGAAACTCACGCCGTGCTCGAGTCGTTCCATCATGCGCTGGAAACACGCGACCTGCAGGATCTGCTCGACGCACTCACCATGGTTCCCCGATGCGGCGATCCGATTCCTCGGAAAGCGAGCTCGGATGTACGACGGCCGCCCTGCCGACGCCGGGGTTTCGATCGCATCGCCTGCTCGTGTCATGCCCATGATCGAAGGTGTTCAGTGACTTCGGCACCCGGCAAATCGTTGGAGGTACCGGGTGGGTTCCGCCGATGATCGAAGGCAGCATTCCCGCGCGCACAGTGGGATTGATCTGGGCGACGGCGATTCGGGCCGGGGTGCGGCCGAGCGAGCTGGCCGCCGTTCATCCGGCAGCTGATCCCGCGATTCTCAATGACGACCTGTTGCGGGTTCCGACGGTCTGCGTTCCTCGTATCTGGGAGCTGTTGGACGCTGCGGCAGGGCCACGGTCAGGATTGCTTGCCACAGAGACCGCCGAGCGGGGCTGCTTGCACGTGTGGGACTACTTGTTCGTCAGTGAACCGACACTCGCGCAGGGCGTTCGAACCGCGATCGAACTGCGCGGAGTGGTAACCGATCCCGAAACCGGCTGGGAAATGGTGGAGGACGGCGACCTGCTGTCCATTCGTGGCATGACTCCACGACAACCTGATTTTCCTCGTGCATCCGTACAGGAATTCATGCTGTCACTCATGTTGCGCCGCATCCGCGAGGCGACACGGCGGCCGCTGGTTCCAGTACGGGTGAGCTTCTCTCATCAGGAATCCGATCGATATCCACATTTGATCGATGAATTCGGCACCAGCCGAATCGATTTCGACGCGCCCGCTGCCGAGATCACGTTCCGGGGCGTGAGTGAGACTCCCACGGAGTGGGATCCGCGCCTGAGCGTGATGCTGCGGCACTATTCCGAACTGTTGCTGGCCTCGTCTCGGTTGGCGCCAGGGCGACAGGACTGCGTGCGAATCGCGATCAACGATGCGCTGAAGGACGGTGATCTGAGTTTGGACAGCGTCGCGAGGCGGTTGACGATCAGCACCCGCACGCTGCAACGCCGCCTTCTCGATACGGGAACCACCTGGCGGGAGGAGGTCGATACCGTGCGATACGAGCACGCCGTGGACCTGCTGCGAACCACGAACCTTCCGATTCGCTCGATCGCTGCCCGTATCGGGTATGCCGACGCACGCGCGTTCCGCCGTTCGTTCCGGCGCTGGACAGAGCAGCCGCCAGGTCAGTTCCGTCAGCGGCGCTTGCGATGACCGCGGCGATCAACTCGGTCTCGTGGTCTCTGGTGAGCGTGCTGGTGGATGCGGTGCGGGCGTTCGGAGCCACCGAACAACAGATTTCTCGAGTCCTCGGCCGTGATCCAGAGACCGTATCGGACAGTATGACTCGAATAGCGCCGGTGAACATCTCGAGACTGTGGGGCCTGCTCTATCTGCTGGCCGGGCCCGCGGCCGGCGTCGCAGCCGCCCGTCGCGCCGACCCGGGTCGTTTACATGTCTGGGACTACTTGATCGCCACTGCGCCGACGCTCGCCGACGGTCTCCGTGACGCGGCCCGTTTCAACGAGACGATCTGTGACTCCAGAATCGGCGTCGAGGTGGTCGAAAACGGATCCTTGCTGACTGTCGAGTATTCCAACTGGCCGCTCGAACCACCGGTCGACGCGGTGATCAAGGAATTCGCGATAGCCGTGACCGCGAGGCGTACTCGCGAAAGATTCGGGACCATCGGTGTCCCGGTGAGGGCCGACTTCTCCCATCCTGAACCGGCGGACACCGGGTATCTAGTCGATGCCCTCGGTACCTCCAATATCCACTTCGCCCGGGACCGGGATTCGATTGTCTTTCCAGTGGGTTCGGCCACGACCGGTGCGGTCACGAATGACGCTGGGCTACAGCAGGTCCTGCGTTCTTATGCTCGACGGCTGCTCGAATCGGCCAGTCTCGAGAACACGTGGCTGGACGCGTTTCGTGAAGTCCTGAACTCTGCGGTATGGGCGGGTGGCGTCGGTGGCGTTACGTTGTCGAAGGTGGCGATGAAACTGGGGGTGAGTGATCGCACTCTCCAGCGGCGTTTGGCCGACCATGGGACAACATGGCGTGCGGAGCTCGCAATGATCCTGCGGGACAGAGCAATCATCCTTCTCCAGGATCGATCCGTGCCGGTGGAATTGATCGCGAGCCAATTCGGTTATCGGGACAGTCGCGTGCTGGATCGGTTCTTCCTACGGTGGACGGGGCAGTCCGTTGCCGAATTCCGTCGACGGCTCCCGGGCTGAGTCTTCTGCCGCCGGGGTGACCATATCGAAAGCGAGGGTCTTGGTGTGCGCGTACTGGACCGGAAGTGGATCACCGCAGGTCACATCATTGGATAGGATTGAAGGAAAGTCGTCCAGAACCTCGTCTTCGACTCGAAAGGCGTTGTGTCCCAGCGGTTCATTCCTTCCTGGATGATCTCCTCGATTTCGGCCCAGTCGAAGGGCGTCGGGTCTTCGTCGGGGTCGGGTCGTTCGACCTCGACCTTGTACACCAGGTATGCCAGCGACGACAGGTCGCGGTGGATCAACTCGAATTCCACTTCCGCGTCCGGGTCGGACACCCAGATGGTTCCGTCCGTGGGACGGACGTAGAGCAGGCTGTGGAACAACAGACCCAAGGGCTGGAGTTCTCCGGCGGGCGTGTCCGCCGGCGTGGAGTCGATATCATCGAGGAAGGCCAGGTCGGGGCTGGCGGGATCGCGGTCGGCCGCATCAGCCGATATCCGAAACAGCCCGCGCGAGTAGGGGATTCCGAATGTCACCGCGAACTCCACCGCATCCGGCGTCCTCCAGATCCGCTCCGCGAAATCGGCCGGGAATCTGAGCATTTCACCCGGTGGCAGGCTCGCGCGGACCTCCTGCCAGTCCACTCCTACCAACATTTGTCGTCCACTCCCATCGGATCGGTTCACTAGTGAACGGGTTGCCCGCTCGGATCCCCGACGCGAAGCCGACCCTGAGCGTACTCACGCAGCTCAGGAGGAGATTACGAGACGTGAACTCCACGCAAAGTAGCGCACTTCAATTCGGAGTTCGACTGTTGTGCGTGCAGTCCTGACCAGCGAGCATCCGGGCGGGGTTGTCTTGTAGCAGTGCGTGGATCAGGGTGGGGCTTGCTCCGTGCTCGGCGAGCATGTTCGTGAAGACAGTCGGGATGTACACGAATCCGTTGCCGCCGTTGCGGGTCCACATTTGTTTGAGGAAGACGTCGTGGCTGAGCAGGATCTGATCCGGATAACGTGTCACAAGGTCTGAGACGGCGGCTGCGATGAGTTCCGGGGCGGATGAGCGGCCTTCGTGAGGGAAGGCGATGTCCATGCCTATCATGTCGAATTCGAGCCATACTCCGCGTTCGGCGACGCTGCGCTGGTATGAGGTGTCGGCTGCCGAGGGGTCCATGTGGGCCAGCACGACTCGTTGTAGCGATACTCCGACCTGGTCGCGCACGATGTCGAGTACCTCGTGTGCGCGTCGCTGCCAGCCAGGGAGATGGATCATGAGTGCTCGGGTGGGATGGTCGAGTTGCGTCAGCGCTGCTGCCCGCAGCGAAGCGGCCTCGGCCGGTGTGAAATCGGGGGAGACCCTATCTGCCAGACTCGCGTGAGACATGGTGACCCAGTAGTTCTCTGACGATATGGGCGAGATCGGATGTTCTGAGCGTGACGTTGAGTGTTGC
>NZ_JBEYYI010000050.1:0-24505 GCF_040645495.1 Nocardia sp. NPDC046763 | reverse complement strand
GCTCCCAGAAGCGGCCTGGATCAACCCGCCTCCGAAGGAGAATGCCGACACAGAACAGGCAGCCTGACCCGTCTCATCCGGTTTGACAGATTCCGCGTCCCGGACGGATTCTTCGCTGGTCCACTCTTCACCGAGGAGTTCCTGCCGTGCATGTTCCTGCAACACGCACATAAAGAGCCCTGGTATGGCTCCGCGCTCGAGAATGCCCAGTACCTGGCAGATAGAGCGGTCGCCGGGCATCGTGTAGCCCGCGAAATCGCCGAGCGACACACAAACGAAGCATCCTCCCAGTACTCCGCACTCCAAGTTGCCCAGATCCTCGAAAGTGCCCAGAACGACAAAGGACTCGAGATCGGAGGTGCCATCGACGAGCACCGAGCGCGGGTGCAGCAGCCCGGCTACCGGCTCACCTACGGAAACCGGGCATTCGACACCGCCGTGCGAAACGCGCTCGCTGAACACCACTCCGACACAGCGGCCCTGTGGCATGCGCTCGAGACCGCGATGACGCTATGGCAGCCTCGCACTCCAGATCACATCGCCCCGATCGCCCTGCTCGCCGACCCTGCCCTGGCGTACAGCCTCACCCCGGAACGCGGCCGAGCGTTGTTGAGCAAACCGCGGAGTGGCCGCTGACCCCGCGAGCAACCGGCCAGATCGCCTGCGACCACGCGGGATTGCGCATCAGGCATGTTCGGATACGGTCGATGGACTCGGTCTAGCCCGTCGTCTTGGGGTGGAGCAGGGCGCCTACGAGCGCAGCGCGGTCGACTCCGCCGAGACGGCCGCCGCCGGGCTGGTGGTCGGATCCTGAATGCGTCCCTGCATGACGGCGAGCCGGGTGAGCAGGGTCTGCGCGAAGGCGGCCTGCAGGGCGGCGCTGCCCCGCTGGACGGTGTACACAGTGAGCAGCGCTACGACACCGACGATCGTGTTGAAGACCGTCCGGTTGTGGGCGGTGTCGGTGCCCATGATCGTCTCGATGACGATGTCGTGGCTGTCGCCATAGGGAATGAACCTGCCCCACAACCAGTACGTCAATCCACCCAGCGTCATTGCCCACCACACGATCGGCAGCACGAACGTGATGATCGCGATCGGTAGGTTGACGACGGCGTACAACAGATCCAGCCAGCTCTGCGGCTGCCCGATCGGTGCGGTGATCCGACGGAACCACCCCGCCCCCTCCGGTGCCTCGGCGTACCGAGGCCGTGGTGCCGCCCTGCCCGTCAACTGCAGAAGGCGTACGCGCTCGATGTCGGCGAAACCACGCGCGAGCAGCAGCGTCAGCGCGAGCAGCGGAATCCCGATGAAGATCACCACTGTTCCGATGCTCGCCGCGAAAAGGGACACAAGCAGGCTGAAACTGACCAATGCGAGAGGCAATCCCAAGAACGTGTATGCGAAGTCGAGGCCCAAACGCCGGATGATCGTCACGCAGACAACGCTAGAACCACACCCAGCGAGACCCCATCCAACCCTGGTAGGGGATCGGGCTACCCCCAGGGAGGGACGGCAATTGCCAGTATTCGCTGCGAGACCGCGCGACCAGCGGATGTTCCGACCGTCCTCGGATCGCCACGGCCACTGGCAGACCGGCGAGCCCGACTGGCACCCCAACAGTGGCATCACTGTCGGAACCGGTTGGCACAGTTTCACATCCGTCTTCGCGATGCCGATCATCGACGGCACGATCAGCGGGCCCTGACCGGTCGAAATCGCGATCCGCACCGGACGACGCTCCGTGGTCTGACCGAGGCACGGGCCGTGCCCGTTACCCCCGATGGTCCGGGCCGTGCCGAACAAACGGCGCGCCCTCCTGGGGCACTTCAGCGGCGGCTGAAGGCGGTGCGGTAGGCGGTGGGGGTCAGGCCGTGGCGTCGTGTCAGGTGCTGGCGCAGTGATTCGGCGGTGCCCAGGCCGGATCGGCGGGCGATCTCGGGCACGGGTAGGTCGGTGACTTCCAGGAGTTCGCGCGCTCGATCGAGCCGCTGGTGCAGAAGCCATTGCAGCGGACTGGATCCCGTCTCCGCGCGGAAGCGGCGGGTGAGGGTGCGGGTGCTGACGTGGGCGTGGGCGGCCAGTTCGCGCAGGGTGAGCGGTTCGTCGAGTCGTCGCAATGCCCATGCGCGGGTTTCGGCCAGTGAGGTTCCGGATTCCGGCGGCACGGGGGTTTCGATGAATTGTGCTTGGCCGCCGGGGCGAATGGGCGCGACGACGGCCAAGCGGGCCACCGCATTGGCTACGGCCGCGCCGTGGTCGCGGCGCACAATGTGCACGCACAGGTCCAGCCCGGCGGCCAGTCCGGCCGAGGTGAGGATCTGGCCGTCGTCGACGAAGAGCACGTCCGGGTGCAGGTCCACCGCAGGGAAGCGTTCGCGCATCTCGGCCGAATACAGCCAGTAGGTGGTCGCGGGTCGCCCCTCCAGGAGACCGGCCTGAGCCAGGACGAACGCCCCAGTGCAGATCGAAGCGATGCGGGCGCCCGCGGCGGCGGCCGCGCGCAGGGCGGTCAGCACGCGCGCATCGGCTTCGATACGAGTTCCGGTTCCGGTAACGATGACGGTGTCGGCCAACTCGAGTAGGTCCAGGCCGTGGTCGACCACCACGTCACGTCCGGTGTACCCGGCCACGATGCCCGGGTCGGCGGTGCACACCACCACCTCATAGACCGGCTCGCCATCGACTTGTACTGCGGGAAAAACCATTTCGGGAATCGCCAGGTCGAAGGTGGTTACCGGGGAGACGGCGAGAACGACGACGCGGTGCATGGCTCGATCCTTGGGATATAAGGCATTCCAGCCACTACCTTAGCCCTTCCCAGCCGGGCACAGTCAGGTGCGAGCCGCCGCGTGACGGCTCGAGTCGAGGAGGAATGCCATGTCTCTGCACGTCGTCGCCGGTGCCGGAAGCACCGGCAGCCGTACCGCTTTGGTACTGGCCGAGGCCGGTGAGCGGGTGCGGCTGATCAGTCGGCGCGGGCTCGGACCCGAGCATCCGTTGATCGAACGGGTCGTCGGCGACACCACCGACATCGACGGGCTCACCGCACTGACCGCGGGCGCCCGGACCTTGATCAACACCACGTGGCCCGCGTACGACCGCTGGCCCACGGACTTCCCGCCCATCGCCGCGGCTGTTCTCGCCGCCGCCGAACGCACGGGCGCGAACTACGTGTCGCTGAGCAACACCTACGGCTATGGCCACGTGGACGGTCCGATGACCGAGGACCTGCCCATGTCCCCTGTCGCGGTGAAAGGCGCTGTGCGGGCGCGCATATGGCTCGACGCGCTGGCCGCACATGAGGCCGGTCGGGTGCGCGTCGCCGAGGTGCGGGCATCGGACTATCTGGGCCGAGACGCCGGATCGGTGTTCAACTTCCTGGTGACCCGCACCGTGATCGCCGGGGAACCGGCCACCTACCCCGGTGACCCGGACGTGCCGAAAAGCTGGACGTATGTCGACGATGTCGCGTTGACTCTGGCCGCCGTCGCCCGCGACGACCGTTCCTGGGGCCGGGCCTGGCATGTGCCTTCGACGATCATGTCACTACGTGATGTGGTCGAGCGCCTCGCGAAGCTGACCGACTCGCCTGCGCCGCAGCTGATTTCGATGTCCAAGACGGATCTGGCATGGGCGGGCGCGGCCGACCCCATCATGGCGGAGCTGATCGAAATGTTCTATTCCCTGGAACATCCCGACGTTCTCGACTCGGCGTTGACCCAGCGCACCTTCGGCCTGTCCCCCACCTCGATCGACACGGTGCTCGCCGACACCGCCCGCTTCGGCACGGTATGAGACTTGCATCAGCAAGTTGGTGCCGGCTCGGTCGTCGAGCCGGCATCGCCGAAGCGATCGGAGGTTGTGCAATGAACTCCAGCCGGGTTGCCGTCGTGACCGGAGCCAGCAGTGGGATCGGCCTGGCCACAGCCCGCCGCCTCCAGCGTGACGGTGCGAAAGTTGTTGTCGCGGCCATCTTTCACGGCCACAAGGGCGAGATCACCCGCCTACCTCGACGGCATGGAAGACCAACTCAACGCTCTCGGCCTGGTCCTGAACCTCACCGTACTGTGGAACACCGTCGATCTGGATCGCGCCGTCTCCGAGCTACGCGCTCAGGACTACCCGGTCCGTGACGAGGACGCCGCCCGGTTGTCGGCATTCGTTCGCCGCCATGTGCGCTTGGAAGGCCACTACTCCTTCCATTTACCCGACCTCGAAGGTGGTCACCGGGCGCTACGCAATCCAGACGCTCCCGAAGACGACTGATCAGAACGGGTATTGCGTAGTGGCTCGCGAATCCTTGTGAGTGGCCTGCGGTTTTGACTGATCACCGTCTGACAGCGCAGGTAGGAGAGCGTCGCTTTCTTGCGCCGCCGGATTGAGATTTCATCCGTCGAGCCCTCGATCGAGCCCTTCCGCCCCGATCGCCCGACTTTCCAAGGCTGGGAGGCCGGGGTCGGTCCGCCATAGGTACCTTGCGATACATGCCGGTGCCGAAAAGCGAGAAGAGATGAAAATTGCACTCGCGCAACTTGATTGCGCCAGCGAAGGCGAGTTGACGAAGTCCTTCGATACTGTGCGTAATTTCGTCGACGAAGCTGCTGAGTTGGGCGCCGAACTGACAATCTTTCCCGAGTTATCACTACATGGCTATGCACTCGAGGGACATCCCCTATCGGCAGCCGACTCACGATTGACCGTCCTCTCCCGAGACGGGATGGACGTTCTCGTCGGTTTCCGCGAAGACGGCGGCATCCGTCAGTTCAACGCAGCGGCCTACTACACCGGCGGCCACGCGCACCATGTTCATCGCAAGTTGTACTTGCCGAACTATCTTGTATGGGAGGAGCGTAAACGCGCCAGTCCGGGCCAGTCCATGCAGGCCTTCGATACTCGTTTCGGTCGCATGGCGGTTCTGATCTGCAACGATGCGTGGCAACCGGTCCTGCCGTGGCTAGCAGCCCAGGGTGGGGCCGAGGTGATGATAATCCCGGCCAACAGTGCGGCGGGCTTCGGTCCGGAAACACTCGACGTCATCGACTATTGGGACCAGTTGCTGACTTTCATTGCCCGCATGCACCAGAGCTGGGTCGTGTTCGTCAACAGAGTCGGTGATGAGGACGGCACACGGTTCTGGGGTGGATCACGGGTGATCGACCCGTCGGGGCAGGTAACCGCGCAGGCACCCTTCTGGCATCCTTCGCTTCTGGTCGCCGACATCGATATTCAGGAATGCCGCCGCCGACGCCATGAGATCCCGTTGCTGGCAGAAGCTCGCCTCGGCCTGATCGAACGCGAAGTTCAGCGGCTGATCCGTGAGGGCGGCGACGCCTGAAGGAACTACGCAAGTGCGAGTGAGCCATTGCGGCCCTCTGGGCTGATGAGGACAGCTGGCAGAGACAGCCGAATGAGAAGCAGCCCTCAGTGCATCGCTGCCAGCCCCGGCTGGTATTCCAGCCCCTTCAGCACCGCCGAGCGGGCTCGACGCCGGGTAAATCGTCTGCCTAACCAGCCCACACTCCATTCACACCTGGACCGCACAGATGACGAGGCCACATCCGCCGCCGAGCGGCTGGGTCAGTGCGGGACTGCCAGGCAATCAATGCCTCCGCTGGGGCGAGCGTACTTGGTCAGCGGCCGTACCGAGGTGTGCCCACTCATGCGCATAAGCATCGGGGTGGACGCCCCGTCCTCGGCAGCATGCGTCAGCTTCGAATGCCGCAGTTGATGCAGCGTGAACGGACCACGCGGGAACGCGGCGGTGTGGCCCTTGAAGACCTCCAACGCTCGCCGGTACGACAACCGCGCACGGCCGCTGTCGAGGTCGGTATCGACCTTGGCGACACCGGATTTCGCCTTGCGGTCGGTCAGATACACAGGGCCTGCGCGGCGGCCGGCCAACAGACGCGGCAACAGCCGGGCGGTGCCGGTCTGCCAGGCCACGATGTCGATCGCGCCGCCCTTGCGGATCACGGTGGCGCACCTGTTCGGCATATCCAGGTCGGGGATATCGAGCAACAGCAACTCCCCTGCGCGGGCCGCTGTCTCGTAGAGCCTGTGCCACAACACCCGGTCCCGTAGCGGCACAACCATGCCCAGGACCGCGGTCACCTCGTCGCGAGTCAAGGCACGGGAGTGGTCCGGCGGCACCGCGCGCGATACCAACCGCGACAACGGATCTCCCACCAGCCAGCCCTGCTTGCGCCAGTACTCACACGCTGAGCGCAACGCGGCCAGGCGCACATTGAACGTCTGGGCGGCCTTGTCACCCCATTTGAACGTGAACCAGCCACCGACGCGCTCCGGCTCCAGCAGATCCACGTCGGAATCCGGACCGAAGTCCTGCACCAACGCGTCGAGTGCGGCCGCATAGCCGCGGCGGGTGTTCATGGCCGGGATGGTCACCAGGAACGCGGCGCGCGCGTCCGCGAGCCGCACACCCCGCCCGCCGATTGCTCGCATCGGCAACACCGTCGCCTCCGCTCCGAGCGCACTACCGCAGATAAATCGCAGAGTCGGGCTCATCGACATGGGGCATTCCGCTCAAGCTGCCGCGAGTCGCGCGGTTCGAAGCGGCCAAACAGTCGGCCCCGAAGATCAACGGGCCGAACGTTTTTGATCTCCCGCCGCGCTGGATCGTCCCGCTGAAAGCACGGTACTGCCTAGTTGAGTTCACACAGATTCACCACCACCGGCTTCCTGAGCGGGCGGTGGTCCCATCCGGCGGGTTATCGATCTGTACGTGCCGGGTGCAGTTGAAGGGCCGACCCTGGCTGGTGTTTGCTCCTGCGCTATATGGCTGTTGGGTTGTTGTTACCCTTCGGCTGCGAGGATCATCCATTTTTGGTGATCCGGGAGGGGAACGAACCCGATCCGGGCATACAGGCCGTGGGCGTCGGATGTCGACAGCAGCACCCGCTTGAGTTTGTAGGGTACGAGGTAGTCACGAACTTCGGTGACGAGCCGATGACCAAGGCCGACGCCACGGTGCTGGCGGTCAACGTAGACATCACAGATCCAGGCGAAGGTCGCTAGATCGGTGACGACGCGGGCATAGGCAACCTGATCACCGTTGCCGTCGTAGACACCGAAATTCAGCGATCCGCGGATGGATTGCTCGACGATCTGTCGTTCCCGCCCCAGCGCCCCGTGCACATCGGTGGACAGCCAGTGATGCACCCGGTCCAGGTCGATCCGATCAGTGTCGACGTCGATCTCGTATCCATTTGGCTCACTTACCTTCACCGCCAGACGGTAACAAGAGCGATCGAACAGAAGGAGGTCCGCCAGCTCGTCGACGGGCACGCCCGCAAGGCCAGGGAAACGCCGCCGAACGCACCGACTAGTGGAAGGTGAAGATCGAGCGCGTCGTCGCCGCACGCGGCCGAGGCCGCCTGACCCAGCGGTCAGCGATGACGGGCTGTCGGCCGCACGCAGGGGTGGGGCCGACAGGTTTCGTTCGTATCGGGTCAGGGCCGTTCCTGGCTGTGGCCGAGGAAATTTCAGGGCATACCGACCGAAGCGGATCGACGTCTGTTGACTGCCATGTCAACGACGGGCAACCATGGTTCATGCCATCATCTGATGAGGTCAGACGGCTCGCGGAACTCACTGATCGGCTCGCACACCGGTTTCCGGCAATCAGTGTGTGGACTATCGCCACGATCGTGCACGAGGTCCACCAGGGCTTTGATGGCCGGCCGGTGGCGGCGGTGTACGCCGAGGTCGACTGCGCGTGAGGAATGCCACGAAGGCCCAGGGGCAATGCCGAGGGGTCTGCACCACTGCAGAGGGGCCGACCTGCGGCACGCAGCGCAGTGGGCGTCGAGATCGGAGATGCAGGCGAGCGCGCAGAGCCCCGGAGACCCGTTGCGCTCACCTGTTCGGGGGTTGAGAACCGAATCGGTCCGCTCCTCACGGCCGTCGGGACCAGCGGCGGGCTCCGCTGCCGTCCGAGCCGGCTCACAGGATGAATCGCTTCCCCTTGGTGTCCCACAAGACGCGCCCGCGCCGAGTGAGTTGCCATCCGCCGCTGCCATTTTCGGCAAGCCCTCGCGCCTCCAATCGGGTCACAATCCGGCGCACCGAATCATGACTGAGGGACATGCCGGGGCCAGATGACGGAAGGGACACGGCGGCGGCGACCCCGTCGACAGTCAGCGCACCGCCTGCCACATTCAGCGCACCGATCACTGCATAGTCGGCCATAGCCAACGGCGTCACGCGGGGCATCCATGCCTCCCTCCGAAGTAGCGACCGAACGTCTCACGCGGCGCGACGACCTCCACATCGCAGATATGCATCAGCCGGTCCAAGGTGAGTGCATCGAGGTCTTGCAGCGACGGGACCAAGACGGCATCCACGTCTGCTGCACGCACCTGGTCGACAAGACCGAGTGATGAGGATTCCGTTGCCCAGACAAGGTCGAATCCGAGTCGTCGCGCCAGGCGCGCTACCTGTGCCCGATCCCATTGGGCCGCAACGCCGGAACGCTCATCATCGACATGACCGAGCGCTGTCGGAACAGCTCGCATAATGACTGCCCTCAAACTAGTAGTGGCGGCTACCTGCATTGAGAGAACCTCGGACGGCGATCACCTGGGAAGGTGGCAACTTCCCGAGCAATCCGACTTGCCACCCACTTGCCATCGGCAAGAATGAGCGCATGCGGAGGGGCGGCGATGAATGACCCAGCCAGTGAGCCTGGTCAGCAATCGAGGGTGATTGCCGACCAGCTGGCGCGCGAAATTGCGCGGTTGAGGCTTGCCACCGGACTGAGCCAGCGGAAACTGGCTGCCAAGATCGGATACTCGCGCCAGTACGTCTCCATGGCCGAGTGGGAGGACTCCATCCTCCCGTCCCCAGAGCTGGTGGCGGCCATAGACACTGGGCTCGACGCCAACGGCGCACTGGTCGCGATACGCGCCCAGGCCGGCACCGCTCAAGCTCGGCGGCGGGCTATCAAGTCGACTCGTTCGACAGATACTCAGGCGGGTCATTCGACGGCCGCTCGAGGGGGGCCAGTCGCGGCCGGCAACGCACTCGACGATCCGATTGCCGTGCTCGAGCGCGTTCACCAGCTCAGCAGATTGATCGACCCCGAGATCGTTCGAAGCCTTCAGCTCAATACGGTGGCAACCGTTGAGGACTACGAGAGCCTCGACCACTCCCGCGTCGTCCCGCTCCTCACCAAACAGCGTGCATGGATTGACGAACTAACCGACCAGTGCAGCCATCCGCACCAACGGCAGCAGCTTTACGAGGTGGCGGCAGAGACATCGGGGCTCCTGGGGTACATCGCGGTCGGACGCGGGGATTTCCCGCTCGCGCGCGCGTACTGCGTGGAAGCATTCACGTTGGGAGACTCCGCAAACGACGCGAATTTGCGGGCGTGGGCTCGTGGGCTGCAGAGCTTCTGCGAGTACTACGCCGGACAGTTCACAGATGCCCTGCGGTATGCCGAGGACGGAGTTGCCCAAGCGCAATCTGGTCCGCAGAGCGCCCGCATCCTGATCAATGGCGTGGCAAGAGCGCGCGGGCAAACTCGGAGATGTCGAGGGCGTCACGCGCGCCGTGGACGCCGCGTACGACATGCTGGATCGCCATAACGCACCTGACGGTCTTCCCTCCAGTGTCTCCCTCGGCTGCTACAGCCAGGCCCAGACAGCCAGCAATGCCGCCACCGCCTATGTCGCGTTGGGAATGCCCGATCAGGTCGAGCACTATGCAAAGCACGCGCTGCCCGAGATCAGCAAATCGGGGTCGCCATGGAGCCGTTCCCTTGTCGCCATCGATCTCGCCCACTCACAGATCAGATCACGGGACGCGGACTTGGACTATGCCACCGAGCTCATACTGGCCGCGCTCGAGGGGTCATCGGGTAGGCCGATCCTGTCGGTGACGAACCGAGCCCGGGAGTTCATAAAGGAAGCCCAAACCCGGTGGGGCAATGCTCGGCAGCTGAACTCGGTTCGCGACGCCGTTGCAGCGCTGGGCGATACGGATGGAAGCCATGGGTGACTCGCAAACGAAGGGTCGATTCGAAGACGTTCGATGGCTCAGGAATCATTGGTCCCGCCGGACCGGTCGCCGCGGCTACTACTGGTTCCTGACCTTCGAGAATGCAACAGAGCTGCACTCGTTGGCGAAAGAATGCCAGGAGGCGATTGCTTTCCCGTACTACGATCCGATCTCCCCAGAGGGACTACACCTGACGCTGGATCGGATCGCGTTCGAAGGCGATATCAGCGCGGCGGAACTCTCCTCGATCGTGAAGTCCTCTGCGTCAGCGTGCCAGCGCATCTGCCCCTTCGAGATATCCATCGGCAAGCTGGGCGGCACACGCGGAGCGATCGGGTTCACGGTAGGCCCTCTTCAGCCGCTCCGAATCCTGCGCAACGCTTTTCGCTCAGCGACGTTGGAGATCTACCCCGAGGCCCCGGTGAAATCGGATGAGTTCCTTCCGCATGTTTCGATCGCCTATGCCAACTCGGATGGGGTGGACGCGGCGGACGCCGTGAAGGCGGTCACGGGTATCAACTCGACACACCGCATGGTGGGCGTTCCTGTCACAGAAGCGAAGCTCGTTCTCCTCGAGCAGCAGGAACATTCGTACTCCTGGCAGGTCATCTCTCGAATCCCGTTGTCGGGCAGCAACGGGAACACCGCGGAGCACCATCACTGAGCGACCTGCGCGGTCGACTCGGAAGTCAGGATGAGTCGGATGCTGCACGCGCGCGGCTGGTCCACTCGCGAGGAGGCTCGCGCGGGACTGGCCACACAGATGACCTGGCTGATGAACACGGGCCGTTACCCGATGTACGCACGCTATATCCACGATGCCGACCGCAAGGACGATGTGCAGTGGCAGTTCGAGATAGGGCTGGACTCCGTCCTCGACGGTATCGCGGCGCGCTTCGGGATCTGACGGGACCCCGGGGACCGCGCGACGCCGAACCCGTATCCTGGTCCCAGTTTCGGGCTCCTGATTGATGTCAGCCGACTCCAGCGGCGAACTATGACGTCGGTCGTTCGCTGATTGACTGGGCCCCGATAGCAGGTCCACCGGCTATGCGAGTTGTGGCTCTTGCTCGAACTCGGTCGGTGACCATTGCTCACGGAATGCTTGCGGGGTAAGGAAACCCAGCGATCCGTGTGGCCGGTAACTGTTGTACTCGATGCGCCAGTCCTCGGCAAGGACCTGCACCTCGGTCAGGGAATGGAACACCTCGCAGGACAGGAATTCGTCGCGGAAGCGGCCGTTGAACGACTCGCAGACCCCGTTCTGCCACGGCGATCCCGGATCGATGAACGAGGCGTCGACACCGGCGAACCGGCACCAGTCGGTCATCGCGTGCGCGGTCATCTCGGTGCCGTTGTCCATCCGAATGTGCACCGGCCTTCGGCCGGTGGTCGCGATGATCTCGTCGAGCACCTCCAGCAGCCGGTCTGCGGTGCACGAACGAAATGCTCTGTTAGCCAGAGCTTCTCGGGTGAACTCGTCGACGATGTTGAGGAACCGGACTTGTCTACCGTCGACAGTGACATCGACCTGGAAGTCCAACGCCCACATCTGATCTGGAAACGATGCCCTCAACCGCTGATTCCGGCCCACTCCGACACGGCGTTTCTTACGCGCCCGGCTCGGTCTTTTCAATCCCTCCTCACGCCAGAGCCGCTGCGTCCGTTTATGATTGGTTACCAGCCCTTCGCCGCGACACAGCGCATGTGCTTTGCACCAACCCCACCGCGGATGCTTGCGCGAGATCACGCGCAGGCGAGCACGCAGAGTTCGTTCGATCTCGGCAACTGCCGGCGGGCGGCGTTGCACCGACCGCGACTGTCCGGCCACCCGGCATGCGCGGCGCTGGGACACCCGAAACCGTTGCTGCAGAACCACTACAGCCCTGCGGCGACGATCCGGGTTCAGTAGTTTCCCCGGTTCAGCTCCTCGAGCATGTCGATGTCGAGGGCCCGATCGGCGACCATCTTCTTCAGCCGCGCGTTCTCACGCTCGAGCTCCTTCAACCGTTCGGCGTCGTCGGATTTCATCCCGCCGTACTGGGCTTGCCAGCGATGCCAGGAGGCCTCGGAGATCTCGAGGTGTTTGCACACGTCCTCGATCGAGAACTTCTCCCCGATCAGCTTCTCGCCCTCACGCAGCTTGCGGATGATCTGCTCGGGGGTGTGTCGTCGTCGCGCCATGTCGTGATCTCGTCCTCCTGCACCCATTCTGGTGCATCAGAACTCTCACAACCGGTGGACCTGATCAAAGGGCTCCAGTCATGATCCCGGCGGCGGGTCGTGATTGATTGCCACCGATCGAAGGTTGTCGCGTTGCGACTGGATGCTCGAGTTCGTCGAGGATCGCTGTGTTGCCGTCGCTCTGAACCGGGTCGCGCCCAGCGAATGAAACGCTAGTGTGTCCAGCGTGCGGGCGTCACCGGCTGCCTTGACCTGCACACTAGGGCCGACCCTGCGGCGCATCGATGCCGAGGTGCTCGCGCACATCTGCCCGCTGCTGGTCCAACTCGCCGATGCTCCGGACGCGGTCCGCCCGCCCGGAGCATCGGCCTGACACTCAATTGCTCGGCGGGAACTGCCCCTTCGCCACCACCTTGCCCCCCGAGAGTGTGAAGGTCACCACGCTGGGGCCGCCGCTCGGGCAGCACAGAGCGTCACTGGATTTAGCCCACTTGTACTGCACCGAAACAGTATTCGCGGTCTTTCCGATGACTTCGGTGTAGCCGTAGGGGTTGGACGTCGCGGTACCCAGGTAGGTGCCGTTGGTGAAGAACAGGACATGGATGTACGGGTGAATATTGCCCGATTCCACCGTCATCCACGACAGCACGCCATCGCAGCCCGCCGAGATCGGGTCATTGCTCGCCGACGGATTGCCCCATCCGCCGTTCGCGGTCGGTGCGAGACTCTTGATCGCCGAGTTGGCGAGCCCTGAATTGAGGTCGAAGCACAGTCCGTGGCCGCTGCCGTTGGGTGCCGGATTCGTGGTCACCGGCACGATCGTGGGCTGCGGCGTGTCGGTCGCGGCGCTGGTGGCAGGTGCGGGCCGTGGCGAATTGGCATCGCCCTCAGACGGATTGCCGCCCTGGCCGTCCTGGGCCTGGGCGGGCGGCGGAGCCGACTGGTTACCCTGCGCCGGTACGGTCGTCCCCTGGGATGCGGCGACTGTCGTGCTCGCTGTTCCCGCCTGGGTCGACGAGCTGCCGGAGCATCCGCTCGCGGTCGCCACGAGGGCGGTGGCGAACGCGGCGAACAGCATTGATCTGGCCTTCATATTTCTCCTCGCATCGATACGCCATCCCCGACTTCCGTCCAAACGGAAGGACAAACTGGTCATCGGGTCCAGTCAGGCCGGCGTTATCGGAGCGTTTGCGGGCCGATGCCCCAAAAACTAGTGGCACGAAGACAATTCACCCAGATGCCTGCGACGGAACGCACCGACCCTGGCCCCAATGGGCGGCAGCGGCCCAGTCGGCCAATAGCCGACGCGGTATCGAGCACGTCTCGATTATTCGCCGTTCTGCGGTAACCGCGAGATGGTCTGTTCCCTCCACGGACGAGGGACAACCGTGTATGCGGACGAGCCTGTTCCGGGGACATCGCGGGCCACTGCCCGGTCCGCTGCAACCGCAGGCGGTGTCGACGGACCAATTGCGGCCGACCGTAGGTGGTGGACAGCAGATTCGCAGCCGCGCAGCGCACCATCGGGCGTGCACACTGTCCGGCTCGTCCGCCAGCGTCAGGCACCATATCGGCGGGGGCGCGCCGATCAGCTCGGGCTCTTCCCCGACCAGCGTCCAACGGTCGATCAGCTCGTCCTGGTCCAGCTCACGCGCCACAGTCGCGCTTGGTGTGATCGACGCCAGCCGCATCCCGGCCGCCGAAATCGCCTTGTCACACGGCGACTCGACTTGCTGGTGCAGGCACGCGGCCACTCCTGGCAGTCCCGCAACCGGCGCGCACGCTCCGGCGACATCCTGATCCTGGGCTCGCACACGCCGAAACCGTTGCGGGAGGGCGAATTCACCGACAAGGGTCGCCAGAGCACCCGGCAGCGTCAACCCCAGCCACAGCATCCGCAATCCCATGCAGATAGCCACGGCGGACTTACCCGCGTCGAAGGGAACGTCAGCGCTCCGCGCGCACCGACATGGTGATCGCGGCCGCGACCACGATCGCGCCGGCGGCGATGAGAGCCGTTGCCGCCCAGCCGAACCAGCTCACCGCGGCCGCGCCGAACGCGGTGCCCGCACTGCCGCCGACGAAGTACACCAGCATGTACGCACTGTTGAAGCGAGCGGTCGCGGTCGGATCGATGGCGAGCACGGTGCTCTGATTGGCGACCTGCGCGGCGAACAGTCCGGCATCGAACAGGCCCAGGCACGCCAGCGTTGCAACGGTATTCGACAGGCTCGTCCCGAGGATCACGGTCGCGGCGGCCGCGAGCCCGAGTCCGGCCAGGATCACCCGGCGCGCCCCGACTCGATCGGTCCAGACCCCGGCGACCCGCGTTGCCACGATGCCGAGCAGTCCGGCGCAGGCGTAGAGCCCGATGCGCTCGGCGGAACAGGAGAACGGCGGCTCCGACAGGGCCACCGCCAGTCCCGCCCACACCGTGCAGAAGGCGAAGAACCACAGCGCACCTCGCCCGGCAGCCAGGCTCAGCACCGGGAAACGGGCGTACAGCCCCGGCAGTCGGCGCAACAGCCCCAGGTAGCTGGTGCCGGCGTCCCCGGTTTCGGCGGGCAGCACCGCGCGCGCCGCGACCGCCACCACCGCGCAGGCCGCAGCCAGCAGCAGCAACATGCCACGCCACCCGATGGCATCGGCCAGCCACCCGCCCACAATGCGCCCCAGCAGAATTCCCGCCGAGATTCCGGCGGTGACCATGCCCAGCACGGTCGCGCGCCGCGCCGGTTCCGCGAATCGCCCCGCCACCGAACTCAATTGGGCTCCGACCGAGGAACCGGCCCCGATCACACCGATGGCGAGGCCGAGCAGCCACGGCGACCCGACCGCCGCCGCCCCGGCCAGCGCGACCCCCAGCGCCCAGAACTGCGCCGCCACCACCGTCCGCGGCGCCACCCGATCCACCAGTGGCACCAGCAGCGCGAGCCCCACCATGTACCCCACCGGCCCGCACGCCAACGCGCCCCCGACCTCGGCGAGCGATGCCCCGAACGACCCGGCCACCGCCGCGATGGCCGGCTGCAGCGGATAGATACTGGCAGTCCCCAACGCGGCCGCCACGGCCATGAACCACACCACCGGCATCCGCAGGCCCGTAACCCGTTCAACGGCAATCAGTTCCGTTTCCATACCCGCGACGCTACGAACACCCCACCCGCGTGGCTGGCGAGAATCAGACATCACCGTCAGCCCCACAGATCGTCTCACCCAGCGATGATCTGCAGCCTGTTCGCATCGTTGTCCATCCTGACCAGCGTCAACTCGACTGGGACTGTATAAACAACGGTGTAGCTCCGAAACAATGAGTGGCACATGAACTCTGATGTGATGGCGGGCGAGTTGGCCGATACTGACACGGTGGCCATCGTCCGGCGCCCCGACACCACAACCGGCCCGACAAAGTGATCGACGGGATGGCCGAGTGGCAGAACCGGCCCTTGGACAGCGGGCTGTTTGGCCTCGGGATCGCCCGTGCGGCACTGAACCACTTTGATGCCCAGGGTCCCTCGGAAGCAGTTCATCCCATCGGTCAGCTGCGGTTTCCCGCCACGCCATTGCCCGATCGCGGATTCGTTGTCCCACACCAACACCCGCCGCACTCGACCCCATGCGGAGATCAGTTCCCAATGCCCGGCCAGCAGGTCGGCGCTCTGGCGGGTCGGGATCATCACCGCCGCGATCATCCGCGAATACCCGGTCGCCATGACCAGCACCGGCGGTCGACCGGCATGCCCGAACCCGAGCGGGATATCGACCGGCGGGAACCATAGATCGCATTGCGCCAGCTCGCCGGGCTGATACTCCGTCCGTCACGCGGGATCCGGTGGTTTGAACGGCGGCCGCAGTTGCGCGACACGGTCGAAGAACACCGTCCTGCCGGCTGCCAGCCGACTCGTTCCATGATCAATGTTGTCGGCATGTTCGGGAACTTCGCCAGCAGCATCCGGATCTGCGGGTCAAACGTGTCCACTCGCGTTGTCGATTCCGGCGAGACACGGGTTCCGAAGCGCATGACAGTGTGGTCATCGCAGGGGTCCAGCGCCACAGGACGTTCCGATCACGGGGAAGAGAGGCCGACCCTGCAGCCGCAATAGTGAATCGTTCTGCCTTTCGACGTTTTTGGGAGTTACGTGAGCACGCAGGTCGATTCGAAGATGGTGGCTGTACGCAGTCTCGAGATCATGTCGACCGGCAGTCGCGCCGACTTCGACGCCGTCATCCACCCGGACGCAACCAACCGTGAGGCCAGAGGCGAACCGCCGGAGACCCGGATGCGCGGACCCGAAGGCTTCCACGCCACCGCGCTATGGCTGCGGACGGCGTTCACGGATATGCGCCACGAGATCCTGCATGCTGCGGACGGGGATCTGGTGTGCCTCGATACCATCATGGTCGGTCGGCAACAGGGCCCTTTCGTTATCTACACGTCGGAAGGCGAAGTGGATCAGGTGTTTCCATCGAGCGGCAAGATGTTCTCGGTCGCCCAGACGCACTGGGTGCGCATACCCGAGAGCATGGTGATCGAACACTGGGCAGCACGTGATGATCTCGGCAGGGCCCAGCAATTGGGCTGGCTTTCAATGACCCCGGCTTGAACCACAGGCCAGGCTCTCATGATGGAAGTACGACACCTGCCGATCGGCAGGGCGCACTGCTGATGTTGCGCCACAACGGTTTCCGAAGATTTCAGTTCCGCAGGCGACTCCATCACGTAACGGACGGATGGTCGCCGATCAGCGGCGCGCCTTCGGCGAAGCTACCGTCGGCGAGGCCGGTCAGATATTTCGCCATTCCGCCATCGAAGCTGCATCTGCAGTCACCGACCACACGCAGCTCAGCGACGCGGCGTATGACGCCGTCACCGCCGTATCCGTCGGCTGCCCGACTCTGCGTAATCGTCACAATTGTCGATAGCAAACGACCAGTTCAGGGGGGCCTCTTGGGGCTCTGCGCTGAATGTTTCGATCCCGGTCGGTAGATCGATCAGGACAATCACTTCGGGAGGCGCGTCACTCGACTCGCGAACACCGTTGGGCCACAGGTGAATCAGACGTCGTGCCTGGTTGCCGGCTACGACCACGCCTCGCGTTCTCGAGTGCCAGCCAAAGGGCATGAGGCACGTCGGGGCTGCCGATGCCGAGAGTTCGGTGATTTCGGCGAGCAGGTCCAGAGCATCGGCGAGCTCGGACAAGAAGTCGGCACTGTGGTCGCCGTCAGGGGTCGCCGGACAGAAGCGGCCGCCGATGACGATCGAGTTCGCGGCGCTCTCCTCTGCGATGCGCTGGATGAGTTCGGCTGCGACCGGTTCAAGACCGGTATCGCCGTGTTCGACGGTGACGGCCACGAACAGGCACTCGCT
This sequence comes from Nocardia sp. NPDC046763, assembly GCF_040645495.1. Taxonomy (NCBI): domain Bacteria; kingdom Bacillati; phylum Actinomycetota; class Actinomycetes; order Mycobacteriales; family Nocardiaceae; genus Nocardia; species Nocardia sp. NPDC046763. The sequence goes on along the minus strand of NZ_JBEYYI010000050.1, from coordinate 6,930 downwards.
GAAGGAGGTCGACGTTGTGACCGCGGAGGCAGGCAGTTCCACTGCCCAGGGTGCGGGTCTTGCCAAGGTGTATTCGAACACGCGACAACGACAACTGGAGATCCGCATGCTGCTGCTCTTTCCTGAACCGGCCGATCGGGGCAGCCGGTGATGACCGGCAAGTACGCGATCGCCCAAGTCATACTGGGTTCGTCGCATCCTTGAGCAAGGATGCGACAGTACCGGCGGTGGAACAACGACGACATCTCGAAGGTCCGATCACTTTTTGTAATCGAAGGACACGCTCGCGGCCGGCGAAGTTGTGAAGCGCAGTCAGGTCATTACTGAAAGTTATCGAACCCGCAAGGTTTCGCAGTTGTTCCGGCCTCCGAGGACGCTGCAGGATTGCTGAGAGCACTACGGGACGAACCGAAGGAACAACCTTGTCCGCGATCACACCTTTCCGCATCGACATACCGCAGACCGATCTGGACGATCTTCACTACCGATTGGCCCACACCAGGTTCGTCGAAGCGCGTGAGGCCCAGGAGATCCCGAGCACAGTCGACGTCGGAGTGCCGACACGGCCTGGCTGGGAGTACGGGGTTCCGCTGTCGTATGTTGTTCCGCTGCTCGAACTCTGGCGTGACGGGTTCGACTGGCGCGCCCAAGAGCGGCGGCTGAACGTCTTTCCCCAGTTCATCACCGAGATCGATGAGCAGCGCATACATTTCGTCCACGTCATCTCGCCCGAACCCGACGCGACTCCACTGTTGCTGGTCCCCGGCTGGCCGAGTTCGTTCACCGAATTTCTCGGCCTCGTCCCGAAATTGACTGATCCCCGGTCGCATGCCGGTGATCCGGCCTCGGCGTTCCATGTGGTAATTCCGTCGTACCCCGGGTATGCGTTCTCCGGGCCGGCGCGGGTTCCAGGCTGGCGCCCGGTGCGGACGGCGGCGGTGTACCACGAGCTGATGCTGCGCCTGGGATACGACCGCTACGGAGTGCACGGAAACGACGTCGGCGCCATCATCGCGCCCGAAATGGGCAGGCTCGCACCAGAGCAGGTGATCGGCGTGCACGTCGGTCACATCTACTCCTTCCCCCGTGGTGATAAGGGAGAACTGGACGGGCTCAGCACCTGTGACCTGATGCAGGTGCAGTATTGGCAGCAGCTCCTGCAGCGGTCTACGCACCACAACCACGCAGTGCAGCCGCAAACACTGGCCCATGCCCTGTCCGACTCCCCTGTGGGCCAACTGGCTTTAAGCGGGCAGTTGCTCGCCGATTCGATGCCCGCCGAGGAAATCCTCACCAATATCTCGATCCACTGGTTCACGAACACCTCCGCACCCGCCGTAGGCCTTCTCGTCGAGAACAACAAGGCCGCCCTACGGCCCGGACCCACCACCGTGCCGCTCGGCCTGGCCTCCTTCACACCCGGCATGCGGCCGGTGCGCAGATTCGCCGAGCGGGACCACGCGAACATCGTGCAGTGGAACGAGTTCGGCGTCGGCGGACGCTGGCCGGCTCACCAGGCACCGGACCTGCTGCTGTATGACATCCGCGAATTCTTCGCGAAGGTCATCTGAGACCTGCGCGGTGGTGACTCCCGACGTCCGATTCGCAGCAGCGATTCCGTAGGAGCACAATGTCGCGATGGAGTTGCGGGACATCGAAATCTTCCTGGTTCTGGCCGAAGAACTGCATTTCGGGCGTACTGCACAACGGCTGCACTTGTCGCAGGCGCGGATCAGTCAGTCGATCAAGAGCCAGGAACGCCGCATCGGCGGTCGCCTGGTGGATCGTTCCAACCCGCGCAACGTGCAGATCACCCGACTCGGACACCAGTTGCTCACCGAGCTTCAACCGGCGTACCACGGTGTGCTGCAAGCCATCGAGAACGCGCGCTCGGCGGCGTTGGGCATCTCCGGGGTGCTACGCGTGGCGATGATCGGCTACAACCCGTATGACTATCAACCGTACTGGGATGCCTTCCGTAGACGACATCCGGAGTGGGAGCTGCAAATTCGCAGTACCGAATTCGGTGATCAGTTCGGACCGTTGCAGCGCGGCGAGGCCGATATCCTCATCGCCTGGCTGCCGGTGGAAGAACCTGGATTGACGGTCGGGCCTGTCATTTCCGCGGAGCCGATGGTGGCGGTCCTGCCCGGAAACCATGTGCTCGCCGGCGAGAAACACCTGACATTGGAGGACTTCGGCGTTTTCGGCGTCTTCAAGCCCAGCGCACCGCTACCCGAGTACTGGGAGGATTCGGTCAGCCCCTTCTATACCCCCAAGGGCAAACTCATCGAACGGGTCGCCGAAATCTCAACCCTCGAAGACATTCTCACCGCCGTCAGCACCAGCACCGCGCTCACCACCGGCATGAGCCACATCGCCCGCTACTACAACCGACCCGGCGTTACCTATCTGCCGATCTCTGATTCCCATCTGGTCCGATGGGCGCTGGTCTGGCACAGTGACCGCGACACCGAGCAGATCCGCGCATTCGCCCGCATAGTCCGGGAACTGGGCCCTCTTGACCAAAGTTGAAAAGCTTGTACTTCCCGGCCCGCAGCCGCGAGCGTGGCGCACGGCGGCTTCCGAACAGCGACTCCGTAGGGCTATTTCATGCCGCCGTCTGCTAATTCAGCAATTCAGTATGGCCCAGTAGTGGTGTCCTGTATCCGAGTCGCGAGTGGAGATGTTTCCGATTGTAAACGTCTCAATGTACTTCACAACCGCACGGCGGGCATCGGCGCGGGTGGTGAACGAAACGCGATGCAACCACTCATTTTTCAGAGCACCGAAGAACGATTCAGCCATCGCGTTCGTGTGTCCTGACAGTGATAGGGAGGTCACGATTAGAAGCACGAATCTTGTTGTCGCCGTGCTGTTGTGAGGTGCTTCGACATCGGCATATAGGTGCAGGTGTCAAATCGCCCCGAGCTGCTGCGGTGAATGAGTCGTGGTGGTGAGCGTCGTGGGAAAAGCCTTGCGTGACAAGGCAGGTGTGGGCCGAGAAGGCGAACGTGAGCGAACCACTGATGACGTGTCGTTAGGCCGAATGACATCGAAACCGGGGCCTTCATGCTGTCCCGGGATCAGTCAGGCGAGTGCCTGCTGATTGGTCTGGCGGTGTCCGGCATGAAGGTGGTGCGAGCTCCGTCCAGGCTTCGCAAGGGAACAGGAGAACTCCCGAGGCGAGGCTGATCTGTGGGGGGCTTGTTTCGGCGTGGCTGTGGCCTGATCCTCGGACTGTCCTGCATCGCCGCGCCGGTCTTCGACCGCCGTGGCCGCGTCATCGCCGCGCTCTCGGTGGCCGGACCCCACGGCAACCTCGAAGCCCACCGCTTCGAGACCACCCTCCGCCAAGTCTGCGCCGCAGCGTCAAACGCCCTCGGCCGCGCCCAACTCACCCAGACCGCATAACTTTGCGCGACCGACCAATCCGACGCCGACGACCGCTACTGACCGGGCGCTATCCGCCGCTCGTCAATCGTCGAGCTCAGCAAGTACTTTCAGTATCAGCGCGCGTGCATCCCGCCCGTAGACCGCGGCTTGCTTCAGCACCTCGAACATGCGGGCGTACAGGTTGCACTCAGCTGGCTGAGTGACCTGAATGCTCGCGGTAGGTGTCTCGAGTGCGACCAGGTCGTCATCGAAGATCCAGAAGCCCGCCGAGGCAACAGCTTCCCGCTCACTCATCAGCGGGATGATGCCCAACGAGATGTTGGGCAGAGCCATCAACTCCAACAGTCGACCGAGCTGACCGGCCTGGACTTCAGCATCTCCGAACCAAGTTCGCAGGGCCTGCTCCTCGAGCACGGTCACGAATCTCTTGCCGCCTCGCTGCAGAATCCTCTGACGCTCCATCCGGACGGCAACCGCGTCCTCGATGTCATTGGGAGTGCCCAGGAACCGGATCCAGAACGACAGCATGGCGGCGGAATACTCCGCGGTCTGGAACAAGCCCGGAATCACGTTGTGCTCGTAAATCCGGAAAACCTTTGTCGCCTCATACCGCTGCTGCGTGTGAGCACCGAGTACGCGCTTGAGGCCGACGCGGCTCTGACGCCGGAACTCGAGGTAGGCCGAATCGACGGCGCGCAAAGTAGCGATGAGATCTGCGATCTGATCGTCGGCATCGCAGGCCCGACACCACTCTCGGATGTCCTGGTCGGTAGGTGACTGAACACCGTTCTCGATCTTGGAGACTCGCGTGAAGTGTTGATTTGTCGCATCGGCGAGGCGACGGGCACTGAGGCCGGCATCCCTGCGGACATCCCGCAGCCTGGCCCCGAGTGCCCGTCGCGCCTCCTGCGCTGAGCTAGAAGGGCTGGTATTCACGGTGAGGAATCGCCAGCTTCCACACCGCCTCGAATGCTGTGCGGCACAGCTGAAGATCGGCGGGGTCGGTCGATGCGGTCTTTCCGGTCCCCAGACCGTTGCCCGCATAGTGAAGGAAAACGGCAAGGCGATCATCGAACAGATAGAAGTCGTTGCCCGGCATCGCAATCGACGAGACGAGCCGCCTCGGCGTCCAGCGGATGTCCTCGCCGGCACCAACCATCGGCCATGCAATGCTGTACGACCATCGCTGATAGTCACTCAGCGGCTCCGAGACGATACGTGCTCGCCGGATCGACTTCCCCGCAGCAGTGTGCTCCCGCAGCGTTGAGCACCAACCCTGCAGCCATTCCAGGTCATCGGGCTCGCCGGCCGCCCACTGCGCCATGTGCGGCAGCTCGACCGCGGTGCCATAGGCGTCCCGCGTCTCCAGATGGATGGACTCCGCCTGGAATTCGGTCAGTAGCTGCTCGAAGTCGTCATCGCTTATCGGAGTCACTGTCTCCCTGTTCAAAGAACGGAACCAGCCGGTCTGGAATCTCCACACACGATTCACCGGCAGGAATATCCATCTGCGCCAGCGTTTCCGGATCGTCGATCACCCAGCCCTGTACCACCCATGAACCACGATCAGTGCGATACAGAGTCGGCGAGCCGGTCGGGTTCGATCCCGGATCCTTGGCGATGAACGTCAAACGCATGGTGTCCCCCTGCGTGCAATGTTGCGGGTAGTTGCTCCATCATGTCGTCAAATCGGTGCTCACGACAAGGAACTCACATCTCAGGCGCATACGCGCTGTGATCGCAACATTTCGCAACAACCTTCCGATTCCGGCAGAGCCACTTCTACCGTCCATGTAGGCGCTCGGGGCTGGTGATCGTCGTCCCGGTCCCGAGCCGCCACCGACGACGACACAGACGACGTACGACGGCGAGGGACGACGATGGCCTTGACCGAACCAGAAGCCAAAACGCTTGGGGCACTGGCGACCCTAGATCCATCGCAGGCCCTGACCGTCCAACAGCTCTGCCGCACAACCAAGCTCGCCGAAACGTCGCTCCGCAACGCCCTGCTGCGGCTCTCACGCACAGGGCTCGCCATGCGCCTCCCCCGGGCGCCGACACGGTGGCAGTCCACCGACCGCGGCCGACGAGCGATCCGTGTCCCGGTCTACAGCGAGTACACAAGGACCACGCGATGACGGGGCCGCACCACGATCTTCCGATTCCCGCGAAACGCCCAGCACTCCGGGTTCTTCATGGCAGCGCCGGACGCATTCACGCCCGGGTTCTGTTCGTCTACACACGATCCTGGATCCCCGACCCGGTAACGGCGATTCTGGTCGATCGGGTGTACCCGAGCAACGCGGCATCGACAGAGCCAACGGAGATCCTGCAAGCGATCCGCTTTCTGCACGGGGCACGCCTGGGTCCGATCACTGGCGCACATCGCGATTGGATCGCACAGCAGAAGTCCGCGAGCCTCGACCTCCGCTACCGCCTACAGACTGCTCTCGTTGAAGCCGGATTCGACGTCGAGGTGGTCCAGACGTGGGATGAAGCGCTCCGCCCCACCTCGCACCAACATGTGGTGAATCCGTGACGCCCACACTCATGCCTGCACGACCTCGAACACCGACACCCTACACACGAGAGGAGGTGAGACATGGACCTGCTCAACCCCGGCCCGAACGGCAATAGCCACGACAACTGGAATGAGGAAGCGAACGCCGACGGCCACAACGAAGACCTGAGCGGCTGGATCAACAAGCGGTAGACGCTCACCTGGCAGTCCAGGCCCCCGGATGCGGATCAGGGTGCAACCGCAAATTCACCCATCAACTGTCCCACTTGACCGGGGGCCTTCCCAAACGACCGCACAGCCGTGGGCCACCAGGAGGTTTCTGCCAGTGCAGTCCAAGAGGGAAAGGCGCCAACACGAATGATGACCCGCACCATCCCGGTTACAGCCACCAGCCGACCGAACGGATCATCGTTCCGAATCCCCCATTGCCGGCAGTCTTGAAGACGGCAACGGTAGCCGCTCGCGCCGCCGGTCATTCCCCCCTCTGGTTGAGTCGGCCCGCAGCGCGGTGCCGGTGTTGCCACCGGTCCGTTTCTGCGGGCCGCAACGGGGACGGCACCTTCGCCAAACCCACCGTCGTCCAAACCGGCGGCCTACTCCCCCAATGCTTCGACCTCGCCGACCTCAACGGCGACGGAATCCTCGACATGGTCGTCGGCAACACCGCCACAGGAAACATCACCCTGCGATACGGCCGCGGCGACGGAACCTTCGGCGACCCCATCGACTACTCCGCCTGACCCCCCGTAGCCATGAACCCAACAGCCCATCGCCTCACCAGCTGACCGCGCTACTCGTCACCGGCCCTCACGGGCCATCGCGTCCCGGCTCGAGAATCAGCCCGGCACCGACAACGATCAGCGTTCGTGACGCCAACCTGACGGGACCATCACACCCGGCGGGCGTCAGTCTGCGGGCTCCCATGCGGCGACGAGGTCGAGCAGGCCGGGGAAGCGGGTTTGGAGGTCGTCGATGCGGACCTGGCTGCGGCGTTCGAGGCCGTACTGGCGTTG
>NZ_JBEYYI010000049.1:0-25691 GCF_040645495.1 Nocardia sp. NPDC046763 | reverse complement strand
CGCTCGGCCGGGTGGTCGGGATCCAGCGGCACGTACGCGCCACCGGCGAGGGTGACGGCGTACATGCCGACCAGCAGCTCGAAGGAGCGGCGCATTCCCAGGGCCACATAGGAATCCGGTCCGACACCCTCGGCGATCAGGTGGCGGGCCAGCTGGTGCACGCGCGAGGCGAACTCGGCGTAGGTCAGGCTCTCACCCTCGAACACCAGCGCGGTGAGGTCGGGGGTCTGCTTCAGCTGGGTCTGGAACATCGACGCCAGGGTGACCTCCGCGTCGATCTTCTTACCGCCCAGCGCGACGCGTTTCACGTCGTACTCGGTGGCGTTCCAGCCCCGCAGCACCTGGCGGCGCTCGGCCGCGTCCAGCAACTCGATATCGCCCACCAACGCGGCCGGCTCGGCGACCACTGCCGAGAGGAAGCGCACCAGGCGCTGCCCCAAGGCGGCGATGGTGGCCGCGTCGAACATGTCGGTCGCGTAGGCGAATTCGGCGGTCATACCGTCACCGTCGGCCCGCTCGGTCAAGTTCAGTTGCAGGTCGAACTTGGCGGTGACCACGTCCAGCGGAACGCCCGCCACTTCCAGACCCGGCAGGGCGAAGCTGGCCTCACCGGTGTTCTGGAACGACAGCATGACCTGGAACAGCGGGTGCCGCGCCTGCGAGCGGGCCGGGTTGAGGATCTCCACCAGACGCTCGAAGGGCAGGTCGGCGTGGCCGAAGGCGGCCAGGTCGGTGTCCTTGGTGCGGGCCAACAGCTCGGTGAAGCGCTCCCCCGAGTCGACGGCCGTGCGCAGGACCAGAGTATTGACGAACATGCCGATGGCGTCGTCGATCTCCTGCTCACCGCGACCGGCAACAGGGGTGCCGATGGCGATGTCCTCACCATTGGACAGCCGCGCCAGCAGGCCGGCGAAGACCGCATGGATCACCATGAACAGCGACGCGCCGTGTGTACGCGCCAGGTCGTTGAGCTTGGTGAACAGTTCGGCGTCGATCGAGAACTCGTGCACCCCACCGGCGTTGGAAGCCACGGCCGGGCGCGGGCGGTCGGTAGGCAGGTCGATCTGGTCGGGCAGCCCGGCCAGCGATTCGCTCCAGTAAGCGACCTGCTGCGCGATCAGCGAGTCGGCGTCGTCCTCGTCGCCGAGGGTCTCACGCTGCCACAGCGCGAAGTCGGCGTACTGCACCGGCAGCGGAGCCCACTGCGGCACCTCGCCATTGGCCCGCGAGGCGTAGGCGACCATGACGTCACGCGAGAGCGGACGCACCGACCAGCCGTCGCCCGAGATGTGGTGCATGACGAAAACCAGGACGTACGTGGGCTGTCCGGCATCGGTGACCCGGAACAGTCCGGCGCGCACCGGCGGTGCCGCGGTCACGTCGAATCCGGTGAGGATCAGCTCGGCGACGCGGTCGCGCAGTTCGGCCTCGGTGGCATCGATGACGGTCGCGTCCAGCTGGACCTGATCCGCGGGCAGGATCACCTGCACGCCACGGCCTTCCGCGTTCTCCGGGTAGACGGTGCGCAGCACCTCGTGGTGCTCGAGCACGTCGCCGACGGCGGCCAGCAGCGCGTCCACGTCCAGCTCGCCGGTCAGGCGGACGGCGAGGGGGATGTTGTTGACGGCCGAGGCGGTGTCGAAGCGGTTGAGGAACCACATGCGCTGCTGAGCCAGCGACAGCGGGATCTCCTCGGGCCGCTCCCCCGCCACCAGGGCGCGGCGCGCCCCGGTACCCGCCTGCGCCTGGGCGCGGGCGGCCAGTCCGGCCACGGTGGGGGCGTCGAACAACGCGCGGACCGGGATCCGGGTGTCGAGGGCCTGGCCGAGGCGGGCCACTACCTGGGTGGCGATCAGCGAGTTGCCGCCGAGCTCGAAGAAGTCATCGTCGAGACCGACCCGGCCGACGCCCAGGACATCGGAGAAGGTGCCCGCCACGATCTCCTCGATCGGGGTGGACGGGGCGCGGAACACCTTGGCCTCGAACACCGGCGCGGGCAGCGCCTTGCGATCCAGCTTGCCCGAGGCATTGAGCGGGAAGGCATCCAGCACCACGAACGCGGTCGGCACCATGTAGGACGGCAGCAGGCCGCCCAGGTGCGTGCGCAGCGCCTCGGTGTCGAGGATATTCGCGCCTAGAGCGACCGGCTCGGAGGTCGGCGCGGACGCTGGAACCACGTACGCGATCAGCGCGTCACCGGTCCGATCGTCGGAGCGCAGCACCACGACGGCCTGGGCGATCGACTCGCGGGCGGTGAGCGCGGCCTCGATCTCGCCGAGCTCGATGCGCAGCCCGCGCAGCTTGACCTGGAAGTCGGTGCGGCCCAGGTATTCCAGCTCGCCGGTCCCGGTCCAGGTGACCAGGTCGCCGGTGCGGTACATGCGCGCACCGTCGCTGAAGGGGTTGGCCACGAAGCGGTCTGCGGTCAGATTCGGGTGCGCCACGTACCCGGTGGCGAGCTGATCGCCGGCCAGGTACAGCTCACCCGCGACGCCGACCGGAACCGGCCTCAGCCGTGAATCCAGCACGTAGACCTGGGTGTTGAAGACCGGCGAACCGATCGGCACCGAGACGATGTCGGCGTCGTCGACCTCGTGGTAGGTGACGTCGACCGCGGCCTCGGTGGGGCCGTAGAGGTTGTGCAGACGGGCACCGGTGAGCTCGCGCAGCCTCTGCGCCGTGGTCACCGGAAGCGCCTCGCCCGAAGCGAAGACTCGCTGCAAGGAGGTCAGCGCGGCCGTCTTGGCGGCGTCCCCTTCCAGACCGGCCACGAAGACCGACATCATCGACGGCACGAAATGCGCGGTGGTGACACCGGTCTCGATGATCAACTCGGCCAGATACGCCGGATCACGGTGACCGTCCGGCTTGGCGATGACCAGCGACGCACCGACCTGCAAGGGCCAGAAGAACTCCCACACCGACACATCGAAGGTGGCGGGGGTCTTCTGCAACACCACATCGTCGTCGAACAGCCCGTACTCGGTCTGCATCCACACCAGGCGGTTGACGATGGCGCCGTGGCTGACCGCCACACCCTTCGGGCGTCCCGTGGAGCCCGAGGTGAAGATCACGTACGCGGTGTTGTCGCCGCGCAGCGGCGCGACCCGGTCGGCGTCGGTGATCGGGGCATCGGAGTAGCTCGACAGGTCCAACTCGTCGATCAGCAGTGTGCCACCCGTCAGCTCGAAATTGTCGCGTGAGGTGGTCAGCACGCACACGGGCTTGGCCGTGTCGAGCACATACTGGTTGCGCTCGGCCGGGTGGTCGGGGTCCAGCGGCACGTACGCGCCACCGGCGACCGTGACGGCGTACATGCCGACCAGCAACTCGAAGGAACGCCGCAAACCCAGGGCCACATAGGAATCCGGGCCCACGCCCTCGGCGATCAGGAAGCGGGCCAAGCGGTGGACGCGCGAGGCGAACTCGGCGTAGGTCAGGCTCTCACCCTCGAACACCAGCGCGGTGAGATCCGGGGTCTGCTCGGCCTGGTTCGCGAACATCGACGCCAGGGTGACCTCAGCGGCGATCTTCTTGCCGCCCAAGGCGACCCGCTTCACGTCGTACTCGGTGGCGTTCCAGGACCGAAGCACCCGGCGACGCTCGGTGTCGTCGAGCAGTTCGATATCGCCCACCAACGCGGTCGGCTCGGCGACCACGGCCGCCAGCAGGCGCACCAGGCGCTCGCCGAAGCCCGCGACGGTGCGCGCGTCGAACATGTCGGTGGCGTAGGCGAATTCGGCAGCCATGCCGTCGCCATCGGCCCGCTCAGTGAGGTTGAGGTGCAGGTCGAACTTGGCGGTGACCACGTCCAGCGGCAGGCCCGCCACTTCCAGGCCCGGCAGGGCGAAGGTCGCCTCACCGGTGTTCTGGAACGACAGCATGACCTGGAACAGCGGGTGCCGCGCCTGCGAGCGGGCCGGGTTGAGGATCTCCACCAGGCGCTCGAAGGGCAGGTCGGCGTGGCCGAAGGCCGCGATGTCGGTACCGCGCACCGCATCCAGCAGCTCGCCGAAGCCGCGGCCGCCGTCCACCTCGGTGCGCAGCACCAGGGTGTTGACAAACATACCGATGGCGTCGTCGATCTCCTGCTCGCCACGGCCCGCGACCGGGGTGCCGATGGCGATGTCCCGCTCGCCCGACAGGCGCGAGAGCAGCACGGCCAGCGCCGAATGCATGACCATGAACAGGGTCGCCCCGTGCTCGCGGGCCAGGCCGTCGAGTCCGGTCAGCAGGTCGGCGTCGATCGAGAACGCGTGCACCCCACCGGCATTGGAGGCCACCGCCGGGCGGGGGCGGTCCGTGGGCAGGTCGATCTGGTCGGGCAGTCCGGCCAGTTCGTTGCTCCAGTAGGAGACCTGCTGGGCGATCAGCGAGTCGGCGTCGTCCTCGTCGCCGAGGGTCTCGCGCTGCCACAGCGCGAAGTCGGCGTACTGCACGGGCAGCGGGGTCCACTGCGGCGCAACACCATTCGAGCGGGCGGTATACGCGATCATCACATCGCGGGCCAGCGGGCGTACCGACCAGCCGTCACCGGAGATGTGGTGGACCACGAACACCAGCACATGTGTGGATGCGTCAGCGGTGCTCGACCCCCCACCCCCACCCGGAAGGATCCGGAACAGCCCGGCGCGCACCGGCGGCGCGACGGTGACGTCGAAGCCGGTGAGTACCAGTTCGGCGACGCGGTCGCGCAGCTGTGCCTCGGTCACCTCGACCACGGTCGAGTTCAGGCGGACCTGGTCGGCGGGCAGGATGACCTGCACGCCACGGCCTTCGGTGTTCTCGGGGTAGACGGTGCGCAGCACTTCGTGCCGCTCGAGCACGTCGCCGACGGCGGCCAGCAGGGCATCGGTGTCGAGGTCGCCGGTGAGGCGGACGGCCAGGGGGATGTTGTTGACGGCCGAGGTGGTGTCGAGGCGGTTGAGGAACCACATGCGCTGCTGTGCCAGCGACAAAGGAATCTCGTCGGGACGTTCACGTCGCACCAGGGCGGTACGACGGCCGGTGCCGGCCTCGACCGACAGCCGTGCGGCCAGTCCGGCCACGGTCGGGGCCTCGAACAACACGCGAACCGGGATCCGGGTGTCCAGGGCCGCACCGAGGCGGGCGGCTACCTGGGTGGCGATCAGCGAGTTGCCGCCCAGGGCAAAGAAGTCGTCGTCCAAGCCGACAGGCTGGGCCAGGCCGAGGGTCTCGGTAAAGACTCCAGCGACCAGCTGTTCGGCGTGCGATTCCGGCGCTCGGAACTCGCGCGCCTCGAATACCGGCGCGGGCAGCTGCTTGCGGTCCAACTTGCCGGAGGTGTTGAGCGGGAACGCCGCCAGCACCACGAAGGCGGCCGGGACCATGTAGGAGGGCAGGCGATCGGCCAGGTGCGCCCGAAGCGCCTCACGGTCCACCGTCCCCGCCGTCGGCACCACGTAGGCGACCAGCATGTCGCCGGTGTGCTCGGCGGTGTGCAGCACCACCACCGACTGGCTGACCGCGGCGTGCGCGGTGAGCGCGGCCTCGATCTCACCCAGCTCGATGCGCTGACCGCGGAACTTCACCTGGAAGTCGGTGCGGCCCAGGTAAACCAGCTCGGCGTCGTCGCCGCTGATGTCCCAGCGCACCAGGTCGCCGGTGCGGTACATGCGCTCGCCCGCGTCACCGAAGGGGTTGGCGACGAAACGATCCGAGGTCAGGTCCGGGCGCGCCACATAGCCGCGGGCCAGCTGGACGCCGGCGAGGTAGAGCTCACCGGCCACCCCCGGCGGGGTCGGGTGCAGGCGCGAATCCAGCACATACACAGTGCTGTTGGTCTCGGGTCGGCCGATCGGCATGACGATGCGGTCGACCTCGCCGGTGACGTCCCGGTTGGTGATGGACACCGCGGCCTCGGTCGGGCCGTACAGGTTGTGCAGCTCGGCGTCGCTCACCGCGCCGAAGGCGCGCACGGTCTGCGCGGGCAGCGCCTCACCGATCACGTACACCTGCCGCAGGGTGCGCAGCGCGGTGCGCAGGTGCTCCGGATCCAACTGTGCCGCGAAGACACTCAGCATCGAGGGCACGAAGTCGGTGACGGTGACACCGTGGCGCTCGATGACATCGGTCAGGTACGCCGGATCACGGTGGCCGTCCGGGGTGGCGAGCAGCAGGGTGGCACCGACCCGCAGCGGCATGAAGTAGCCCCACAACGACACATCGAAGGTGCTCGGCGTCTTCTGCAGGTAGATGTCCGCTGGCGTGAGCTGGTATTCCGCCTGCATCCAGTCCAGCTGGTTAACGATCGCGGCGTGGGAGACGCTGACGCCCTTGGGCTTTCCGGTAGAGCCGGAGGTGAAGATGACGTACGCCGGATGCTGCGGGTGCAGCGGGGCGAGGCGTTCGGCATCGGTCACCGGGCCGTCGGAGAGCTCCGACAGATCGGCGGTGTCGACCTCCAGCACGGTGCGAGCCGCACTGTCGAAGGGTGACCGAGAGGTGGTCAGCACGCACACCGGATTGGCGGTGTCGAGCACGTGGGCGATGCGCTCGGCGGGCTGGTCGGGGTCGACCGGCACGTACGCGCCACCGGCCGTGACCACCGCGTAGGCGGCGACCACGAACTCGATGGAACGCCGAATGTGCAGGGCGACCAGCGATTCCGGTCGTACTCCGGCCTCGATGAGGCGGCGGGCCAGGCGGTTCACCCGGCCGGCGAACTCGCCGTAGGACAGTACTGTCCCCTCGAAGCCGAGGGCGGTTGCCTCCGGCGTCCGCGCGGCCTGCGCCTCGAACAGCGCGACCAGCGACTCCCCGGCGTCGGCGGAGACCGCGCGCAGGGCGGGAGCCTCGGCGGAGGTGTCGTTCCAGTCGATCAGCACCTGATCGCGTTCGCCGACGACCAGCAGCTCCAGATCGCCGACGGCCTGTTCCGGCTGCGCGGCAATGGCCTTCAGCAGCAGGTTGAACCGTTCCGCGAAGCTGGCCATGGTGGCCGGGTCGAACAGGTCGGTGGCGTAGATGAGTTCGGCGTTCATGCCCGACAGCGCGGGGCCATGGCCGGTCGCGTCGGTCGTGCCGAGCTGCTCGGTGAGGACCAGCTGCAGGTCGAACTTGGCGGTGTCGATCGGCAGATCCACGGCGCTGACGGTCAGGCCCGGCAGTTCCAGTTCGGTGATGCCGGTGTTCTGGAACGAAAGCATGACCTGGAACAGCGGGTGCCGGGCCTGTGAGCGGGCCGGGTTGAGGATCTCGACCAGGCGCTCGAAGGGCAGGTCGGCGTGGCCGAAGGCCGCGATGTCTGTGCCGCGTACCGCATCCAGCAGTTCGGTGAAGCCGCGGCCGCCGTCCACCTCGGTGCGCAGCACCAGGGTGTTGACGAACATGCCGATGAGGTCATCGAGGGCGCGCTCGCCACGGCCCGCGATCGCGGTGCCGATGGCGATGTCCCGCTCCCCCGACAGACGTGCGAGTAGTACCGCCAGCGCGGAGTGGATGACCATGAACAGCGTCGCGCTGCGGGAGCGGGCCAGTTCGGCCAGCGCCGTGTGGGTTTCGGCGTCAACGCTGAACATATGGGTCGCGCCGCGCCCCGAGGCCATCACGGGCCGCGGCCGATCCGAGGGCAGGTCCAACTGATCGGGTAGGCCCGCCAGCTCTTCGCGCCAGTACGAGATCTGCTGGGAGATCACGGATTCGGTGTCGCGTTCGTCGCCGAGCACCTCGCGCTGCCACAGCGCGTAGTCGGCGTACTGAACATCCAGCGGACGCCAGCCCGGTTCGCCGCCCTCGACACGAGCACCATAGGCGGTCATGACATCCCGGGTAAGCGGGCCCATGGAGAAACCGTCAGCGCTGATGTGGTGCACCACCAGCGCGAGCACGTGCTCGGTGGGGCTGATCTCGAACAGCCGCGCCCGGAACGGCACCTCGGTGGTGACGTCGAAGCCTGTCAGCAGGAACTCCGAGAGTGCCTGTGGCAGTCCGGCTTCGGTGACCTCGACCGGGGTCAGGTCCGGGATGACCTGCCTGGTGGGCACGATCTCCTGGAACGCCCGGCCGTTGATCTCGGGGAAGCGGGTGCGCAGCGACTCGTGCCGCGCCAGCACGTCGGCCACGGCGATCTGCAGGGCCTGGCGGTCCACCAGACCCGACAGGCGCACGGCCGCCGGGATGTTGTCCACGGCCGATTCGGGATCGAACCGGTTGAGGAACCACATGCGCTGCTGGGCCAGCGACAGCGGCAGCCGCTCCGGACGCTGCTGCGCGACCAGCGGCAGGCGAGCGCCGGTGCCGGAATGGGTTTCAACGCGCGCCGCGAGACCGATGACGGTGGACGCCTCGAAGATCTCGCGCACGCCGACCTGCGCTTCCAACGCTGCCGACAGCCGGGCGGCGACCTGGGCGGCGATGAGCGAGTTGCCGCCGAGGGCGAAGAAGTCGTCGTCGAGACCGATCCGCTCCAGGCCGAGGACCTCGGCGAAGACCTGCGCCACGATCTGCTCGACCGGGGTGACGGGGGCGCGGAACACCGCGGCCTCGAACACCGGCGCGGGCAGCGCCTTACGATCCAGCTTGCCGGAGGCGTTGAGCGGGAACTCCTCGAGCGCCATCAGGATCGACGGCACCATGTAGGACGGCACGCTCTCGCCGAGCTCGACGCGCACCTTGTCCACGTCCACGGTGTGACCCACGGCCGGGATGACGTAGCCGACCAGCTGGTCACCGGCGTGCGGGTCGTTGCGGACCACGACCACCGACTGGGCGATGGAATCCAGTGCGGTCAGCGCGGATTCGATCTCGCCGAGCTCGATGCGCAGACCACGCAGCTTCACCTGGAAATCGGTGCGGCCGATGTACTCGAGCTCGCCGTCGGCGTTCCAGCTGACGAGGTCACCGGTGCGGTACATGCGCTCGCCGTCGGCGAAGGGGTTGGCCACGAAGCGATCCGAGGACAGGTCCGGTCGCGCGACATAGCCGCGCGCCAGCTGCACACCGGCGAGGTAGAGCTCGCCCGCGACGCCGACCGGTACCGGCCGCAGTCGCGAATCGAGCACGTACACCTCGGTGTTGAACACCGGGCGCCCGATCGGGACGATGTCGACATCGGCGTCCACGACCTGGTGGTAGGTGACGTCGACGGCGGCCTCGGTCGGTCCGTACAGGTTGTGCAACTCGGCCCCGGTCAGCTCGCGCAGCTTGTACGCGGGTTTGGGCGCGAGCGCCTCACCGGAGGCGAAGACCTTGCGCAGGCTGGTGCAGCGCGCGGCGGCTTCCTCCGCGACGAACACCGCGAGCATGGACGGCACGAAGTGGGTGACCGTCACGCCTTCGCGGGCAATGAGTTCGGCGAGGTAGGCCGGGTCGCGGTGGCCTTGGGGCTTCGCGACGACCAGCTGCGCGCCGATCTGCAAGGGCCAGAAGAACTCCCAAACGGACACGTCGAAGGTGGCCGGGGTCTTCTGCAACACCACATCGTCGCCGGTCAAGCCGTACTCGCCCTGCATCCACACCAGGCGGTTGACAATGGCCGAGTGCGGCACGGCCACACCCTTCGGGCGGCCGGTCGAACCGGAGGTGAAGATCACGTACGCGGTATTCGACTCCCGCAGTGGTGCAACCCGGTCCGCGTCTGTCAGCGGCGCGCCCGAGTGGTTGCTCAAATCCAGCAGGTCGACGCGGACCTGTGCGGTGTTGATCTGAAGATCTTCGCCGGAGGTCAGCACGGTCACCGGGTCGGCAGTGCTCAGGATGTACTCGATGCGCTCGGCCGGGTGGTCCGGGTCCAGCGGCACGTAGGCGGCACCGGCCACGGCGACGGCGTACATGCCGACCACCAGGTCGATGGAGCGCCGCATACCCAGCGCGACATAGGATTCCGCGCCGACGCCGCGCTCGACGAGCCAGCGCGAGAGGCGGTGTACCCGTTCGGCGAACTCGGCGTAGGACAGACTTGTTCCCTCGAAGCTGACCGCGGTCGCGTCGGGGGTCCGCTCGACCTGCGCCTCGAACAGCGCGACCAGGGTGGTCGCGGCATCGCCGGACATTGCGCGCGGCATGTCGGAACGGTCGCCGGCTGCAGGGGCGCTCCCGGCCACGCTGAACTCACCAGCGGAGAGCGCTCCCCACAGCTCGGCGGCGGAGGCCGCGGACAGTGCCGTCGAGGTGAGCTCACGCAGCACCGGGCTCAGATCGAATGCGGTGTCGTTCCAGGTGGTGACGACCAGCTCGCGCTCGGCGGCGTCGAGCAGCTCGATATCGCCCACGGCCGCAGCGGGTTCGGTGGTGATGGCGGTCAGCACCCGGATCAGGCGATCCGCGATGCGCTGCACCGTGGCCTCGTCGAACAGGTCACGCAGGTACCCGGCGCGGATGCGCAGGCGGGTGTCGAGCTGGGCGATCAGGGTCAGCGGGTAGTGGGTGGCGTCCGCGGCGTCCAGACCGGTGACGGCCATGCCGTCGATATCGGCGGCCTGCGACCGGATGCCTTCCGCGTCAACGGGATAGGACTCGAACACGACCAAGGTGTCGAAGAGTCCGCCAATGCCCGCGGCGGTCTGGATGTCGGCCAGGCCCACGTAGTGGTGGTCGAGCAGGTCGGCCTGCTCGCCCTGGGTGCGGGTGAGCAGCGAGCGCGCCGACTCGGCCGGGTCGAAAGCGACCCGCACCGGGACGGTGTTGATGAACAAACCCACCATCGACTCGACGCCCGACAGCTGTGCCGGTCGACCGGACACCGTGGTGCCGAAGAGCACGTCCTCGCGGCCGGTGAGGCGGCCGAGCAGGATGCCCCACGCCACCTGCAGCACGGTGTTCGGGGTGACGCCGATCTCGGCGGCCAGGCTGGTCAGGCGCGCGGTCGCGGCCTCGTCCAGGTCGAAGAAGTACTCGCCGGACAGGGCGGTGATCTCGCGGCCCGGGTCCGGACGCGTCAGCAGCGTCGGCTCGGAGACGCCGAGCAGCGAGCGCTGCCAGGCCGCGATGGAGGCCGAACGGTCTTGCTGGGCAACCCATTCCAGGAAGTAGCGGTAGGACCGCACTGGCGGCAGCACCGCGGTGTCGGAGTGCGTGGCGTAGAGCACCAGCAGGTCCTGCATGAGCAGCGGCATGGACCAGCCGTCGAGCAGGATGTGGTGGTTGGCCACCGCCAGCTGCCAGCGGTCGGCCGCGATCTGGACCAAGGTGAAGCGGATCAGCGGCGGCTCGGTCAGATCGAAGCGCTCGACCCGGTCCGCGGCGATGATGTCGGACGCGTCGCCGGTCTCCGTGCGGTCGTGCACCGTGAACGCGGCGCGGACAGCATTGAGGACCAGCTGGACCGGGGCGCCCGACGCGTCGGAAACGTAGGCGGTGCGCAGGATCTCGTGACGGTCGATGAGCGCTTGAGCGGCGATGCGCAGGCGGTCGGCCTCCACGCGGCCCTCGAGGGTGAGCACCGCCTGGGCGGTGTACACGTCCACCGAGGTGGCCGCCAGCTGCGCGTGAAAGAGCAGACCGGCCTGCAACGCGGCCAGCGGCCAGACCTGGTCGAGCTCGCCGAAACGCCGCTCCCAGCCATCGATATCGTGCTGGGTGACCCGGACCAGGCCGAAGTCCGAGGGAGTGTGACCCCCCGCGCCGGCCGATTCGGCATGGCGGGCCACAGCTTCCAGCGCCGTGACCCAGAACCTACCGAACTGCTCCACCTCATCAGCACTGAGCAGCGTGCTCGGGTAGCCGATCTGTGCGGTCAGGGCGTCCCCGGCCACGATCGCGTTGATGTCGATCGGAGCCATGGCGGGCATGTCGGCGTCGTACGCGCCGGCCAGGTCCGCGAGCTCGGGAGCCGGGATCCAACCGAAACCGCGCAACGCTTCCGGCACATCGGCGTCATTGACCCGACCCAGGTAATTGAAACTGACCTGACCCGGCAACTGCTTGGGCAGCTGAGAAGCGGTCTCGGAGTTCATGTACCGCAACAGGCCGTAACCGATGCCCTTGTCCGGCACCGACAGCAACTGCTCCTTGACTGACTTGATCGCCAGACCCATGGCGGGACCACCGGTGAGCGCGGCGTCCACGTCGATCCCCGACAGGTCGAAACGCACCGGGAAGATGGCGGTGAACCAGCCGACCGTGCGCGACAGGTCGGCACCCGGCACGACCTCTTCCTCGCGGCCGTGGCCCTCCAGGCGAACGAGGGCAGACCGCTCCCCGCGAATGCCCTTGGCGTCGCGGAACTTCGCGACAGCGAGAGCCAGCGCGGTCAGCAGACCATCGTTCACACCGCCGTGGAACAGCGCCGGGACAGTAGTCAGCAGCGCCTTGGTGGCCTCGGCCGACAGCTCGACACGGTGCTTGGCGATCGTCGCGGTGACATCCACAGTCGGATCCATGGCGCGCTCGGACAGCAGCGGGTCCGGGCTCTCGACAACGGTGCGCCAGAACGCGAGTTCGGCCACGCGTTCCTCGGTGGCGGCCTCACGCTCGAGGGCGTGCGCCCACGTGCGCATGGACGTCGCGGGAGCAACCAGCTCGGGGGTCTGTCCGGCGGAGATCTGACCCCACGCGGTCACGAAGTCCGGCACCAGGATTCGCCAGGTGACACCGTCGACCACGAGGTGGTGGGCGGCGACCACGAGACGACCAGCGCGGGAGGCGTCGGACGGCTCGAGCCATACGAACCGGATGACTTGTCCCGCAGCCGGGTCCAGCTTGTCGAGAGTGGCATCCAGTGCGGCCGTGGCGATCTCGACCAACTGCTCATCGCTGACGCCCGCGTCGAACTCGGTGCGGTCGATCAGCGAGTCCGCGTCGATCGTTCCCGCAGCAGCGGTTTCGACGATCCAGTCGGCGTCCGGCACCCGGCGCAAGCGCGCCCGCAGCATGTCGTGGCGGTCGATGACCGCACCGACGGTGGCCGCGATGCCCGCCCGATCGATACCGATCGGCAGTTCCAGCGCCATGGACTGGTTGAAGCGGCCGAACTCGCCCGACCGTCCCGCCATGAACCGCACCACCGGGGTCAGCGGCATGACGCCCACACCACCGCCAGGCAGCTCGGTCAGCCGCGGAGCCGAATCGCCCTGGCCGTCCGTGGTTTCCGCGACGGCGGCCAGGCCGGAGACGGTGCGCTGTTCGAACACGTCGCGCGGGCTGAAGACCACGCCGCGTGCCTTGGCCCGCGACACCAGCTGGATGGAGACGATGGAGTCACCGCCGAGGGCGAAGAACGAGTCGTCGATACCGACCCGCTCCAGGCCGAGCACTTCGGCGAAGACCTCGGCGATGGTCTGCTCGAGGGTGTTGCGGGCGGCCCGGAAGACCACCTCGGTGGCGAAGACCGGTTCGGGCAGGGCCCGGCGGTCCAGCTTGCCGACCGGGGTCAGCGGCACCCGGTCGATCACCATGACCGAGGACGGGACCATGTAGGCGGGCAGGCGGCCCTCGACGTGCGCGGTCAGCGCCGCCACATCGATCGAATGCCCCGGCGTGGCAACGACGTAGGACACCAGCGCGGTCGCGCCCGCAGCGTTCTTGTGGCCGACGGTGACCGCGAAGTCGACGGATTCGTGCGAGGCCAGCGCCGCGTCGATCTCACCGAGCTCGATCCGGAAACCGCGGACCTTCACCTGGAAATCGGAACGGCCCACGTACTCGACCAGACCGTCCGCGGTCCAGCGGACCACGTCACCGGTGCGGTACATCCGCTCGCCATCCACGTACGGGTTGGCGACGAACCGATCAGCGGTCAGACCCGGACGGGCGTGATAGCCACGCGCCAGCTGGATACCCGACAGGTACAGCTCACCCGCGACACCCACCGGCACAGGTCGCAGACGGTTGTCGAGGATCAGCGACTGCATACCGCGGATCGGGCCACCGATGGTGACCAGATCACCCGGCACCAGCGCATCGCTGATGTTGGTCATGATCGTGGTCTCGGTCGGACCGTAACCGTTGTGGAAGGCACGAATCGTGCCGTCCGCCAACGGCACCGCCCACTTCTGGACCAGATCGGCGGGCACCGCTTCACCACCGGCGACCAGGACGCGCAGCGAGTCCTGTCCCGCCGGTCCGAAGGTCGACAGCGCGGCCGGGGTGATGAACGCGTGGGTGGCCTGCTCGCGGCGGATCAGCTCGGCGAGCTCCTCACCGCCGTAGGTGCCCGGCGCCACGACCACCAGGGTGCCGCCCTTGCCGATGGCCAACAGGAATTCCAGCATCGACGCGTCGAACGACGGCGACGCGAAATGCAATGCACGCGACGAGGAATCGAGTGCGTACCGCTCGGCCTGTTCGACCGTGAAGTTGGCCAGACCGGCGTGGGTGACCACGACACCCTTGGGCACACCGGTCGAACCGGAGGTGTAGATGACATAAGCCGGGTGCTCCGGACGCAGCGGGCGGACCCGCTCACCGTCGGCGATCGCGGTGTCCGCGAACGCGTTCAGCTCCAGCTCGTCGAGCACCAGCCACTCAACCGAGTCCGGCATGTCCGCACGCACCGACGCCACGGTCAGACCGACCGGCGAACCGGAATCAGTGACCATGTGCGCGATACGGTCGGCCGGGTAGTTCGGGTCCACCGGCACGAACGCGGCACCGGTCTTGGACACCGCCCACTCAGCGAAGTAGGAGTCCTCCGAACGCGGAACGGCGACGGCGACCAGATCCTCGGTGCCGATGCCGCGCTCGATGAGCAAGCGCGCCAAACGGTTCGAGCGCGAATCCAGCTCACCGTAGGACAGACTCCGCCCCTGGAACACCACCGCGGGCGCGGCCGGATCGATGGCGACGGCATCCGCGATGAGCTCCGGCAGCGTGCGCGCCGGAACGGCGGGCAGACCGAACCGGGCCACCAAATCGGTGCGCTCGTCCTGATCCAGAATGTCGATCGCGCCGACACCGATCTCCGGGTTGGCCGCGACGGCTTCCAGAACCCGCAGCCAGCGCTGCGCGAATCCAGCAGCGGTGGCCTCGTCGAATAGGTCGGTGGCGTAGGTGAGCGCCAACATCATAGCTGTGCCGGATCCCGCCCTGCCCACGCCCGAGTCCTGCTCCGACAGCGTGAACTGCAGATCGAAGCGCGAGATGTTCTCCGCGAGGTCCAGGGTGCTGACGGTCAGGCCGGGGAGTTCGATGCTGGTGCGGTCCAGGTTCTGGAATGCCAGCATGACCTGGAACAGCGGGTTGCGGGCCTGCGAGCGCTCAGGCGCGAGCAGTTCCACCAGCCGCTCGAACGGCACGTCCGCATTGCCGAAGGCATCGAGATCGGTGTGCCGCACCCGATCCAGCAGATCGGTGAACGACTCGGCCGGATCGATACCGGTGCGCAGCACCAGCGTGTTGACGAACATGCCGACCAGATCGTCCAACGCGGCCTCACCACGACCGGCGACCGCGGTACCGACGGCGATGTCATCGCCACCGGACAAACGGGCCAGCAGCACCGCCAGCGCGCTGTGCATGACCATGAACAGCGACGAACCACGCTGCCGGGCAACGCTTTCCAGACCAGAGATGAGTTCTGGCGAGAGAGTCTGGGTCAGGGTCGCACCGCGATGCGAGGCGATGGCCGGACGCGGGCGGTCGGTCGGCAGCGCCAGCTCGTCGGGCACGCCGCCGAGCACCCGCTGCCAGTAGGCGACCTGCCGCGCCATGATCGAGGACGAATCCTCCTCCGAGCCCAGCACTTCGCGCTGCCACACCGCGAAATCGGCGTACTGCACCGCCAGCGGGGCCCAGCCGGGCACCGCGCCCTGGGTGCGGGCGGTGTAGGCGACCATGACGTCACGGGCCAATGGCGACATGGAGAAGCCGTCACCGGCGATGTGGTGCACGACCACTACCAGCACATGCTCGGTGGCCCTGTAGGCAGCAGCATGACGAGAGTCGGTCACCCGGAACAGGCGAGCCCGCAGCGGAACCTGCTCGGCCACGTTGAAGCCCAGCGTCGCGAACGCGGTGACCGTGGCGGTCAGATCCGCGGCCGCGACCGTGACCGGGCGCAGGTCCAGGGCGAGCTCCTCGGCGGCGACGACCACCTGCATCGGCGTGCCGCCGTGCTCGGGGTAGCGGGTGCGCAGCGACTCGTGGCGGCGGACCACGTCCGCGACCGCGAGTTCCAGTGCGGCGGTGTCGAGTTCACCGAAGCGCGGGTCGACGGAGCGCAGACGGATCGCCAGCGGCAGGTTGTAGGCCGCCGAGGAGGTGTCGTACTGGTTCAGGAACCACATACGCTGCTGCGCGAACGACAGCGGCACCAACTCCGGCCCGTCACCCTGCGCCTTCGGTGCACGGACGCGGGCCACCAGCTTGGCGCGGGACCCGCCGTCGGCGTGCGATTCGATACGGGCCGAGAGGGATTCGACGGTGCTTGCCTCGAACAGGGTGCGCACCGCGACAGTGGTATCGAGGGCCGAGCCGATCCGCGACACCACGCGGGTGGCGATGAGCGAGTTGCCGCCCAGGTCGAAGAAGTCGTCATCCAGACCGACTCGCTTCACGTCGAGGACCTCCGCGAAGACGCCCGCGACGGTCTCCTGCACCGGGGTCTCCGGCGCGCGGAACGCGCGCGTCTGCGCGGCCGGCGCGGGCAGGGCGCGGCGGTCCAGTTTGCCGTTGACGGTCAACGGAATCCGGTCGAGCACCACGATGGCCGACGGGACCATGTAGGACGGCAACCGCTCCGCCGCGCCGTCACGGACGACGTCGGCTGTGAACAAGACGCCGTCCGTCGTCATGTCGCGGGCCGCCGCGATCGGCACCACATAGGCCACGATGCGCTGATCGCCGGGCTGGTCCTCGCGCACGATGACCGCGGCCTGCGCGACACCGGCCTGCGCCAGCACTGCCGCCTCGATCTCACCGAGTTCGATACGGAAGCCGCGGACCTTGACCTGGTCGTCGGCGCGGCCGAGATATTCGAGCTCGCCGAAGCGGTTCCATCGCGCCACGTCACCGGAGCGGTACAGGCGCTCGCCCGGCGTGCCGAACGGGCTGGCCACGAAGCGGGTTGCCGTCAGGTCGGGACGGCCCAGGTAGCCGCGCGACAGCTGCGGTCCGGCCACGTACATTTCGCCCGCGACACCGACCGGCACCGGGTGCATGCGGTCATCGAGGACATGGACACGCAGGCCCGCGACGGCTCGGCCGACAATGGAACCGGCTGCGGCCGCGATGGTCTCGGCATCGAGCACGCGCAGCGACACGTGCACGGTGGTCTCGGTGATGCCGTACATGTTCACCAGGTACGGTGACGAATCGCCGTGGCGGTCCATCCAATCCGACAAGCGACGCAGTTCGAGAGCCTCACCGCCGAAGATCACGTAGCGCAGCGCCAAGGCGTCGTCGCTCGCGGCGATCCGATCGGCCTCGGCCAGCTGGTAGAACGCCGACGGGGTCTGGTTGAGGACCGTGACCCGTTCGCGGCGCAACAGTTCCAGGAACTGCTCAGGCGAGCGCGAGACGTAGTAGTCGACCACGACGAGCTTGCCGCCGTAGAGCAGCGGACCCCACAGCTCCCACACCGAGAAATCGAAGGCGTAGGAGTGGAACAACGTCCACACATCGTCGGGTCCGAAACCGAACTCGCGATCGGTGTTCGCCATCAGGCGCACCACATTCCGGTGCGCCACGGCCACGCCCTTGGGGCGGCCGGTGGAACCGGAGGTGTAGATGACGTAGGCGACGTGGTCCGGGTGCAGCGGCGAGCGACGGTCGGCGTCGGTGACGGGCGCGTCGGCCGCGTCCTCGATGTCGCCCGCTTCGAGCGAGAAGCCGTCCAGCAGAACGGTGTTCAGCTCGACCGGCAGTTCCACCTGCACGGTCGAATCCGTGATCACGCTCGTGGGCTTCGCATCGGAGAGCACGAAGGAGATGCGGTCGGCCGGGTAGGTTGGATCGATCGGCACGTAGCCCGCACCGCTCTTGATCACGGCCAGCAGCGCCACGACCAGGTCCGCCGAGCGCGGCAGCAGCACCGCCACCAGCGACTCGGGGCCCGCTCCCTCGGCGATCAGCCTGCGCGCCAGCACATTCGCGCGCCGGTCCAGCTCGAAGTAGGTGAGCTCCTCGTCGCCGAAGCGTACGGCGACGCGCTCCGGGTTCGCGGCGGCGGCCAGGTCGAACAGGCTCGACAGGGTCGCGTCGGAGTTCGCGAGCGGGCTCATGATGGCAACCAGCGGATTGGTCAGCACCTCGGCGGCCCCGCCCAGCGCGGCCAGTATGTCGGCCTTCGTCGCGTCCGCAACGTCTTCGCCGACCGCCGACCCCGTGTCGGCGACCGCAGCGCGTGCGGCATGAGCGAGCACCTGCAGGTCCTCGCCCGCGGAGACCCAGTGCTCGGTCACATCGTGGCGCTCGCTCTCGCCGAGCAGATCAATGTCACCGAGCAGTGCGGCCGGGTCCTCGGCCACTGCGCGCAGGATGCGCACCAGGCGTTCGGCGAAGGATACGACGGTCTCGACGTCGAACAGGTCCGACGCGTAGTTCCACGACAGGCCCAGCGAGCCGTCGGCGCGCTCGCTCACGGTGAGTTGCACGTCGAACTTGGCGGTGCCCGGATCGAATTCGACGACCTCGAGGTCCAAGCCCTCCAGCGACACCGCCTGCGCGTCCTTGGCGCTGGCAGCCTCGAAGGTCAACGCCACCTGGAACAGCGGGTGATGCGCCTGCGAACGCACCGGGCTCAGCACATCCACCAGCCGCTCGAACGGCACATCCGCGTGCGCGAAGGCGGCCAGGTCGGTGCGACGCACCTGAGCCAGCAGATCGCGGAAGGCCGCGTCCGGGCGCACCTCGCTGCGCAGCACCAGGGTGTTGACGAACATGCCGACCAGGTCATCGAGCGCACGTTCGCCACGGCCCGCGATCGGGGTACCGATGGCGATATCGGTGGCACGCGACAGACGCGCGGCCCAGGTCGCCAGGGCGGCATGCACGAGCATGAACAAGGTGACGTCGTGCTCACGGGCCACACCAGTCAGGGCGCGGTGCAGCTCGGCGTCGATCGAGAAGTCGTAGCTGCCACCGGCATTGGTCGCGATCTCCGGACGCGGCCGATCGGCGGGCAACTCGATCTGCTCGGGCAAATCAGCCAACTGAGCGGTCCAGTAGGCGATCTGCTGGGCGGCGAGCGACTCGGAATCGGTTTCCGCCCCGAGGATCTCACGCTGCCACAGCGTGTAGTCGGCGTACTGCACCGACAACGGCGACCAAGCCGGGACCTCCCCGGTGGCACGGGACAGGTAGGCGGTCATCACATCCCGCAGCAACACCCTGAGCGAGAAGCCGTCGGCGCTGATGTGGTGCAGCACCAGCACCACCACGTGCTCGTCCGCTCCCAGATTCAATACCGTGACGCGGAAGGGCACCTCGCGGGTGACGTCGAAGTGGACGCTCGCCAGCCGGATGACCCGTGCGACCAGTTCTTGGGCGCTCACCGTTTCCGAGCGCACCTCGAACCCGACCTCGGCGGGCGGCAGGATGCGCTGGTAGCCGTCGCCTTCGATCTCGGGGTAGACCGTCCGCAGCGATTCGTGCCGCGCCAGCACGTCGCCGATCGCGGCGGTGAAGGCGTCGAGATCGACTGTGCCGGTGAGCTTCAGCGCCACCGGGATGTTGTTGACCGCGGTGCGATTGTCGAAGCGGTTCAGGAACCACATGCGCTGCTGCGCCAGCGACAGCGGCACCAGCTCCGGGCGCTCCTGCGCGACCAGCGCCGCGCGCGCACCGGTGCCGACGCGCGATTCCAGCCGTGCCGCGAGCGTGGCCACGGTGGTGGCCTCGAACAGGGTGCGCAGCGGGATGTCGGCGTCGAGGGCGGCGGACAGGCGCGCGATCACCTGGGTGGCGATCAGCGAGTTGCCGCCGAGTTCGAAGAAGTCGTCGTCCAGGCCGACCCGGTCCAGGCCGAGGACATCGGCGATGGTGCCCGCGACGGTCTGCTGGACAGGGGTTTCCGGGGCGCGGAAGGCCCGGACCGCGAAGGTCGGGGCGGGCAGCTGCTTGCGATCCAGCTTGCCGGAGGCGTTGAGCGGGAAGGCGTCCAGCACCATGAACGCGGCGGGCACCATGTACGCCGGAAGCTGCTCGGCGACAGCGTCCTTCACAACGTCGACATCGAGCCCGCCATCGGCGGCGACCAGGTAGGCGACCAGCTGGTCGCCGGTGCGCTCGTCGTGCCGGACCACGACGACCGACTGCGCGATCGACGGCAGTGCGGTGAGCGCCGCCTCGATCTCGCCGAGCTCGATGCGCAGACCGCGCAGCTTGACCTGGAAGTCGGTGCGGCCCAGGTAGTTCAGTTCACCTGTCCCGGTCCAGGTGACCAGGTCGCCGGTGCGGTACATGCGCGCGCCGTCACCGAACGGGTTGGCCACGAAGCGGTCCGCGGTCAGGTCCGGCCGTGTCACATACCCGGTGGCCAACTGATCGCCCGCCAGGTACAGCTCACCCGCGACACCCACCGGAACCGGCCGCAGCCGCGAATCCAGCACGTAAGCTTGCGTATTGAAGTGCGGCGCACCGATCGGCACCGAGGTCAGGTCGGCGTCGGTGACCTCGTGATATGTCACATCGATCGTCGTTTCCGTCGGGCCGTACATGTTGTACAACCGCGCGCCTGTCAACGCACGGAATTGCTGGGCGGCCGAGGCCGGAAGAGCCTCGCCGCCGGCGAATACCAGGCGCAGAGAACGAGTCTCCGGCGCCTGGCCCACGGTGAGGTACTGCTGCAGCATCGACGGCACGAACTGCGTGACGGTGACCTGTTCGGCGGCGATCAAACGTGCCAGGTACAACGGGTCGCGATGTCCATCGGGCTTGGCGACGACCATCCGCGCGCCAACCTGCAATGGCCAGAAGAACTCGCCCAATGACGCATCGAAACTCACGGGCGTCTTCTGCAGCACCACATCGTCAGCGGCGAGACCGAACTGAGCGTGCATCCACACCAGTTGATTCACGATGGCCTGATGGCTCACCGCCACGCCCTTGGGACGCCCCGTCGAACCAGAAGTGAAGATCATGTAGGCGGTATTGGCCGCCCGGAGCGACGCCACTCGGTCGGCATCGGTCACCACAGCGCCGGAACGATCCGACAGATCCAGCTCATCGATCCGAACCAGGGGCCATTCGACATCTTCGAGGCCGGATGCTGAGGTCAGCACACAGATCGGCTGGGCCGTCTCGAGAACGTATCGGGTGCGCTCAGCCGGATGTTCGGGATCCAGGGGCACAAACACACCGCCCGCGACGCTGATCGCGTACATACCGACCACGAGGTCGATGGACCGCTGCATGCTCAGCGCCACCGGGGTCTCGGGTCCGACACCCGCCGCGATCAGCCAGCGTGCGAGTCTGCGCACCCGATCCGCGAACTCGGCGTAGGACAGACTTGTCCCCTCGTAGGTGATAGCCGTCGCTTCGGGAGTCAGGGCGACCTGCGCCTCGAACAACGAGCCCAGTGTCGCGCCGGAATCCTCGGACACCGTGGGCAATATCGCGTCGATCGGGTACTTGGTCTCGTTCCAGACCTCGAGTACCAACGCCTGCTCGGCATCAGCCATCAGCGGCAGATCGCCCACGGGCGTAGCCGGATCCGTGGCGACCGCGGCCAGCAGATGCAGGAATCGCTGTGCGAACGTCTCCGCGAACTGGGTATCGAAAAGATCTGTGGCGAACACCAATTCGGCAGCCATGCCCGCGCCGCTGCCATCTATCAGTGACAGCTGCAGATCGAATTTCGCTGTCTGATAGTCCATCTCGACTTCATTGACCGTCAGATCAGGCAATGTCAGCTCGGTGTGGCCCACATTCTGGAACGACAGCATCACCTGGAACAGCGGATGGCGTCCTTGCGATCGCACCGGGTTGACCATCTCGACCACTCGCTCGAACGGCACGTCGGCGTGCGCGAACGCACCCAGATCCCGGGCGCGAACTTGCGCCAGCAGACCGGTGAACCGCTCCCCCAGATCGACGGTCGTCCGCAACACCAACGTGTTGACGAACATGCCGACCAGATCGTCGAGAGCCTGCTCGCCACGGCCGGCAATCGGCGTTCCGACCGCGATGTCCGCTGTGCCACTCAAACGTGACAGCAGCACCGCAAAAGCAGTCTGCACCACCATGAACAGGGTCGCGCCCTCCCTATGCGCGACCTCGTTCAGGACATCGATCGTCTCTCCGGGCACGCGGAACCGCAGCAGACCCGCACGATTGGACGCAACTGCTGGACGCGGCCGCATCGACAGCCGCAGCTCGTCCGGGATTCCGGCCAGCGCATCCCGCCAATAGTCGAGCTGCTGGGAAATCAGCGAAAGCTCATCGCTTTCCGATCCGAGTACCTGTCGCTGCCACAACGTGTAATCGATGTACTGGACCTCGAGCGGCGCCCAACCCGGCTCGACACCCATCACCGCGGCGGCGTAGCCGGCAACCAGATCACGCACCAGCGGCCGTATCGAGAAGCCGTCGACCGCGATGTGGTGAGCCGACAGCACCAACACGTGCTCGGAGGAATCCAGACGCAGCATGCGCAGCCGAACCGGCAATTCAACCGTCACGTCGAAGCCACGACCAACGAGCTCGGCTACCACGCCGGGCAATCCGCCCTCGGTGACGTCGATGACCTCGAGCTCCGGCACGGCGCGGCCGGCGGGCAGCACCTTCTGGTAGGCGACGCCCTCGTGCGAGGGGTAGAGGGTGCGCAGCGACTCGTGGCGGGCGATCACGTCGGCGATCGCGCGGCGCATGGCGTCGAGATCCAGTGCGCCGGTCAGCCTTACGGCCGCGGGGATGTTGTTGGCGGCCGATTCGGGATCGAACCGGTTGAGGAACCACATGCGCTGCTGGGCGAGCGACAGCGGCGGGTACTCGGGCCGGGTCTGCACCGTGAGCGCTTGGCGCACACCGGTTCCCGCGTGCGACTCCGCACTCGCGGCCAGTGCCGCCACGGTCGGGGCCTCGAACAGCACGCGCACGCCGATCTCGGCGTTCAACGCGGCCGACAGGCGCGCCACGACCTGGGTGGCGACCAGCGAGTTGCCGCCCAGTTCGAAGAAGTCGTCGTCCACGCCGACGCGCTCGACGCCGAGCAGGTCGGCGAAGATCTGGGCGATGATCTCCTCGATCGGGGTCGAGGGGGCGCGGAAACGCTTGGCCTCGAACATCGGAGCGGGCAGGGCCTTGCGGTCCAGCTTGCCCGAGGCGTTCACCGGGAAGGCGTCGAGCACCACGATCGCGGCCGGGACCATGTAGGCAGGCAGCGAACTGCCGAGTCCGGCCTTGATGGCGTCCGGATCCGGAGCGGTCTCGGGATCACGGGCCACATAGCCGACCAGCTGATCACCGGCATTGGGGTCGTCACGCACCACCACGACCGACTGCGCGACACCCGGCTGCGTCAGCAGCGCGGCCTCGATCTCCCCCAGCTCGATACGCTGACCGCGCAGCTTCACCTGGAAGTCGGTGCGGCCCAGGTAGTTCACCTCGCCGTCGGCCGTCCAAGCGACCAGGTCGCCGGTACGGTACATGCGCGAACCGGGCGCGCCATACGGGTTGGCGATGAAGCGGTCAGCCGACAGGCCCGGGCGATCCAGGTAGCCGCGGGCCAGCTGTGCACCTGCCAGATACAGCTCGCCCGCCACCCCCGGCGCTACCGGGTGCAGCCGCGCGTCCAGGACCAGAGTCTGGGTGTTCCACACCGGACGGCCGATGGGCACGAACACCGTGTCGGAGTCCACGACCTCGTGGTGGGTCACCTCGACCGCGGCCTCGGTGGGGCCGTACAGGTTGTGCAGCTCCGCGCCCGTCAGCTCCTTGAGCCGCTGCGCGATCGGCGCGGGCAGTGCTTCACCGGAGGCGAAGACGCGCTTCAAATTCATGGTCGCGGCTTCGGACTCGCCGATGGTCGCCACGAAGACCGACATCATGGACGGCACGAAGTGCGCGGTGGTGATGCCCTCCGAGGTGATCAAGAGGGCCAGATACAGCGGATCGCGATGCCCGTCGGGCTTGGCCACGACCAGGCGCGCGCCCACCTGCAGGGGCCAGAAGAACTCCCACACCGACACGTCGAAGGTGGCCGGAGTCTTTTGCAGCACAACATCATCCGTACCGATCGGGTAGCTGTGCTGACCCCATCGCAGCCGGTTCATGATCGAACGGTGTTCCACCGCGACACCCTTGGGGCGGCCGGTGGAGCCGGACGTGAAGATCACGTAGGCGCAGTGTGCGGGCAGCACCGGCCCGCCGCGCTCAGCGTCGGTGATCGGCGTGTCCGCATACGCCTCGAGATCGAGGGCGTCGATCTCGAGCACCGGCACATCGCGGCCGGTGACGAAGTCGTCGCGGCCGGTGGTCAGGATGGCGACCGGGCGCGCGGTGTCGAGCACGTAGTCGATGCGCTTCCCCGGCTGGTCCGGGTCCAGCGGCACGTACGCGCCACCGGCAGCCAGAATGGCGTACATGCCCACCACCAGCTCGGTGGAGCGCTGAATCGCCAGTGCGACACGGGTTTCCGCGCCGACACCCTGGGCGATGAGCTTGCGAGCCAGCCGGTACACGCGTCCGGCGAACTCGCCGTAGGACAGAGTTGTCCCCTCGAATGTCAGCGCGGGTGCATCGGGCCTGGTCACCGCCTGCTGCTCGAACAGCGACAGCAGCGTCTCGGTGGCACCCGCGGGCAGCGTGGACGCCACGTCGAACGCGGTGTCGTTCCATGCGTCGAGGACCTGTGCACGCTCGTCGGCGACCAGCAGATCGATATCGCCCAGCGGGGCGTCCGGGTTCGCGACCACGGCGGCCAGGATCAGATCCAACCGGTGCGCGAACGCCTCGATGGTCGGCTCGTCGAAAAGGTCGAGCGCGTAGGAGATCTCGGCGGACATGCCCGCGTTCTCCCCACGGTCGTCCTGGGCCTCCTGCAAGGTCAACTGCAGATCGAACTTGGCCAGCCGCGCGTCGTAATCGATGCCGTTGACCGACAGACCCGGCAACTCCAGACTGGCCTGGCGCGTGTTCTGGAAGGCCAACATGACCTGGAACAGCGGATGCCGAGCCTGCGAACGGGCCGGGTTGATCACCTCGACGAGACGCTCGAACGGCACGTCCGCATGCGCGAAAGCATGCAGGTCGGCGTCGCGGGAACGGGCCAGCAGATCGGCGAAGATCTCGCTGCCGTCCACCTCGGTACGCAGCACAAGAGTGTTGACGAACATGCCGATCAGGTCGTCGAGCGCCGCCTCACCACGACCGTGCACCGGGGTACCGATCGCGATGTCGGAGGTACCCGACAGCCGAGCCAACAGCACCGCCAAAGCGGAGTGCATGACCATGAACAGCGACGCATTGTGGCGGCGGCCCAGATCCACCAGCGCCTGCTGGGTCTGCGCCGAAATCGCGAACGGATAGGTGCCACCGCGGTAGCTGGCCACCGCCGGACGCTGCCGATCCGCCGGCAGCACCAACTCGTCGGGCAGGTCGGCGAGCGCGTCGGTCCAGTAGCGGATCTGCTTGGCGATCAGCGAATCCGGATCGTCCTCGGAGCCGAGCACCTCGCGCTGCCACAGCGCGTAATCGGCGTACTGCACCGGCAGCTCCGCCCAGGCCGGGGCCTCCCACGAGGTGCGGGCGGCGTAGGCCACCATGACGTCGCGGGCCAGCGGGCCCATGGACCAGCCGTCGGCGCTGATGTGGTGGACCACCATGCCGAGGATGTACTCGGACTCGCTGATCTC
>NZ_JBEYYI010000048.1:0-32670 GCF_040645495.1 Nocardia sp. NPDC046763 | reverse complement strand
TCGATGAACTCCGGCTTCGCCGGCATCGACAACCCACTGTTCTACGCCGACCACACCTCCATGCTCTTCGGCGACGCCAAGAAATCCGTCGGCGCCGTCACCGAGGAACTCAAGGCGCTGTGATCATGGAAGGACCAGCTGAGGTGTCATTGTTGGGGCTGGTCGCCTGTACGCAACTGATCGTCACAGCGATCAATATCGCGTGCCGCGCCGATGAGTTGAAGCGGCTTCGCGCAGGTGACCGCTGGCGTTATCTCACTCATCGATGGACCGGTTTGTTCGCACCGACCCGAATGCCCACTGCGCCAACGCAATCCGTGGAAGCAACGCGCCCGGTCAATCCCTGACGATAGCGGCGCACCTAATGACAGCGGGCCTCGCGTGAAATCCGAGGCCCGCTGTCGAGGGCGTCGGCGAACCACCTGTCATAGGACGGTGCGACCTCGGATTCGATGAACGAGCGGATTGTCGCCCGAAAGGCATCGTGGTCGGAATTGAAAGTTGTTCTCTGCATACGTCTTCCGTGAATTTCATACTGAGGTGGTGGCCCGTCCCCAATGAATGAGACCACTCGCTATTAGAGTCCTGTTGGCCCTGGTGAGGGCTGGAAGGGACACTGAGTGACATGGCAGGACGTAAGCGGCATTCCGCGGAGGAGATCGTGCGGAAGCTGCGCCGTGCCGATGAGCTGACCGCGGCGGGCAAGACCGGGGAGGAGGCCGCCGCGGAGCTGGGGGTGTCGGCGGCGACGATGTACAACTGGCGCCGTCGGTACGGCGGTGTGGATACCGATGCTGCCAAGGAGCTCAAGGAGCTGCGCGAGCAGAACGCCCGGCTCAAGCGGCTTTTGGCCGATGCGGAGCTGGAGAAGGACGCGCTGCGGGAGATCGCCAAGGACTGAAAATTCTGAGCCCGGCGGCCAAGCGCCGCGCCGTGGACATACTCAAACAGGTCAAGAGCATGTCGGAACGGTTGGCGTGCAAGGTTGTTGGGCTTCATCGGTCGACGTATCGACGGCTGCCGGCCGCGGTGACCCGGCCGATCCGGATGCCGGTGTGCGGGCCTGGCTGCGGTCCTACGCGACGAAACACCCCGGTCACGGGTTCCGCCGTGCGTGGGCGGCGTTGCGGTTCGACGAGGGCTCGGATGTGAACAAGAGGAAGGTGCACCGGCTCTGGCGTGAGGAGGGCTTGCAGGTCCGCACCCATTGCCGGCGCAAGCGGGCCGAGTGCTCGTTGGTGCCGCCTGTCGACGCGGACGCCCCGAAAGTGGTGTGGGTGTTGGATTTCCAGTTCGACTCTACCGTCGATGGGCGGGCGGTGAAGATCGCCTCGATGATCGACGAGCACACCCGTGAGTCGCTGCTGCACCTGGTCGAGCGCTCGATCACCGCCGAGAAACTCGTCGCCGAACTGGAGAAGGTGTTCTCTACCCGCGGTGGCCCGCCGATGGTGCTGCGGATGGACAACGGGCCGGAGATGATTTCTCGTGCCCTGCAACAGTTTTGCGCGGATCGGGTGGGGATCGTCCACATTCCGCCCGGGACGCCGTGGAACAACGGGTTCATCGAGTCGTGCAACCGGCGGCTACGCAGCGAATGCCTCAACCGCAATCACTGGACCAGCCTGCTCGAGGCGCGGGTGGTGATCGGCGACTTCAAGCTCGAGCACAACCATCGGCATCGGCATTCGGCGCTGGGCTATCTCACCCCGGCCGAGTACGCTGCCCGCTGCGGCCACACCCACCACCCCGTGGCCTGCGACATCAGCTGAAACCGAATCGAATACAACCCGGACTCAACCACCGGGTGGTCCCGTTATCGGGGACCGGTCACACCCATTTGCGCAAGGTTTCGGCGGTCATGTCCAACCAGGCGAGACCTCCTTGATCGCAGCCCATCCACTGTCGTGGTCATCACGGTGCTCGACAACCAGCCGCACTTCATGCTGCTTCGCAGGCATCATGAGTCCATCCTTCCCAAAAAGAAAGGTAAGCACCAAACGCGGGAAGGTAACGGGGGATTCAGGATCCAATCACCTTCGAAGACCGGATCACCCCCGTCCGGTAACTAACCAATACCGGGACCGGATCCACCGCTAGTCTCACACCTCTTCGTCGCCGTTGTTCGGTGGGGATAAGCTATTCGTTAACGAAAAGTTGACGCATGTTGCTTGTTACCGGGGACGCTGGCGGATGTGCAGCCGATGAACGAGCGTGATCCGTTCCGAACGGTCCGTGACATGTCAGTGCCGGTCACGGAGGAATTGGCTGCGGCCGGGTTCGAGGATGCCGAGGAGATCGGGCGGGGCGGTTTCGGTGCGGTCTATCGCTGTACCCAGGCGGAGCTGGACCGGACGGTGGCAGTGAAGGTGTTGACCGTCGATTTGGATACGGAGAGTCGGGCGCGTTTCTTCCGGGAGCAGCGGGCGATGGGCCGGTTGACCGGTCATCCGAATATCGTCACGATATTGCAGGCGAGCACCACCGCGAATGGACGGCCCTATCTGGTGATGCCGTATCACCCGTTGGACTCCTTGGACGCCCGTATCCGTGGGCAGGGTCCGCTGCCGGTGGAGACCGTGTTGTGGATCGGGGTGAAGATCGCCGGGGCGCTGGAGACCGCGCATCGCCTGGGCATCCTGCATAGGGACGTGAAACCAGGCAACATCCTCCTCACCGATTACGGCGAGCCCGCGCTGACAGACTTCGGAATCGCGCGCATCACCGGCGGATTTGAGACCACCTCGGGCACCCTGACTGGATCCCCAGCGTTCACCGCCCCGGAGGTGCTGGAAGGCGAGGCTCCCACGCCGGCTGCGGACGTGTACGGGTTGGGTGCCACGTTATTCTGTGCGTTGACCGGGCATGCGGCGTTTGAACGGCACAGCGGGGAGAACGTGGTCACTCAGTTCCTGCGGATCACCACCCAGCCGGTGCCGGACCTGCGCGAGCATGGCATCGCTGCCGACATATCCACGGTCGTATCGACGGCGATGAACCGTGACCCGCACCAGCGGCCCTCGCCGACCGCGCTGGGGGAAGCACTCCGGCAAGCACAGCGCAACCATGGATTCGCCGTCGATGAGATGGCATTACACGGCGAACCCGATCGCGAGCACCGGGACCGTAAACCCGCCACCTCGGGGTGGCGTCCGCCGACGGCGGCCGTGGGTAGTCGCACCGCGAGCCTTCTGCCACTGGAGTTGACTAGTTTCGTCGACCGCCGCGCCGAGCTGGCGGAGGTGAAGAATCTGCTGTCCTCGGCCCGGCTGGTGACGTTGACCGGCATCGGCGGGGTCGGCAAAACCCGGCTGGCGCTGCGGGCCGCGACGACCGCGCGCCGGGAGTTCGCCGACGGGATATGGCTAGTCGAACTGGCCGACATTTCCGACCCCGCACTGCTCGTCGGCGTGATTGCAGCCAGCCTCGGACTGCGCGACGATTCAGCACGACCGTTGCCGAAGGTTGTGGTCGAATTCCTGTCCACGCGCAAGTCGCTGCTGGTCCTGGACAACTGCGAACAACTGGTCGCGACCGTGGCCGAGTCGGTCGAAACCTGGTTACAGGCTTGTCCACATCTGCGAATCTTGACCACAAGCCGCGAACCGCTCGACATCGCCGGAGAGTCGGTACTGCGGGTGCCGCCGCTGACCGTGCCGAACCCGAACCAGGAAACGCCGCTGCGCGGACTGCCCCGCTATGATTCGGTCACCTTGTTCGCCGACCGCGCGACCGCAGTCGTGCCAAGTTTCGAACTCACCGACGACAACAAGGACACCATCGCCCGCATCTGCACCCGGCTGGACGGACTGCCACTGGCGATCGAGCTCGCCGCAGCCCGGATGCGCACAATGTCCCCCGAACAGATCCTGCAACGCCTCGACGACCGCTACGCACTACTAACCCGCGGCAGCCGCACCGCACCCACACGCCAGCAGACCCTGCGATGGTCCATCGACTGGAGTTACCAGCTGTGCACCCCGGCCGAACAACGGCTGTGGGCCCGGCTATCAGTATTTACTGGAGGCTTCGAACTCGACGCCGCCGAACAAATCTGCGGCACCGACCTGGCACCGGACAGCCCGCTCGATGTGCTGTCCGCACTCGTGGACAAGTCGATCCTGATCCGAGACGAATCCCACGGCGTGGTGCGATTCCGAATGCTCGAGACGGTGCAGGATTTCGGTCGGCAAAAGTTACGTGAGTCCGGTGAGGATCAGCTGGTGCGAAGCAAGCACCGCGACTGGTATCAGCGGCTGGCGCTGGACGCGGAGGCGGGGTGGATCAGCGACCGGCAGCTCTACTGGTTCGCCAGGCTCGAACGCGAACTACCGAATCTACGCGACGCGCTCGAACACTGCCTGGCGGAGAACTCCGAGGAAGCGGCGGAAGCCGGACTACAGACCGCCGCCGCACTATATATGTTCTGGAGTTTCCCGGGTCTATACGGCGAAGCTCGGCGCTGGATCAACCGGGTCCTGAACCACCCTGCCCGGCAATCCATACCCGACCGTGTCAGGGCGCTCTATGCAGGCTGCTTCCTGGCAGTGATGCAGGGCGATTTGCCAGCGGCGGCGACCCTGGTGGAACAGGCACGCGTGCTCGCCGAACAGGACCCCACTCCGATGACCCAAGCGCTGATCGCCCACGCCGCCGGCGCCGTGGCGCTTTACCGCGGTGAGCTTGCCTGCGCAACCTCGTCCCTCGAACGCGCCGTCGAAGTGCTCAGCCCGAATCAGCGAGGATATATTCATCTTGCTGCTTTGACCCTGCTCGGTTGGGTGCACGAGCTGGCTGGGGACACACAACGGGCGATTGAGTATCACCGACAAGTGCTTTCCATCACCCAAGCCTGCGGCGAATTACTCTTCCAGTCGACGGCGTTGTGGGGCATGGGCGTTGCCGTCTGGCAGCAAGGTGAGCGATCTCGGGCAATTGAGCTGCTCGCGAATGCACTGCGCGTCAACCAGCGAATGCGCAGCCCAGTTGTTGCCGCGGTGAGTCTCGAGTCGCTGGCCTGGACGGCCTGCGTCGACGGCAACGCCGAGCGTGCGGCCGTGCTTATGGGAGCCGCGCACGAATTGGACCGGTCTGCGGGTGACGTTGCGAGCATCGTCCCAATAATGCGGCAGCATCACGACGAATGTGTCCGGCTGATGCGATCCGCCCTCGGGGTACGCGGATTCGAATCGGCCTTCCGGCACGGCCAAGTGATGGGAATGGACGCAGCCGTGGCCTACGCCCTCGGCGAGCAGCCGACAGACACGAAACTCACATCGGGTCCTCTTCCGGAGCTGACCAAGCGTGAGCGGCAGGTCGCGGACCTCATCGCCCAAGGCTTCACAAACAAGCAGATCGCCGCCAAACTGGTGATCTCCCAACGCACCGCACAGGGGCACGTGGAACACATCCTGACCAAACTCGGATTCACCTCCCGCGCGCAGATCGCAGCCTGGATCGCAGCAGACGCCGAATAACAGAATCGTTGGGGTCGGTAAGTGTTGTGCTCGATACGCCAGTCCCTGCGCCTCGGTGAGCGATCCGAATGGCTCGCAGGGCAGGAATTCGTCGCGGAATCGCCCGTTGAACGATTCGCAGATCCCGTTCTGCTGGCCGCGCTCGCTTCGAGGATGGAAAGCCTCCCGGCGGTCAGCCCGAGGGCGCTCGAGGCGATGGGTCAGCGGATTCCCTCCTGGCGGATCTTGGCAGCACGTCACCGATCATGGCCATGTTCGAGACGGTGGTCGTGATCCGCTGCGGAAGGTGTCCGCCGGTGATTGTGTGAAGGTCAGCGGTGGGCCCGCGATGGTCGACGTGACGTCGGTGTCCTGTGACGACCCGACGACGATATTCCGCGTCGGTGTGGTGTTGAAGGATCCTGGTGGCGGTTCGTGTCCCGGCACTGATTACGACACCGTGCGCTCCATCGGCGGCATGCGCAACACCACCCTGTGCCTGGAATTGCAAGTGCGCGAGGGTGAGTGCGTGGCCCAGAACAGCCTCGACAACTCGGCGCAGCCGGTCGACTGCGGTACTGCCGCGGCGAAGAGTGGGCGCCAGGCGCATTCTGTGCCGGGTCGATCCCGGCGAGTGAATCGCGGCGGCGGACGGGCGCCCGGTACCGTAGTGACCAGGCGCGCGGCGCGTCGGTTGAAAGTCAGTGGGTGACCACCAGTTTCATCGGTGTATCGAGCGGGGCGTCGATGGAGTCGTCCCAGGCGGCGGTGCGGGTAGTGACGATCGAGGGATCGAGCCTGCCGGTGGCGAGCAGGTCCAGCACTGTCGGAATGGCGGGGCGGACATCGGCGCGGCCGGTGTGGAAGGTGCAGCAGCGCGAGTACATCGCGAATACCGGGATCGCGACGTCCTCGCGCTGCACGCTGACATTTGGTGCAGGTCGCGGCGACCACCGACTCCACCCCGGTCTGCCCTGCACCCTGCTGGTCGTCGGGAACTGCGGCGCGCCATCACCGGCTTCGCCGCCTCACTTACCCGGGCAGGCGTCGAAAACCATGTCTACCAACTACCTTTCGCCGGACACGCCTTCGACGATGCCTATGGCAGCTTCACCTCTCAGACCGGCCGACAGATCCTTCTCGGCTTCGTGCGCGGCACCCGATAGTTCGCGTGGTGCTCGGGAAACCGGCGGGCAGGGAGCCCCGGACTCCCGCCCGCCGGGGGCGTGCGGATCAGGGAATCAGTCCTGATTGCTCGGATTGTGTGAACATGGTGACGCCGCCGGTGGCGAAGTTTCGGACGTCGCGGCCTGCGGCCTTCATCTCGGTCGAGGTCAATGCCCGCTCGAGTGCGTCGGCCGTCGGGAACTGCAGGTTCGCCACCATGTAGTACGGCGGTTCCTCGCTGCCGAGCGGGGAGCAGTTGCCCCAGGTGAATGCGGAGAGGCCGGGGATCTTCCGAGCCAGCGGGACATGGGTTTCGGCGTAGTACGCGTCGAAGGCCGCGGGATCCGCCGGGCGGCCGTAGCAGATGGCGATGCGGTAGGTCATGACTTCGCCACCAGGGTGAGCACGTCGTAGGTCGCGACGGGTTCGGCGTTCTGATTCATCACCACGGTATCCCAGCGGACTTCACCGTAGTCAGCGGTGGCCCGGGGCGTGATGGCCTTCGCGGTGAGGGTCACGGTGAGGATGTCGTCGACCTTGACGGGGGTGAGGAATCGGAGGTTGTCGACGCCGAAATTGGCGAGGACGGGGCCCGGCGCGGGGTCCACGAACAGCCCGGCCGCAAGCGATACAACCAGGTAGCCGTGGGCGACGATACCGCCGAAGAGTGGATTGGCCGCCGCGGCAACGGGATCGGTGTGGGCGTAGAACGTGTCGCCGGTGAACTCCGCGAAGTGCGCGATGTCCCCGCCCGTGACCTGCCGCGGCCCGCCCACGATGGTGTCACCGACAGCCAACTCCGCCAGGCTCTTCCGGAACGGATGCACCGCGCCGGTGTGCCGGGTGGCGCCGGTGACCCACTGCCCGGTAATGGCGGCGAGCTTGTCCGGCGACGCCTGCACGGCCGTGCGCTGCATGTGATGCAGTACGCCGCGGACACCGCCCAACTCTTCACCGCCCCCGGCCCGGCCGGGTCCTCCGTGCACGAGCACCGGCAGCGGGGATCCGTGGCCGGTCGACTCCTTCGCATCGTCGGTGTCGAGAACCAGGACACGGCCGTGGAAGGGAGCCAGGCCCAGCACGATCTCCCGGGCGAGCGCCGCGTCGGCGGTGACCAGGGAGGCGACCAGACTGCCTTGCCCACGGGCCGCCAGGTCGATCACCTCGGCGGCGTCGCGATAGCCCATGATCGTCGCTACCGGACCGAACGGCTCGATCTCGTGCGGTTCGGCGGCGGTGTTGTCCGTGCAGCGCAACAGGATGGGCGACAGGAACGCGCCGGGACCCTCCGGCGCCTGCGCTCGACCGACCACGATCTCGCTGCTGGCGGTGAGGGCCTGGACGGCCTTCAACACTTCGTCGCGCTGCTGCACACTGGCCAGCGCGCCCATCGTGACGCCCTCGTCCCCGGGCGCGCCCACCACAACCTTGCTCAACCGCTCCCGGGCCGCGTCGATCACGGCGTCGATCATGTTCTCAGGAACGAATGCGCGCCGGATGGCCGTGCACTTCTGTCCGGCCTTCGCGGTCATTTCCGTAACCAGTTGGCGCACATACAGATCGAACTCCGCAGAGCCGGGCTCTACGTCGGTGCCGAGGATCGAGGCGTTGAGCGAATCGGCCTCTGCGGTGAAACGGGTGCCGTGGTGCACGAGCGCCGGGTGCGTGCGCAGTAGTGCGGCAGTCTGCGCGGAACCGGTGAACAGCAGCGAGTCCTGGCCACCCAGCTGATCCAACAGGTCGCCGGTGCCGCCGCACACCAGCTGCACCGAACCTTCCGGAAGCAGACCGGATTCGATGATGTGGCGGAAGATGGCCTCGGTCAGATACGCCGTCTGCGATGCGGGCTTCACGATACTCGGCACACCCGCGATGAACGCCGGAGCCAGCTTCTCGAGGAAACCCCAGACCGGGAAATTGAAAGCATTGATCTGCACCGCCACGCCCGGACGCGTGGTGAAGACGTGCTGGGCGACGAAGGTTCCGCGCTTGCCGAGCTGTTCCACCCCGCCGTCGAGATACACGGTGCCATTGGGCAATTCACGCTTGGCCCGGCTTGCGTAGCTGAGCAGGGTGCCCGCGCCGCCGTCGATGTCGATGGCCGAGTCCCGGTCGGTCGCGCCGGTCGCCCGTGAGACCGTGTAGAACTCGTCCTTGCGCGCCAGGATGGACTGCCCGAGCGCCTTCAGCAGCCCCGCGCGCTCATGGAAGGTCAGCCGCGCCAGCGTGGGCCCCCCGACCGAGCGCGCGTGATGCACCGCCGCGGCGAAGTCGACGCCGGTCGAGGAGACCCGTGCGATCTCGCTGCCGTCCACGGCGCTGAGGATCGACTGGCCCGCATCCGGTGGAGTGTGCCACCGTCCGCTCACATAACTCTGCAACAACCTGCTCACCACGACTCCTATCTACCGTCCATTCGGTCGGTAATTACGATCGCGCGTGGCCCTTGCCCGTGTCAAGGAACCGTGATCGGTCAGTGCGTGCGCAGGCCCTCGAACGTCATGTGGACCACGGCGTCGGCGAGCTGGTCCACGGAGGTGCCCCCACGCGGGCTGTACCACTCGATGAGGGAGTTGACCATGCCGAACAGCAGGCGGCTGATCAGCGCCGGATCGATGTCCGGGCGCAGATCGCCCTCGGAAACGGCCTCGCTGACCAGTCGCGCGACCACATCGTCGAATTCGCGGCGGCGGGCGAGCGCGCGGCGTTCGACGGGGCTGTTGCCACGCACCCGCAGCAGCAGCGTCACATACGGCAGCTCGGTGGCCAGCACCTGGACGCTGCGGCGCACCAGATGCTCGAGCCGGTCGATGTAGGGGCCCGAGGTGACCTCGGGTTCGGTGGTAACCGCGAACAGCCCGTTGAGTGCGCGCCCGAGCGCCAGCTCCAGCAGCTCCTCTTTGCCGGAGACGTGGTGGTAGATGGAGGATTTCGTGATTCCGAGCCGCTGCGCCAGGGTCTCCATGCTGGTGCCGTCGTAGCCCTTCTCGTTGAAAACTTTGACGGCGACCGACAGCAGGGAGTCGAGGTCGTAGCCGGGCCGGCCGGGACCGGACCTGCGGGTGACGCGCGGAGAAGCCATCCGGCCATCTTCCCAGTGCCCGGCGAGCATTTCGCGCAGACCCGCCGCCGGGGGTTGATTACCAACCGAACATTCGGTAATTATGAAGGCGAGGACAGGAGTGTGAGGATGCGCGAGGTCTTTCTGGTGGACGGCGTGCGAACGCCCCAGGGCCGCTACGGCGGCGCTCTGGCCGAAGTCCGGCCCGATGACATGGCGGCGCTGGTGATCCGGGAAGCGGTGCGTCGGGCCGCGATCTCCGATGACGCGGTGGACGAGGTGATCCTGGGCGCGGCCAATCAGTCCGGCGAGGACAACCGCAATGTCGCTCGCATGGCGGCGCTGCTGGCCGGGCTGCCGGATTCGGTGCCGGGATTCACGGTCAACCGGTTGTGCGCGAGCGGATTGACTGCCGTCGCGACCGCCGCCGCCATGATTCGCGGCGGCGATGCCGATCTGATCGTGGCGGGCGGCGTCGAATCGATGACGCGAGCGCCGTGGGTGGTCGCCAAACCCGGTGTGGCATGGGCCAAGCCGGGGGAGCTGAGCGATACCGCGCTCGGATGGCGCTTCACCAATGAGCGTTTCGCGCGAGCGGACGCGGCCGTGCTCGGCAGCGGCCCGGAGGTACGCAAGGTGACATTGGCGATGGGGGAGACCGCCGAAGAGGTGGCGGCCGCCGAGGGTATTTCCCGCACAGAGAGCGACGAATTCGCACTGCGCAGCCAGCGCCGCGCCACCGCGGCCAGCGACGCCGGACATTTCGAGGCGGAGATCGTTCCCGTCCCGGTTCGCGGTGGCGCAGTGAGCACCGACGAGGTCCCGCGGCGCGACACGACCCTCGAAAAGCTCGCGGGCTTGCGTCCGGTGTTCCGCCCGGGGGGCATTGTCACGGCGGGGTCGTCGTCGCCGTTGTCCGATGGGGCGGCCGCGCTGATCGTGGCCAGTGCGGAGGCGGTGCGCAGGCACGGTCTGACGGTGCGTGCCCGGATCGTCGCCGCGGCCAATGCCGGTGTGCCGCCCAATGTCATGGGATTGGGTCCGGTACCCGCCACCTGCAAAGTCCTCGGCCGCGCCGGGTGGGGAATCGGTGATCTCGATGCGGTCGAACTGAACGAAGCGTTCGCCGCCCAGTCGCTGGGTGTGATGCGGCAGTTGAAGCTGGACGAAGAGATCGTCAACGCCGATGGTGGTGCGATCGCGCTGGGACATCCGCTCGGATGCTCCGGAGCGCGAATCCTGTTGACGCTCTTGGGGCGTATGGAGCGCGAAGGCGCGCGCCGTGGACTCGCGACCCTCTGCGTGGGCGTCGGGCAGGGTGTGGCGATGCTGGTGGAGGCCCCGTGAGCCGCCTGTTCTCCACCCTCGAGGTCACCGAGTCCGACGACCGCACGGTGGTGGTCCTGGATCGGACGGAGCGGCGCAATGCGATCGACGCCGAGATGATCTCCGAGCTGCACCGGGTCTGCGAGCGGCTGGAATGCGCGCCGAAACCATTGGTGCTCACCGGTCGTGGTGACCATTTCGCCGGTGGCGCCGACATCGTCGAACTGCGTGACCGGGGATTGAACGAGGCGCTGGCCGGGATCAATCGCACCCTGTTCGACCGGGTGGCGCGGCTACCGCTGCCGACGGTCGCCGCGGTCAGCGGTTACGCCTTCGGCGGCGGGGCAGAACTGGCCTACGCCTGCGACATCCGGATCGCCACACCGACGGCCGTTTTCGCGAATCCAGAGCCGGGTCTGGGCATCATCGCTGCGGCGGGCGCCGGCTACCGCCTGCCGGAGCTGGTCGGCGTCTCGATCGCTAAGCAGGTCTTGCTCGGTGGGGCGCGGCTGGATGCCGAGCGCGCCCTGCGGTGCGGGCTGGTGCTCGA
The DNA here is from genome assembly GCF_040645495.1 of Nocardia sp. NPDC046763. Taxonomy (NCBI): domain Bacteria; kingdom Bacillati; phylum Actinomycetota; class Actinomycetes; order Mycobacteriales; family Nocardiaceae; genus Nocardia; species Nocardia sp. NPDC046763. The sequence continues at coordinate 21,110 of NZ_JBEYYI010000048.1, read as the reverse complement.
GGTTGTTCCCGAAGGCGCGCATGTCGCTGCCGCCCACGAGCTCCTCGATCGCATCGTGCGCCAGTCACCACTGGCATTGCGGCTGACCAAGCTGGTCGCCGACGGCTCCCGCGCCGACGACATCGCCCAAGCGGTGCTGTTCGACAGCGCCGAGAAATACGAGCGGATGACCGCATTCCTGGAGAAGAGGACACGATGACCGGCACAGCGGTATCAGACCTGATCGGCGTGATCGGTGGAGGCCGGATGGGCGCGGGCATCGCCCAGTCCTTCGCCACCCTCGGCAGCGATGTCATCGTCGTCGAATCAGGAGATCGCGGCGCGGCGCGGCAGCGGATTCGCAACGGCCTGTCCGTGGCAGCGGAGCGAAATGCCCTGGGCGGCAGTGATATCGACACGATCATGGGGAGAATTACCCTGACCGCGGCGATCGCCGAGCTGCCCGCCGATTCGGATCTGGTGATCGAAGCGGTGCCGGAGAATCCGCGGCTGAAGGCCGAGGTGCTGAGCGCCGCGGAGCGGGCGGTCGGGCCGGAGACGGTGCTCGCCTCCAACACCAGTTCGCTGTCCATCACGGAACTGGGTGCGGTGCTGAAGGACCCGAGCCGGTTTCTGGGCATGCACTTCTTCAATCCCGTTCCGGCGTCGAAACTGGTCGAGGTGGTGCGCGCCCCCGCGACCGACCCCGGAGTCGCGGCCCGGGTGCGGGACTGGGTCGCCGCGCTCGGCAAGGCCGAGGTGCTGGTCAACGACGCCCCGGGCTTCGCGACCAGCCGTCTCGGGGTGTGTCTGGGGCTGGAGGCCATCCGCATGCTCGAGGACGGCGTCGCGGACGCCGAATCCATAGACAGGGCAATGGAACTCGGCTACCGGCACGCCATGGGTCCGCTGCGGTCGACCGATCTGGTCGGGCTCGACGTCCGGCTCTCGATCGCCGAACACCTCGCGGCCACCCTGGGACCCCGTTTCGAGCCGCCACAGCTGCTGCGCGACAAGGTCGCTCGGGGCGAGCTCGGGCGCAAGGCCGGACGAGGGTTCTACGACTGGAACGGCGGAACGAAAGGAACCACTCGATGAGCACCGCCACCGACACTGTCACCGTCGAAAACCGCGACGGATTGGCCGTTCTCACGCTGGCGCGGCCCACGGCATCCAATGCCCTGGACCGCGTCCTCAAAGAAGGGCTGCTGGACGCACTGCGATCCCTCGCCGCCGACGACGGTGTCCGGGCCGTCTTGCTGCGCGCGGAGGGGCGGAACTTCTGCGTCGGGCAGGATCTCGCCGAGCACGTGACCGGGTTGGACACCGACCCGGCCATCGCCATGGCGACCGTCCGGGAACACTACAACCCGCTGATCACCGCGTTGGCGGCGATCCGGGTTCCGGTGGTAGTGGCGATCCAGGGCGCGTGTGTCGGTGCGGGACTCGGCATCGCGCTCGCGGGCGATATCCGGATCGCCGGCGGGTTGGCGACCTTCGCCACCGCGTTCACCGGCATCGGCCTGGCCAGCGATTCAGGTCTGAGCCACACCTTGGCGCGCGCGCTCGGCTCCTCGCGCGCCGCAGGGCTCATGCTGCTCGGCGACCGGATCGACGCCGCCCGGGCGCTGGAGTGGGGACTGGTGCATCGGGTCGTTGACGATTCCGAATTGGATACCGCGGCACGCGAACTCGCAGCCCGCTTAGCTGCAGGACCGACTGCCGCCTACCGAGAGGTGAAGGCGCTGCTGGCGCGGTCGGACGCCGATCTGGCGGAAACGCTGGAAGACGAAGCCGATGCCCAGCAGCGGCTCGGCGCGAGCGCCGACCATCGCGCCGCGGTCACTGCCTTCCTGTCCAAGACAACCCCGGTCTTCACCGGTCACTGAAGGGTTCGGTCATGAACACCCCTGTCTCCGACGATCTGCAGGCGGGATTCGACGCCATGCTCACCGCTGATCAGCGCATCGAGCCGCGCGACTGGATGCCGGACGCCTACCGCGCCACCCTGATTCGGCAGATCGCCCAGCACGCCCACTCCGAGATCATCGGCATGCAGCCCGAAGGCAATTGGCTCACCCGCGCGCCCTCGCTGCGCCGCAAGGCGATCCTGCTGGCCAAGGTCCAGGACGAGGCCGGGCACGGTCTGTACCTGTACTCGGCGGCGGAAACCCTGGGCGCGGATCGCGGCGACCTCACCGGCAAACTGCTCTCCGGCCGGCAGAAGTACTCCTCGATCTTCAACTATCCGACCCTGACCTTCGCCGATGTCGGGGTCATCGGGTGGCTGGTGGACGGCGCGGCGATCTGCAACCAGGTTCCGCTGTGCCGCAGCTCGTTCGGTCCCTACGCGCGCGCGATGATCCGGGTCTGCAAGGAGGAGTCGTTCCATCAGCGTCAGGGCTATGAACTGCTCATGACCATGATGCGCGGTACCGACGCGCAACGGGCCATGGTGCAGGAGTCCGTCGACCGGTGGTGGTGGCCGACACTGATGATGTTCGGCCCGCCCGACGACGCCTCGCCCAACACCGCGCAGTCCATGCGCTGGCGGATCAAACGCCACACCAATGACGAACTGCGGCAGCGATTCGTCGACATGACGGTTCCGCAGGCCGCGACGCTGGGTGTCACCCTGCCCGATCCGGAGCTGGCATGGAATGCCGACCGCGGCGCTCACGACTTCGGCCGACCCGACTGGGACGAGTTCGCGCAGGTCGTGGCCGGCAACGGTGCGTGCAATGCGCAGCGGATCGATGTCCGGCGATCCGCACACGACAACGGGGCGTGGGTGCGCGAAGCAGCCGCGGCGTTCGCCCACCGCAACGGAAGCCAGGAGGCATGACCATGAGCGCTACTCGTTCGGAATGGCCGCTGTACGAGGTGTTCGTGCGTGGTAAGCGTGGACTCAACCACGTGCACGTGGGTTCGCTGCACGCCGCCGACGACGAGATGGCACTGCGGCACGCCCGCGACGTCTACACCCGTCGCAACGAGGGCGTGAGCATCTGGGTGGTGCCCTCGCACACCATCGCCGCATCCAGCCCGGCCGAGAAGGATCCCTTCTTCGCGCCCAACCGCGACAAGGTCTACCGCCATCCGACCTTCTACGAGATCCCCGACACCGTTCCCCACATGTGAGGCGCCGCCATGATCGACCACGACAATCCCTTCGACGGTCTCGCGGCCGCCGATGACGACGGCCGCTGGGCCTTCGGGACCGGCTTCGACGACCCCCTGGCCGGGGTGGACACGACCGTGCCCGCGGACGCGGACCCCTCGGCGCTGGCGCGGTACTGCCTCATGCTCGCCGACGATGCCCTGATCAGCGCCCAGAGGCTGACCGAATTGGTCACGCACGCACCAGAATTGGAGGAGGAGGTCGCGCTCGCCAATATCGGTCTGGACCTGCTCGGGCAGGCACGGCTGCTGCTGGCCCGCGCTGCGGCCGCCGATCCCGCCGTCGTGCCGTACCTCTCGGATACCTCACCCGTTCCGCCCGAGGATGCGCTGGCGTTCTTCCGCACCGACGCGCAATTCCGCAATGTACGCCTGTGCGAACTCGACAACGGCGACTTCGCACAGGCGATCACCAGGCTGCTCGTCTTCTCGACCTGGCGGCTGGCGGTCTTCGCGCGGCTACGGGACTCCCGGGATCCGGTGCTGTCGGCAGTGGCGCACAAGGGAGTCAAGGAACTGACCTACCACCGTGATTACGCGGCACGGTGGGCGGTCGTGCTCGGCGCGGGGACCGACGAGTCCCACGGCCGACTGGTCCGGGCGCTAGGCCAGGTCTGGCCCCTCGTTCCAGAACTGTTCATCACCTCCGCTGACGAGACGGCGCTCACGGCGACCGGGGTGGCCGTGGACCCCGCGCGGGTGCGCACCGAGGTCGAGGAGACCCTCGCCACGATTCTTCGGGCTGCGGAAACCACTGCACCCGAGCGGGTTTCGGCCGCCACTGTCGGCGGACGCGCCGGCCGGGACGGCCTGCACACCGAAGCGCTGGGGCTGGTCCTGGCCGAGATGCAGAGCGTGGCCCGCGCCCATCCGGAAGCGTCATGGTGACCGCAGTCTCCACCACCGAGCAAGATCGTGCCCGGGTGGTGGCCGCGGAAGTCGCGGACCCGGAGATGCCGATGCTCACCATCGCCGACCTCGGCGTCCTGCGCGAGGTGCGGGTCGACCACGAGGGTGTGGTCGTCGTGACCATCACCCCCACCTACTCCGGGTGCCCGGCGATGGCGACCATTCGCGCCGACATCGAATACGACCTGCGCGCACACGGTTTCACGGCCGTACGGGTGGACACCGTGCTGTCGCCGCCGTGGAGCAGCGACTGGATCACCCCCGACGGGCGGCGCAAGCTGCGCGAACACGGATACTCCCCGCCCGGCCCAGCCCCGACGCGAACCGGCGGGCCCATCCCGCTGACGCTGGCCGCCCCGCCCCGCGACGTGCGTTGCCCGCACTGCCGCTCGGCCACAACCGAACTCGTCTCACCGTTCTCGGCCACCGCATGCAAGGCGCTGTATCGCTGCCGCGACTGCCTCGAACCGTTCGATCATGTGAAGGAGATCTGAGGTGACCACGACAATGGAACCCACAACCGGCCGATCCCGCGCGTTCCACGCGCTCGAGGTCGCGGCCGTGCAGCGCCTGTGCGACGACGCCGTCGCCGTGACCTTCGCCGTACCCGATCGGCTCGCCGACGAATTCCATTTCCGGCCTGGCCAATTCCTCACACTGCGGCGGACGGTGGACGGCGTCGAGCAGCGGCGGTCGTATTCGATCTGCGCTCCGCAGGGCAGCGCGCCCCGGGTCGGGGTGCGGGAGGTGTCCGGGGGCCTGTTCTCCCACTGGCTGGTCCACGAGGTGACGCCGGGTGATCGCGTGGAGGTGCAGCCCCCGTCCGGCAGCTTCGTCGCCGACCCGGCGAGCGCCGGGCGGCATCTGCTGGTGGGCGCCGGGTCCGGCATCACTCCGCTGCTGTCGATCGCCGCGTCGCTGCTCGCCAATCCCGACAGCCGGGTGACGCTGCTGTACGGCAACCGGCGCACCCGCTCGGTGATGTTCGCCGACGAGCTCGCCGACTTGAAAGACGCCTACGGCGAACGCTTCTCGCTCATCCACGTGCTCTCTCGCGAACCGCGCGACGTCGAGTTGTTCAGCGGTCGGCTGGATGCCGGTCGGCTGCGCGAAATCCTCACGGAGCTCGTGGATGTCGAGGACATCGACCACGCGTGGATCTGCGGGCCGCACGGCATGGTGGACGACACCGTCACCGTGCTGGCCGATTTCGGGGTGGCCGCCGATCGCGTCCACCGGGAGCTCTTCTATGTCGGCGGTACCCCGCCGCCGCCGGAGACGCATCGCGAACCAGGGACGACCGGGCCGAGCAGCCGGGTCACCATCACTCTCGACGGCCGCTCCACCACCGCCGACCTGTCACGGGACCGGACGATTCTGGATGCCGCCGAACAGGTGCGCTCCGATCTGCCCTTCGCGTGCAAGGGCGGAGTGTGCGGCACCTGCCGCGCCAAGATCACCGACGGGGCGGCGGACATGCGGCGCAACTACGCCCTCGAGGACAGCGAGATCGCGGCGGGCTTCGTGCTCACCTGCCAGAGCTACCCGACCACGGACACCCTCACCGTCGACTTCGACGCCTGATCACCACACCGACAGGACATTCCCTTGAGCACCGTCGCTCCCGCGCCCGCCATGGTTCCCGCCGACGATATCGAATTCGCCTCTCGCGACCGCATCGCCGCACTACAACTCGAACGGCTGCGCTGGTCTCTGCAGCACGCCTACGACCATGTTCCCCACTACCGCACCGCGTTCGACGCGGTGGGCGTGCACCCGTCGGACCTGAGAGAACTGGCCGACCTCGCGAAATTCCCGTTCACCACCAAAGCCGACCTGCGGGCCAACTATCCCTTCGGAATGTTCGCGGTTCCGCGCGAACAGGTTTCGCGCATCCACGCCTCCTCCGGTACCACCGGGCAGCCCACGGTCGTCGGCTACACCGCCAATGATCTCGGGCACTGGGCCGACCTCATCGCCCGCAGCTTGCACGCGGCGGGAGTGCGCTCCACCGACGTGGTGCACATCGCCTACGGCTACGGGCTGTTCACCGGGGGACTCGGCGCGCACTACGGCGCGGAACGGCTGGGCTGCACAGTGATTCCCATGTCGGGTGGTATGACCGAGCGCCAGGTGCAGCTGATCCGGGACTTCGAACCCGACGCCATCATGGTGACGCCGTCCTACATGCTGACCCTGCTGGACGCGATGACCCGCCAGGGCATCGACCCGGCGTCGACCTCGTTGCGGGTCGGCGTGTTCGGGGCCGAGCCGTGGACCGAGGCCATGCGCCGCGAACTCGAATCGCAACTGGGCATCGACGCCCTCGACATCTACGGGCTGTCGGAGGTCATCGGACCCGGCGTCGCCATGGAATGCGCGGAAACCAAAGACGGACTGCACATCTGGGAAGACCACTTCTACCCCGAGATCATCGACCCCGAGACCGGGCAGGTACTGCCCGACGGGGTCGAAGGCGAGCTCGTGTTCACCTCGCTGACCAAGGAGGCGTTCCCGGTCATTCGCTACCGCACCCGCGATCTCACCCGCCTGCTGCCCGGCACCGCCCGCACCATGCGCAGAATGCAGAAGATCACCGGCCGCAGCGACGACATGATCATCCTGCGCGGCGTGAACCTGTTCCCCACCCAGATCGAGGAAATCGTCCTCACCGTGCCCGCTCTCGCACCCCAATTCGAATGCGTGCTGGACAGACCCGGCCGGATGGACCGGCTGACCGTACGAGCCGAAGCCCGCCCGGACACCACCGCCGCTGATCGCGAGGCAGCGTCCGCGACCTTGATCCAGCTGGTCAAACAGCGGATCGGCGTCACCGTGAGCGTCGAGGTACTCGCGCCCGAGACCCTCGAACGGTCGTCGGGCAAGGTCCGCCGCCTGATCGACAACCGCCCTCGCTGAACTCGTCTGAGGGAGTACACGATGAACGAACATGTCGGCGAGGATTCCACCGGAACCAACTTCGCCCGCGCCATGCTCGACGTAGATCACGCGTCGACGGACTGCGGAATTCAGTTGCTGGGCAACGGACCCGGATCGGCCACCCTCGCCATGAAGGTCACCGATGACATGCTCAACGGCCACGCCATCACCCACGGCGGCTATGTCTTCCTCCTGGCCGACACCGCCTTCGCGGTGGCCTGCAATGGTTACGGCCGTCCCACGGTGGCCGCCGGCGCGTCGATCACCTACCTGGAACCGACGACCGCCGGCGACGAGCTGGTCGCCGAAGCCGTCGAGCGGGCCCGCTACGGCCGCAATGGCATCTACGACGTCACCGTGCGTCGCGGTGAGATCGTCGTGGCCGAATTCCGCGGCACCAGCCGTGAGATCCGAGCTCGGTCCTGATCGCGATCTGGATCCGGTGCCGAGCTGGAATCCGCCCCGGTAATGCACTCCGTCCCGGGTGCTTCGGCGCGAAGCACTCGGGACGGGCGAACTCATCGGACCGATTCGGTCTGTACTGAACGGGCTACCGGAGCCGCGCTCTCCGTTCGGGCGCGTGTCGCAAACCGGGCCGCTGCCGCTCCCAGCAGGGCGGTGACCGCGAATGTCACACAGACGAACGCGAATTGGCGGCTCGGATCGGTGGTGTGCCGAGTTGTGAGGTTCAGGTAGAACGCGCCGAACGCGGCGACGCCGATCGCGCCCGCGATCTGCAGGCTGGTCATGAACACGCCGCTGATATCGGCAGCGTGCCGGGGTGTCGCGGTGGTGGTGAGATGCACGACCATGCCGCTGTAGCTGGCGCCGAGCCCCAGCCCGCCGACGGCGAGCAGCGCCACCATCAGTCCGGGAGACCGGCTGTCGGCGAACAGCATCGCACTCAGTCCGAGATAGGCGAGTACCACCACCAGGCAGCCGAGGTGCGGCACCATCCGCTGACGGTCGCCGGGGACGTGCGGCAGCAACCGGCCGGGCACACCGAAGGCGACGACCCATGGAATCAGGATGAGACCGGAGAACAACGCGCTGCGGCCGAGACCGTGCTGGAGATACTGCGCGAGGGTGAACAGCAGTGCGTAATACGTTGCCGTCATGAGGGATTGGGACAGCAGACCCCAGGCGATCGAGGGCCGGGTGACCACCGACATGTCGAACAACGGCGAGCCGCCGCCGCGGGTCCGGCGCGATTCCACCGCGAGGAAGATCGCGAAGAATCCGGCGCTCGCGGCCAGGCACAACCACGTCCACAGCGGCCATCCGGCATCGCGTCCCACCGTGAGTGGCAGCACGAGCGTCAGGACGGTTGCCGACAGGACCGTGGCTCCCGGCACGTCGAGCCGCTGGGTGCGGTCGGTAGTTCGGGCGCCGGGTATCGCGAGCAGGCCGATCCCGATGACCGCCACCGCGATCGGCACGTTGATGAGAAATATCGGTCGCCAGTGCAAGCCGAAGAGATTGAACGAGCCCAGCAGCCCGCCGAGCAGCTGCCCGGCCACCGCCCCGCCCGAGAGCGCGATGGCCTGCAACCCCAGTGCGCGGGTGCGTTCCGGACCCGGCGCGAACTGCAGCTGAATGCCCGTCATCACTTGGGGAACCGCGAGCGCGCCACCGATGCCCTGGAGCACTCGCATCGCGATCAGCACAAGGGGATTGGGGGCCAGCCCGCACAACAGCGACGCGAGGCCGAAAAGCGCGACACCGGCCAGGAAGACACGCCGATAGCCCGCGAGATGCCCGAGCCTGGCCCCGAGGATCAGCAAGGTCGCCGAGGCCAGCAGGTATCCGCCGATGACCAACTCGAGTTGCGCGCTGGAGGCGCCCAGATCGTCGCGAATCGACGGCAGCGCCACATTCACGATCGTGGCGTCGGCCTGGTACATGAACGACATGCTGAGCATTGCGGCCAGGCCCCACCGGGCCCCGAGTTCGAGTTTTGGCACAGTTTCACTCCGAAGATCGAATGATCCTCCGCACGAGGAGAATTCACGGACGAGCGACACGGCCGCGCGGGTGACGGCAGCCGTTCGATCGGCGAGCCGGATGGCATTCGAACCGCCGGTCCGTTCCGGCTCGCCTCCTCATCCTGTCTGTGCCACCGGGCCGTCGCTGGCGGGTATCGGCCACAACGCTCAAGTGCTGCCGACGTCCGGCGTGGCGTGCGTTTCCCCGCTGGGAAGCGGATGCGGCGGATCGGGAACCAGAAGGTAGCCCGTCGTGAACGATCGGGCGGGGTGCGATCGAGCCGCCCCGGTTACGACCGCTCGGAGAGGACCGGGCGATGGCCGGGCGCAGATGGGTGGACTCGAAATTGTCGACGGGCAGGGCCATTTGCTCGAGGACCAGGCCGTTGGCGAGGGTGAGCAGGTCCGCGGCATCGGGTTCGGGATAGGCGGATCCTGCCCCGCGGTCGTTCTGCTGCAATCTCGGCCCGCTGAGGCCGCGCCGGTGGCAGCTAGGACGCTGTGGTGGGGCGGGATCGAGCGAAGTCGAGGATGGATGGCCTGCGTGCGAGGTCAGGTCAGCCGCAGGTGATGGCGCTGTTGCACGGGCGATCTGCGCTGCCGGTGAGGATGTTGAGGAGGTTGATTGCGGCGCTGCCGCTGTCCGGGGTGTAGATCGGCTGGGCGACGGTCGGCTGGTCTGTGGATGAGGCGAGTTCCAGGGGAACTCCGTCGGCTGACATGGGAGAGGCGGCGGCGACCGCGGATCCCGCCGCGATCGCGGCGGCGGCAACCGTGGTCACCAGGCTGGTACGGAGAGCGGAGCGAACAGTAGTCATCGTGCGGAAACCCCTCTGTTGGAATGGAATGCGCTCCCAACCATTCCAAGATCATTGTGCCGTAGCCAGCCACGGGTTCCGGTGCCCCGATCAGAGGGGGCACAACGTAATTCGAATACGTGACACCTCACGAAGCGCGCCCAGGACGATGATCCACTTGCCGTTGCCTCGACGATCGCTGTTGGTGGTCGCTGAGCCGAGCGGGACAGTCCCGCAGATGCGCCGAATAAAGCTCGGCTCCAATCACATTCGGTACGGGTCACTCGGGGCGGGCGGCCGACCGGGTGATGAACACCCGTTCCAACAAGGCGCACAGGTGGTTCTGCTCTTCGTCGCTGAGTCTGTTCAGCCCATCCCGGGTGGCATGCATCTTCGCGCGGATCGCGTCGGTGATCTGCTCACCCTCGGTCGTGATGACGAGGTTCGTGACGCGTCGGTCGGATGCGCTGGCCTCGCGGCGCACGAGCCCGCGCTTCTCGAGTCGGTCGATGATCCCGGTGACGTTGGAGGCGTCGCAGGCCATGATTTCGGCCAGGGCGCGCATCGCGACGGGCCCGCGGCGCAGCACGGTCAGGGTCTTGCCTTGGATCGCCGTCAGGTTCTCGCTCGCCGCCGCGAGCGTGAAGTCCCCGTAGTAGGCGCCGAGCGACAGCGAGAGCAGCTCCATGAGCTGGGCGGTGTCGACGCGGGGAGCTGCTGCCATGGGGCCAGCTTATCCGCAGATACTTGACTACCTCAAATATTTACCACTAGCGTCTGACCGTATTGCTTGAAGTTCTCAACCATCGACATTGGCAAGTAATCATGAGGAGCATCCAGTGACCGTCACCGCCTCCGACGCCTCCCGAGCGGCCCACCTGCTGTCCCGGCCCGTCGCACTGAACGGACTGACCGTTCCGAACCGCATCGTGATGGCGCCGATGACACGCATGTTCTCCCCCGGCGGCGTTCCCGGCGAGGACGTGCGGTCCTACTACGCACGCCGCGCCGCCGCGGGCGTCGGCTTGATCGTCACCGAGGGCACCTACGTCGGCCACGATTCGGCCGGACAGAGCGATCGCGTACCGCGCTTCCACGGCGAGGACCAGTTGGCGGGATGGGCCAAGGTCGTCGAGGACGTGCACGCCGCGGGCGGCACGATCGTGCCGCAGCTGTGGCACATCGGCATGGTCCGCAACCATGGCGAGCCGCCCTTCGCCGAGGCGCCCGCGGTCGGCCCCTCCGGCATTCGCGTCGACGGCACCGAAGGCACGGGCAAGGCGATGACCCAGCGCGACCTCGACGACGTGATCGGCGCCTTCGCGGAGGCCGCCGCGGCCGCCGAGCGCATCGGTTTCGACGGCGTCGAACTGCACGGCGCCCACGGCTATCTCCTCGACCAGTTCCTGTGGGAGCGAACCAACCGCCGCACCGACGCCTATGGTGGCGACGCCGTGGCCCGCACACAGTTCGCAGCCGAGATCGTCGCGGCGGTCCGTGCGGTCGTCTCCCCCGACTTCCCGGTGATCTTCCGCTACTCACAGTGGAAGCAAGAGGCCTACAACGCGCGCCTCGCCGAGACCCCGCAGCAGCTCGAAGCAATCCTCGCCCCGCTCGCCGCGGCCGGTGTCGACGCCTTCCACGCCTCCACCCGCCGCTACTGGCTCCCGGAATTCGACGACTCGGACCTGAATCTGGCTGGCTGGACCAAAAAGCTCACCGGCAAAACAACGATCACCGTCGGTTCGGTCGGCCTCGACGGCGACTTCCTGCGCGCCTTCACCGGCGAGGGCGCCGCACTAGGCAGCCTCGACAACCTCCTCGACCGCCTCGAACGCGACGAATTCGACCTGGTAGCAGTCGGCCGCGCGCTCCTCCAGGACCCGGAATGGGCCTCCAAAGTGCTTGCGGGACAGATCGACGAGCTGAAGCCATACGACGCGGCGGCATTGAAGACGCTGAGCTGACGGCCTGCGGGCTCGACCGCCGCACGAGCCAGCGGTCGAGTCCGAGTCGCGGCCGTTTCATCAGATGATCTGCGTACGTTGATTTTCCGATGCCTGCCTGGCCGGTTCGGTCAGGCAGGGCATGCGGCAAGAGCGGACGTATGCCGAGTCGATCGGAGATCGAGCGCTGCTGATGACCGTGTCTGTTGGCGATCTACTTATGGCATTCAGGCATGATCCACGAATGACCGACTGGCCCGCCTCGATTCATGAGCTGTACCAGCAACAACGGCGTCTCACCGACTACCCGACCTCTCGAGAGCCCGGCACGGCAGCGTCCGAGGACGCGATCACCGCAGCCCAGAAACGTCTTGGCGTCGTATTCGACGACAGCGGATCTCGCATACCTTTACCTGCAAGGTAATTGCTCCTTGTCCGGTCATCGCCGAGGATCTTCGGCATGACTCGAGTCGGAGTATTGCTGCCGAGCCGCGAAACCGCGATGACCGGCAGCCACGATGCTGCAGGGCTGGTTGGATTCGGCGAGATCGCCGAAGGTGCCGGATTCGACTCGGTATGGATCGGTGACTCGCCACTGGCTCGCACACGTGTTGATCCGTTGCCCCTACTTGCCGCTGTCGCCGCGACCACCACCCGGGTGCAATTGGGTACGGCCGCGTGGACCGCGACCCTGCGCCATCCCTTGCTCAGTGCGCACACTGCGGCGACAGTGGATCAGCTCAGCCAAGGCAGACTTGTACTCGGCCTCGGCGCCGGATTCCCGCTACCGGAGAGCCGAGACGAATTCGCGGCCATCGGGGTCCCGTTCGACCAGCGAGTGGGGAGGTTGGACGAGACAGTGACGATTTGGCGCGAGAGTTGGTCCGGCGGTAGCCGTTTCGACGGACGCTACTGGAAGTTCGACGACCTTTCGGGTGCGTTGCCCGCAGCGAGCGCGGCGGGGCCGCCGCTGTGGTTGGCCGGTAGCGACACCCCTCGGGTGTTGCAGCGGGTGGCCCGCCATTACGACGGCTGGCTGCCGTTTCTACCCAGCGCGGACGCGTATGCTCGGGCGTGGACTGCCATCCGGGATCTGACGGACCGCCCCGTTACCGCCGGTATGTACGCGACGATCAACCTCGATCCGGACTCCACGAAGGCGCGTGCCGAGCTCGACGGGTACGTCCGCCAGTACTATCGGCGCTCACTCGACGAAATGTCGACGGTCCAAGCATATTTCGGTGGTTCCCCCGAGGAGTGCATCGACTGGCTGGGCCGCTACCTCGACGCAGGCGCCGAACATTTGGTATTGCGCCTCGGCTCGCTCGACGCCCGCCGGCAACTCGACGCACTGGCCCAGGCGTTGCCCGCACTGAGAGCGGCGCTGTAGATCGATCGTTTCGGAGGCGGGCTGCCCGCAGGGTGATCAGTGGTTGGGGTCGAGGTGTGCGTCGAGGAAGGTATGGAAGGTGTCGAGGACTGTGGTGGGTTTCAGGGTTACGGCGCCGAGGAAACCGTGGTCGGTGAGCGGGTAGATGATGCATTGGTGTGGTGTGCCGACGGCGGTGAGTGCTCGGTCGAGCAGCGTGCTTTGTCCTGGCGGGACGATGTGGTCGAGGCTGCCGTGCTGAATAAGCATGGGTGGGGTCGCGGGGTTGACGTAACTGAGTGGGCTGGCGGTGCGGCTGAGTTCGGGGCATTGGGCGGGAGGGCATCCCAGAAACGCCGCCTCGGGGCTGCCGACGCCGTGTGAGAGCGCGATCGGCGCGACCGCTTGGCTGTCCATGCTCATGAAGTCGGTCGGCCCGTACCAGTCCACGGCGGCCTGGACGCTGCTGGAGACGCCGGTGAGGCCTTCGTCCCCTTCGAGAGCGGGGAGATCACCGGTGGTGGCGAGCATGGCGGAGAACCATCCTCCGGCGGATTCGCCCCAGGCGGCGAAGCGGTGCGGGTCCAGATTCAATTCCTCGGCGTGGGCACGTAGCCAGCGCACGCCAGCCTTGACGTCGTGCAGGGGCAGCGGGAATTGCGCCTCGCCGGAGAGGCGGTAGTCCAGGCTGGCCACGGCGTATCCGCGGTCGACCAGATCGGCGAAAATGCTTCGAGGAAAACGGATCCCGCCGACGATGGGCAGCCAGCCCTCCTTGCCCATCAGGGCGAAGGCACCGCCGTGGATGTAGATCACCAGCGGTCGGGGGCCGGTCCAGCGCGACGCCGGTGGCTGGAACAGATCGAGTGCGAGATCTCGGCCCGCACCGACGGTCGCGTAGACGAGGTTGTAGCGGGCTTGTCCGCCGTCGGCGAAGTCGACCGGCTGACCGGCCGCGGTGCGGGGCACGAACGCCCGTGCCACCAGGGCTGCTGCCGATTGGACAACGTCGAAAAATCTGAACCGGCTCACCGCGCGCACCTCGATCTTGTCGTGTAGGTGGCCGAACTTTAGTAGCCCCGGTGTGGCTGGTCGAGATTAGGATTTCGCTGAGTGAAAAGCAGGAGGATCCATGGCAGGCAACACCACGCCCGCGGGCGCCACAGTGATCTCCCGCGTTCTGGCGTTGCTGGGTGCCTTCGACGAGCATCACCGCCGCCTCACCCTCACCCAGCTCGCTCGCCGCACCGGCCTGTCTCCCGCGACGGTGTACCGGCACACCGGAGAGCTCGTCGCTGGTGGTGTGCTGACCCGAAACAGTCATGGCGAGTACATGATCGGCCACAAGATGTGGGAGCTCGGACTGTTGGCGCCGGTGCAGACCGACCTGCGCCAGGTCGCCTCGCCGTTCCTGCAGGACCTTTACGCGACCACTCGCGCGACCGTGCATCTCGCGATCCGGGAAGACACCGAGGTGCTGTATCTGGAACGGCTGTCGGGCAACGCGTCGGTGCCCGTACTCAGCTGGGCCGGAAGCAAACTCCCGCTGCACGCCACCGGCGTGGGGAAAGTGCTGCTGGCCTACGCACCACCACGGATCCGTGAGCGCGTCCTACAACAATTGCCCCGATTCACCCGGTACACCGTGACCGAGCCCGCACGCCTCACCGCTCAACTGTCCGCGGTTCGCCGTCACGGCTACGCCACCACCGTCGAAGAGATGACGCTGGGGGCGTGCTCGGTCGCCGTCCCCGTCCACACTCCCGGTCGCGACACCGGTGACATCGCCGCATTGGGTATCGTGGTTCCCGCACTGCCCCGTGATCGCGCCCGCCTCACCGCGGCGTTGCACGTGACGGCACAAGGCATTTCACGCAGCCTGCCGCCGCCGACTGACCATCCCGGTCCGCAGGATGCTCCGAACTGGGATGCCGGTTGACAGCATCACAAGGAGGCGCACCTGCGACCTGGGGGTTCTCTGTTCGGCTGACGCTGTCTCACATCGCGACGCCCGAGCCACCCGAAGCGCAGATCCGCGGTACCCCAGATGCGACTCAGGTTCCCGTCCTGGAATCGGCATACGGTGCGTTCGTCTGGGCCTTGGATGCGTTCCTCGGGTGAACGCGGCAGCGGCTGGGTATCGTCAGAGGCCGTAAGCGGAGATCGCACTTGATTATCGGTGTGTATCAACAGTTTTGAAGGCTGCGCGGATGGTCGGCGCAGCAACCGATGGGGGGTCGGCTTGTCGAGACTGCGGTTGTGGCCGTGTTGATCCGAGCTGCCGAGACCGGCGACATCGATTCCGTGGCAGGCGTGCTGGCGACGGCATTCGACGACGACCCCTATGTCGGGTGGCTGCTTCCGGACTCCGAGTCGCGGGTGGCGCGCGCCACGAAGATGTTCACCACCCTGACCCGGCACCACCTGCTGCACGGTCATGTCGATGTCGCCGTTGGCGCGTCCGGCACCGTGCAGGGTGCGACCCTGTGGACGCCACCCGATCGTTGGCGGCGCACCATTCGCTCTCAAATGAGCATGTTGCCCGGCCTGTTACGGGCATTGGGCCGCGTATTCCGCGGCTGGGACTGGCCGATCACCAAAAACAGCGCGTACACCCGAGCGAGCCACACTGGTACCTACAGGCGATCGGAACATCTCCGGGCGCGCGAGGACTGGGTTATGGCCGCGAGCTACTGCAGTCGCGACTGGGCCCCTGTGACCACGAAAACGCTTCCGCCTACCTGGAAACCAGCAATCCGGGAAATCTCGCCTACTACGAGCGCTTCGGATTTACGGTTCGTGATCAGATGACGATGTACTTCGGCGGCCCACGAGTGTGGTTGATGTGGCGGCCCCCGCAGCAGGACGGTCGCTGAGCCGCAAGAAGCGGCGGCATCCAGCCCGGCATCGGTCAGATCGGCGACCGCGCACTCGAACCAGGAGATCAGCGCCTCGCTCCAGGTCGGGGAATGCGGGCCGGCGACTTGTCCGAATCCCGGCCCGGACGGCAGAGGGTAGGCGTCGCGGTCAGGCGGTCCGTTCGTCGAGTCGGACCGTGATGGTATCGCCAGGCGACTTGCCCAGGGCCCGAAGGAGATCCGCCTTCACCGGCAACTTGTGGGTTCCGTCGCCGAGCGCCATGAATGAGCTGCGGAACGGTATGCCGTCCATGGTGCCGCGTACTTTCACCAAGCTGCGGGTGCCGAAGTATTCCGCCGAGCCGGGCATGACGACATATGTCCAGCCGCCCGGGGCGGGGCTGCGCTGCAGGACCGCGCTGAACTCGACGTCGAGAGGGCCTTGCCTGTGGGGAGTTGCCGTCATGGCCTGTCCTTTCCGCGCTCGATCAGGCGTCAATGGATGAGGCCGAGGACAGTCCCCAGCAACGCCAATTTGAGCAGCCAGTCGCCTGCGTGCATGCCGGCAGTGACAGGCGCGACACGCTCCCACATGATCGACCCGGTCAGCAGGATGACCGGCAGGCCGATCCACAGCATGACCGCGAGCAGCAGACCTCCGGATACCGACTGCATACCCGAACGAGCTGCGACCCAATGGAACACGCCCGCCAGGACAACCGTCCGCAGCAGCTCGCATACCACTTTCCAGGGTGTGGGCCGTCCGCCGCGATCCAATGCCGCGGCGCCGAGCACCCGCCGCTCCAGCGGAGTGACGACTGTGTAGTAGACGGAACTGACTACAAATGCCGCCAACGCGGCTACCGCGATTCCGACGACGAGCATCCGAACTCCTCTATTTTAGTACTTATGCGTACAGTATTCGTGCATTTTTGAACTGTCAAGTACTAAAATGGCGTCATGTCGAGTACGCGCGGACGGGGCCGTCCCCGGGGAAGTAGTGGTGCGGAGTTGTTGAGCATCGCTCGAAACGAGTTCGTCAGACATGGGTTCGATAGAGCGACCATGGACTCCGTTGCGGCGCATTCGGGCGTGTCCAAGCAGACGCTGTATCGCACCTACCGGTCCAAGGACCTGCTCTTCGCGGCTGTGGTCCGCGACTGGGTGGATCGGGGGTACGACGCGTTGCGGCCGCACGCCCTCGCCCTGCTGAACTCGACCGATATCGCCGAGGGCCTCTGTCGGCTGGCCACTGTTCTACAGGCGGGAATCCTCAGCGCTGGGGTGATGCAGATGCGCACCTTGGTCGCCGCCCAGGCAGCATCCTTTCCCGACGTCGCTCGGGACTATGTCGCCCGCAGTTGGGACCGCAATATCAACACACTTGCCGAGGTGCTCGCCGAACTCACCGAGCGCGGCGAGTTGCGCCTCGAACACCCCCGCATCGCGGCCGAGCAGTTCGTGTGGCTGGCGATCGGCGGTCCGCTCAACCGGCTTTCGTTGTGTGGCGACCGGATTCACGACGACGACCTTTCGCTCGTCGCCGGAGAAGCAGTCGCCACCTTCCTCGGTCGCTACCGGACAGAGCCACCGCGAGGGCTGCCTCGGCCGTAGCGGGACACGATTTTGCCTCGGATCAACGAGGCGAATCCAACCCATGCCGACTCACGAATGTGAGGCACCGCCTTGGCCGCCCGCCAGGGTTGATGTGCCGGACCCGTTTCCACCCTTGCCCCACCCGCGGATGGAGCCGGTCGGCGAGCGAGATCGGCAGACTTCGATTCCGGGTTGACCGACAGTCATCGGAGGTTGTGGGATGGAATTTCGCCGGATCCGGCTCATCGGCGCGCTGTCGGCGGCCGTGCTCGTCGCGGCGGGGTGCACCGCGCGCACGCCGGGTACGAGCGGGCCTGACGAGTTGCGCTGGAGTGCCTGCCCGCCGGGGACACCGAATGCAGAAGGCGTTGCCGCACAGCGTGATCCGGCGCAACAGTGCGCGACCTTGACGGTGCCGCGTGACTATTCGGCGGCGGACAGGGGCGCCATCACGGTGGCGGTGTCGCGGATCGCAACGGCGAAGCCCGGTGCGCGAAAGGGCTTTCTGCTCGTGTCGCCGGGAGGGCCGGGCGTGCCGGGGTTGGATCAGCCGGGTGTCATGCGCGGCCAGCTACCTGCCGCGATAACCGATGCCTACGACCTGGTCGGCCTCGATGACCGAGGCATCGGGAACAGCGCGCCGGTGCATTGCGGGCTGGACGACGCCGATCGTGCGGCGGCCGTGGCGGGGGTGCCGTTTCCGGCGCCGGATGGCACGGTGGACGCGAATATCGCCTATGCGAAACGGGTCGCCGACACGTGCGCCCGCAATGCGGGTGACTACCTGCGCGACCTCACCACGGCCAATGTCGCGCGGGATATCGACCGGTTCCGGGCAGCGCTTCGCGCACCCACGCTGTCGTATCTGGGCACCTCGTACGGCACCTACCTCGGCGCGGTGTACGCGACCCTGTTCCCGTCGCACACCGACCGGGTGGTGCTCGACAGCGTCGTCAACCCGCTGGGCATGCAGACCTCGGCGCGCGACATGTTCAGCCGGGGAGCCCAGGATGCCTTCCCCGCGCTGGCGCGGTGGCTGGCGGCCGCGGACGCCACACTGCACCTCGGCACCGACGAATCCCAGGTCGAGGACTCCTACTACCGGACCGCCGAACGACTCGACCACACGCCGATCCGATTCGGGAACGGCCGCGTCCTGGATGGCAACGGACTACGCATCCTCGTCTACGAGTGCGAGCAGAACGAGAAGCTCTATCCCTTGGTGGACAACGCGTTCCGAGTCGCGAACGGCGAGACGGCACCGGCGAGCACTGGCGCGGCGTCGAATTCGGCCGCGCTGCCGACCGAGATCCCCGACAACTTCCTGTCCGCCCAATACGCCGTCATGTGCGACGACCTGCACTGGCAACCCGATACCGGCCAGTTCCCCGGTGCCGTCGCCGCGGACAAGGCGAAGTACCCCATCGGCAACGGCTTCGGCGGCAGCCCCTGGGTCTGCAACTACTGGCACTACCCGCCGAAACAGGAACCGGTCCGGATCGGCGACGACGGCCCGGCCGATATCCTGCTGCTGCAGAACCGCTTCGACCCGTCGACTCCGTATTCCGGTGCCCGCCAAACCCTGACGGCCCTGGGCACGCGGGCCGCGATGGTGACAGTCGAAAACACCGGTCACGGAGTCGATTTCAGCGATTCCTGTGTCCAGGCCGCCCTGATCTCCTTCTTCGCCGGCGGACATCTGCCCACCGGCGACCCCACCTGTCGATAGGCGGCGATCCCGGAAACCGAAGCCGCCTCAGTACTTCAGCATCACTTGGTGATCTAGCTGTCGTAGGTCATGAACGAGACCGACTCGGTGTTGATGTCGAGCTCCATTCGATCGCGACACGGCTGAGCCGCCGGCAGGCCATGGCCCACCGGCGGTCCAGCCGCATTCGCTCTCAGACGTAGGTGAAGGCGACACCGTTACTGGTGCCACCTCCGGTCGTGGCGGTGATCTGCACCGTCCCGGCCGCCTGCGCCGGGGCGACGGCGGTGATCTGGATTGCGGAATCAACCGTGAACGAAGTCGCCGGTGTGCCACCGAAACTCACTGCGGTGGCGCCGGTGAGGTTCGTCCCGGCGAGCACGACCGTGGTCCCGCCGGCCACCGAACCGGTGGCCGGCACCGCCGCGCTCAGGGTGGGTACCGCGACGTAGGTGTAGGCGACGCCGTTGCTGGTTCCGCCTGCGGTGGTGACGGTGATCTGTGCGGTTCCCGCTGTCCCGGCAGGGGCAACCGCGGTGATCTGGATTGCGGAATTGACTGTGAACGAAGTCGCCGGTGTGCCACCGAAACTCACCGCGGTGGCGCCGGTGAGGTTCGTCCCGGCGAGTACGACCGTCGTCTCGCCCGTCACCGGACCGACGTTCGGTACCGCCGTGGTCAGGGTGGGTACCGCGACATAGGTGAAGGCGACGCCGTTGCTGGTTCCGCCCGCAGTGGTGGCAGTGACCACTACGGTTCCCGCTGTCCCGGCAGGGGCAACCGCGGTGATCTGGGTGGCCGAGTTGACGGTGAACGAGGTCGCCGGTGTCCCACCGAAACTCACCGCCGTCGCACCGGTCAGGTTCGTCCCGGCGAGTACGACGGTGGTTCCGCCGGTCACCGGACCGACGTTCGGTACCGCCGTGGTCAGCGTGGGTACCGCGACATAGGTGAAGGCGACGCCGTTGCTGGTTCCGCCCGCAGTGGTGGCAGTGACCACTACGGTTCCCGCTGTCCCGGCAGGGGCAACCGCGGTGATCTGGGTGGCGGAATTGACTGTGAACGAAGTCGCCGGTGTGCCACCGAAACTCACTGCGGTGGCGCCGGTGAGGTTCGTGCCGGTGAGCACGACGGTGGTTCCGCCGGTCACCGGACCGACGTTCGGTACCGCCGTGGTCAGGGTGGGTACCGCGACGTAGGTGTAGGCGACGCCGTTGCTGGTTCCGCCTGCGGTGGTGACGGTGATCTGTACGGTCCCCGCAGTCCCTGCAGGAGCGACCGCGGTGATCTGGATTGCGGAATTGACTGTGAACGAAGTCGCCGGTACGCCACCGAAACTCACCGCCGTCGCACCCGTGAGGGCGGTGCCGGTGAGCACGACGGTCGTTCCGCCGGTCACCGGACCGACGTTGGGTACCACGGTGGTCAGCGTGGGCACCGCGACATAGGTGAAGGAGATACCGTTGCTGGTTCCGCCCGCAGTGGTGACGGTGATCAGTACGGTCCCTGCTGTCCCGGCGGGTGCGACGGCGGTGATCTGGGTGGCGGAGTTCACGGTGAACGAGGTTGCCGGTGTGCCACCGAAACTCACTGCGGTGGCGCCGGTGAGGTTCGTGCCGGTGAGCACGACGGTGGTTCCGCCGGCCACCGGACCGACGTTGGGTACCACGGTGGTCAGCGTGGGTACCGCGACAAAGGTGAAGGCGACACCGTTGCTGGTTCCGCCCGCAGTGGAGACGGTCACCAGCACGGTCCCCGCAGTCCCCGCGGGTGCGACCGCGGTGATCTGGGTGGCCGAGTTGACGGTGAACGAGGTTGCCGGTGTCCCACCGAAACTCACCGC
>NZ_JBEYYI010000047.1:0-33593 GCF_040645495.1 Nocardia sp. NPDC046763 | reverse complement strand
ACGGCGGGCAGCCGAATATTGGGAGCATCCCACCGGGCACCTGGATCAAATCCTGGCCGGGACCTGACCCTGACAGCAAGTGTCTAACTAGCCGAATGTCGTGCGAAACCGTCTCCCCGAGATCCCTTGATGAATCCGCCTGGGCTGTCCGCGACTTCGCTGTCAGATCGAAAATCCGACGGCCCGGATTACCTACCGAAGGCAGCCTGACACATCACTAGCCGTAGAGGCGTATGAAGTCCTGGGTCGGGTCGACGGTGGGCACCGTGTAGCGAGACGAACTCCCGTCGACATGGGTCTCCTCGACGTACTGGGCGGGTTCGACGGGCAGGCGGCGCCACCGGGCGCGTGGATCATCGGCCTGCTCTCGGTGACTGTTCGACGACATGATGTCCCCCTCCATAGTCGTTTCACCACATGCTACCCGGAGTTACACGTGCAGAGAGGCACGCATTGCGGCAAAGGCCAAGCCGGGATGGAGGTTCGAGGAAGTTGTTGTGGGCCCGAGCGGCTCGGGTTCCCTCGCTGGCGAGTACGTGCTGACTCTCGGCGTTCCAGCCGGAATCTGGCTACTGACACGGTCGGTCGGTCGGAATTGAGCGACCGACGCACTGTCATGCCGCTGACCGCTAGGACCTGCAGCCCGATGCAAGGGTCGGCGATGTGGTGGCGACGCAGTCATTCGCCGCCGTTGGCGGCACGTTGGCGCAGCTCGTCGAGGATCCGGAACGCCCATTCACGAGTTCGTTCGTTGTCGCTGGTGGACGCCGCAATGAGTACGGAATGCCATGGCGGGGTGGTCAGAAGTGACCAGTAGCCGGTTCGTAGCGACCTCAGGGTTGCCCAGTTCGGTGGTGACAGGTTCGGGCGACCGTCCAGAAAGCAGGCGAGAACCCATAACCAGCGATACCGAACCAAGGTTGGTGCGAGCGCGCCCATGTGCGAGAGGTAGTCGGTGAGAACCTGTTCGCCGTGCTCGTAGTCCCAGATGGTGCCCCCCATGCCGTCACTCCAGACCAGCGTAGACATCAGGTCTCCGGTGTGGTCGATGAGAGCCTCGTCGGCATCCGGTGCCGCTATCGCTTGGTGGATCGGTACGGCACAGGCAACCTTGTACGCGTATTCGCCGTTGAGGTAGTCCCCATCGCAGGCTTTGCGCAGTAGCCACGGTTCGGCTGCGGGATCGTTGAGCTCGCAAATGGTTTGGACGAGATACACGCGACCCCAGCCCGCGGTGCGGTCGGCGAGCCAGATGAGGTTGGTCGTGGCATCGGGAAGCCGCGCGAGAGCCTGGGCGGCCAGAAGTCCGAAGGTGTTGGACAGCAATCCGATCGTCTGGATCAGCGAGACGTCTTCTTCGGTTCCGACGGCAGCGAGTATCGCCATGCCGAGCACTGTGGGGTTCTCGTCGATGCTGGTGCGGGTGAGACGACGGCCGAGCTCGTGAACCTGGCCGAGATCCGCGCGGCTAATTGCCTCCGCCATCGACGGCCACAGGGCACTCTGGATGTCGTACTCGATGACTTCGCTGCAGAGCCGTCCGATGTCGCGGTTTTCCCTTGGCGCGCTGAAGTATTCATCGATCAGGCGGCTCGTACGGGTGCCCTGGTGATCGGCCCTGTCGTCACTCCCCACGCGAATGCTTCGGCGTTCGGCGTCCGGATACGGTCTGCCTTCATGGGGCAGTGGAATGCCCGGGTATCTCCGAGCAAGGGCAAGAGCATGGCTGTAGAAGGAGGTCTGTGGGCTGGGCTGGGCCGCGCCGGTGATCGCGCTCACCGAGCGGTGGAGAACTTGATTCTTCCGATCATGAGAGCCGATAGTGACAGGCGTTGAAAGCCTTCGCAACCGGACCGGATTGATTCGAGTCGCTTTGTTCGAAGGCCAGGACAATTCCGCAAGCTCTGAGCCGCCCATTTCGCCACCGCCCACCGGCGAGCGACCACGTGGTGGTCGTGTCACACCGGGCGCGGCCGATGGGTTGGCACCCAGAGGCGTCATACCATTTCGGCACCTCGGTAGAGGAGGGAATAGCACGGGCGCAGGAGCTGGCCGGCGCGGGTGAAATTGGTGTGGGCGCAGGCGATGTCGGCGGGCAGGCGCTCTCGCTAGGGCTCATCGACCACGTTGCGATCGACATCGTGCCGGTCGTCTTCGGTCGCGGCAAACCGTACTTCGGAACGCTTTCCGACGGACAGCTGATGCTCGCGGACCCTGATGTGGTCATCCACGGCGACAGGGTGCTGCACCTACTTTTCCCGGTGCGTCGGTAGTACCAGCCGAAACGCCTATTCTGCCGCAGATCGCGTTGACCGACTCGGTCAGCGCGGCGCGGCGGAAGATCAACCGGCCGTGGCGATCCGAGGCGGCCGGTACGTACTATCCCGCCGAGTTGAGGATGTCGGTGTGGCTGACCGGAATTGTGTCCAGCCGTCCGCTTACCAGCGTGGTCATCGTCCCGAATCGCTGACTGCCCCAACCAGATTGCCGCGCTCTGTCGCGGTCAGCGCGAATAGCATCGTGCCATGCGACCGCAATGGCTCATCGGTCTCCATGAGGAATTCCCCGGCTCCGCTCGCGGCGTCCTTCCCCTACGCCGGGATCGTGAGCGTCGGGAGCCAGTGCCTAGTCCAGAACACGGGTCAACAGCACGGTGAGGATGTCTCGATCCGCCGCCGATAGTGTCTTGAACAGGTTGTCCTGGACCGCGCTCAGTGCCACGTCCAATTCGTCGAGTCGGTGTCGCCCGAGTTCGGTGAGCGTGATCAGATTGCGGCGTCGGTCTGTGGGGTCGGGCGCACGTTCCACGTGACCTTGCTTCGCCAGTTCAGCGAGCATGGCGTGCATGTCGCTCTGGTCGATTCCACACCGCTGACCGATGAGCACTTGACTGCTTGGGCCGAACTCCTCGACCGCGGCGAGGATTGCGAAGTGGTAGGCGCGGGCGTCCGCAGCGGCCATCGCTTCTCCGACGAGCTGATGCGCCCTTACCGAAGCCTTGTTCATCAACCAACTAAGTTTGCCGCGCAGTCGGGTAGGGGCGTCCATCTCCATGAACGAACTCTAGCCAATTCCTTGGTTGCTCCCACTAATCGCGCTACTCTTGGTCTCGCCAAGCTTGGTTGGTCCAAGAAATATCGGAAGGCGGAGATATGTCACTCACCCTGAACGAAGCTCGCGATATCAGCCTCCGCGTGCGCGAGCATGCCGAACTGCTCGGTGTGTCGATCACAGTCGCGATCGTCGACGCCGGCGGGCACGTGCGGGTTCTCGAACGCATGGACGGAGCGTCGCCACTGTCGGCTCGCGTCGCTCCGGCCAAGGCATCAAGCTGCGCATTGTTCCACCGCGACGGCCCTGACCTGGCGAAGATGCAGCAGGCATGGCCTACCGTGTTCGCGCAGATAGATCAGATAGCAGGGGCGCCCATCATCGCCGGCGCGGGTTCCCGACTGATCCGGCGCGATGGTGTAGTCGTTGGCGCGCTCTCGATCAGCGGAAGCACGCCCGCGGAGGACGACGAGATTGCCGACGCTGCGCTCGGTCTCAAACCGTCCTCTACACCAGCACCCGTGTCCGGTTAAACGAGCATCGCTGAGTAGCGGAATCGCTATCGTCTGAGGACCTCGTAAGGCGTCGCAACTTACCCTTGGCTCGCGGGGGCTGATCCTCCGGGAACGACTACAGTGCCAGACGTTGGATTGTGCTCGCATGCAACGGAGTTGGGATGAAGCTGGCAGACGTGAACTTGTCGGATGACAGTGGTCGCAGAGCGCAATTCGAGTCCGCGGCGGTTCTGTTCACCGAAACGGGCGGTCGGTCTATGTTTTCCGTTCGGTGAACGTGACCGACA
This sequence comes from Nocardia sp. NPDC046763, assembly GCF_040645495.1. NCBI lineage: Bacteria > Bacillati > Actinomycetota > Actinomycetes > Mycobacteriales > Nocardiaceae > Nocardia > Nocardia sp. NPDC046763. The sequence continues at coordinate 29,740 of NZ_JBEYYI010000047.1, read as the reverse complement.
TCCTGCCAAACGTGAATCTGTCCTTCGTCCCCTCTGAAGGGGGACGGTCCTTGTCGAAGCGTGGGCGATCGACGGTGAATCGCCAACGGTAGAGGATCGCACCGATGAGCCCCTCGAATCGACCGAGATCAACGTCTCTCGCAGCGAGGTCGGCCTGCCTGTAACGCGCCACGGCGTCGTCCACCTCGAGGGTGCAACCGGTGTCAGCTATTTCGATATCCGAGTGACGGCATCGAACCAGTAGCGCGCGGGCGATATCTCAGCCGCGCCGAGTGTGATGAAGCTTTTGCGAACGCACCATAATGCCGCTGGTCGCGCGGTCGCGCAGCGAATACTGGCTTTGCCGTCCCTCCCTGGGGGTAGCCCGATCCCCTACCAGGGTTGGATGGGGTCTCGCTGGGTGTGGTCCTAGCGTTGTCTGCGTGACGATCATCCGGCGCTTGGGCCTCGACTTCGCATACACGTTCTTGGGATTGCCCCTCGCAGTGGTCAGTTTCAGCCTGCTTGTGTCCCTTTTCGCGGCGAGCATCGGCATAGCGGTGATCGTCATCGGGATTCCGCTGCTCGCGCTGACGCTGCTGTTCGCGCGTGGTTTCGCCGACATCGAGCGCGTACGCCTTCTGCAGTTGACGGGCAGGGTGGCACCACGGCCTCGGTACGCCGAGGCACCGGAGGGGGCGGGGTGGTTCCGTCGGATCACCGCACCGATCGGGCAGCCGCAGAGCTGGCTGGATCTGTTGTACGCCGTCGTCAACCTACCGATCGCGATCATCACGTTCGTGCTGCTGATCGTGTGGTGGGCAATGACGCTGGGTGGATTGACGTACTGGTTGTGGGGCAGGTTCATTCCCTATGGCGACAGCCACGACATCGTCATCGAGACGATCATGGGCGCGGACACCGCCCACAACCGGACGGTCTTCCACACGATCGTCGGTGTCGTGGCGCTGCTCACTGTGTACACCGTCCAGCGGGGCAGCGCCGCCCTGCAGGCCGCCTTCGCGCAGACCCTGCTCACCCGGCTCGCCGTCATGCAGGGACGCATTCAGGATCCGACCACCAGCCGGGCGGCGGCCGTCTCGGCGGAGTCGACCGCGCTGCGCTCGTAGGCGGTGGTCGTGCCCCACAGAGCAGTGACACGGCCAGACATCAACTCAGCGCAATCGGGCAGCCCAGTCGTGCGACAAGGCGAAGGTCTTCGAACGCACCATATGCCGCATACCGCGCTGACCGAACCGGCCAGCGCGGGGCATCGGAAGATCAACTGGCCGTGCCGATCCGAGGCCGGCGGAACGTCCGCAACTAGCCGAATTGAGTGCGGTTCAGAACGGGCATCGCTGCTCCACGGATCGTGGTCTTGGGTTTCGAGTCACTGTCGGAAGCCGGTGCGGGCAGGTCGGCGACGGCCGCTCGAGCATCGGCAGAGCACTTGCGCTTCGCTCGCAAAGCATTGAGCCGCTCCGTATCAGCGATCGTCGAAGTGCGCTCTTGATGTGTGCCACCGTTCGACGGCCTGGACCATCTCGCGGCCGAGGTAGTCGAGATATCGGCCGATCTCGGTCAGGCGGCGACCGGCAGGGGTTGCTGCGCCGAGGATTTCGGCACCGCGGCGAGCTGCCTTGACCTTTTCATCGGAGGCGCGGGCAAGGTTGAGCGTGGTGCGGTACCAGGTGCGATCGTCGATGTAGTACCGGTCGCGGCGCGGCGAATCACGTTCCCGGCGAATAAGATCCCGCTTCTCCAGTGCACGCACGGCTGTCGAGATGGATGCCGGGCTCACTCCGAGGCGATGCACCAATTCGGCGGCGGTGAGACTGCCCGAGTCGGTCAGGTGCAGGCAGGTCAGCACCCGCGCCTGCATTCGAGGCATCCCGTCGTACACGAACAAATCGGTGAACTGTGCCGCAAACGCATTCACAGCATCGTCGGGGTCGGACTCGACTGACAGGGCCGAAGCCGATTGCGGAGGCACGGTTGTCCTGCCTCGCCGTGATCGCGTGGTGGTTGCCCGGTGTGCTCGCTCGGCACGATATCGGCTGGGTCCACCGTTACGAGTTACCTCGCGACTGACCGTCGAGGCCGGCCGATCGAGCTGACGGGCGATCTCGGTGTATCCCAATCCGTCGGCCAGTCCTGCTGCGATGCATTCCCGTTCCTGCAAGGTAAGTCTGGCTCCCGGCATCGGTACGGTTCCCCTTCGGCGTCGTGGTGCCGTGTCGGTATGCGTTCAGCGGCATCTCATTGCAAATCGAATGCTCGCTCTTGCGTTTTCCGGCATGCTCATTGCATTCTAGATATTCACTCTATCTGCGGAAACTGCTGTCTCCCACAACATTCTCGTTGGGCATCCCCGGAAGGCGACCTACCGTTCGGCGCAGGCTGAAAATTGTACGCTGGAAGGAACCCGATGACCGAACCCGCTCACCACGATGCCGAAACAGCAACCGCTGCACCGACGTTCGTGTTCGTACACGGCCTGACAGGCAATAGTTTCTATTGGGCTCCCGTGGTCCGCGAACTTGCCTTGCTCGGCCACCGCAGCCTGCCGGTGGACCTTCCCGGACACGGGCTCGATGCCTCGATATCACTGGCCTACCAGGCGCAGGACATTGCCGCGTTCGCAGCGTCGTCGTCACCTATGGCAGCAATCACGGTGCAGGACAACGTCACCCACGTGATCGACGTGGTGCGGAAGGTGCGGCGGCACGGGCCGGTCATCCTTGTCGGGCACAGCCTCGGTGGCATCACGATCGGATTGGTCGGCAACGCCATACCCGAAGCCATCCACCGCCTCGTCTACCTCTCCGCATTCTGCCCATCCACTCCAGATGCACCCAGCGCCATGGCGCTGAGCCAAACCCCCGAGGCCATAAAAGATGTGCCGGCCCCAAACGCCGACCACTCGCTTTTCCTGGGAATGGAACCGGTATCCCGCGGACTCATCCGCTTCAACCTCCGTTCCCCAGATCCCGAGGCCCTGGAAGACTTTCGGCTGACCAACATGCCCGAAGCCACCCTGGAACAGACATTGACGATGATCAACTACGGCATGCAACCCGAAGACGGGGCGCAAACCAGCCTCGCCGACGCCCGAGTGGAAGCTGATACGTGGGGACGGATACCCCGCAGCTACATCCGTCTCACCCAGGACAACGTGATCTCCCCGGCACTGGCCACGAAAATGATCGACGACGCCGACCGCCTCACACCGGACAACCCCTTCGACGTCCACGATCTGGCGGCCGGACACGTGGGTGTCGTCCTACAAGCCCGCAGACTGGCGGCCATCCTCGACCGCCTCGCCTGAACCAACAACGAGTTCTCCACGGCGCCAACGTGCCTACTGAACGCGCATTCCGCCGCATACCGCGCTGACCGTACCGGCCAGCGCGGGGCATCGGAAGATCAACTGGCCGTGCAGATCCGAGGCCAGCGGAACGTCCGCTTCTGCCGAGTTGCGTGCCCCAGCGGTGTCGATCACTACAACGACGAGTAGTTGGGGTCGCGGTAGAACTCGCCGAAAATCCAACGAAGTTCGGCATTTGCGCTGATCAGCGCTGGGACTTCGGCGCGGTCACCACGGGTGGAACCGGCGCGGGAGCCGGGACGGGTACGTCGGAGGTGCCGCGTTCGGCGGCCTTCACTTCGGCGGACCACAGCGAGGCTGACGCCGACTCCCCGGGAGATCTCACGCGGCGACTGGCTCTCGGCGCGGCGGGCGAGGATGGCACGGCGCTTGTCGTCATCGACCGCACGCGGGCGGTCACCGAGGTTGCCGCGCCGGGCTGCCGCCTCCAGGCCGCCGCGGGTCTTGCGGACGATGTCACGACGCCGGTCCTCGGCCCGCGCGAGTGCCAGGTCGAGCAGGAAGTTTCGCTCGGTGTGCTCGCAGGCGGCTATGTCGTAGAGGATCTTCACCGAGATGCTCTGCTCGAACAGGGCCGGAGCACAGTCAGGCCCTCCAACGAATTTCTGTGAAAGGCGCGTCACGCCCGCAATCCTTACAGACTCAGCGGCAATTGGGGCGGTAGCTTAAGTGCCAGGACACGACCTCTCGTCGGCGGCGCGGGCGGCTTCGAGGCGGCGGCACAGCCGACGGCAACGGAGTAAAGGAGCAATTCATTTGACAGTTCAGTCTGATGAGTTCACCGGGCTGCGCGCGTTGTTTATCAACTGCACGCTGAAGCGCTCGCCGGAGTTGAGCAACACCCAGGGCCTGATCGATATCAGCACCGGCATCATGAAAAAGCACGGTGTGACTGTTGAGGAGGTGCGCGCGGTCGATCATGACATCGCCACCGGGGTCTGGCCCGACATGCGTGAGCATGGATGGGCCACCGATGACTGGCCGATGATCTTCCAAAAGGTGCTGGCCTCAGACATCCTGGTGTTGGCCGGCCCAATTTGGTTGGGCGACAACAGCTCGGTCATGAAAAGAGTGCACGAACGCCTCTACGGTGGGTCGCATCTGCTCAACGATGCCGGGCAGTACTTGTACTATGGCCGTGTCGGTGGATGTTTGATCACCGGCAACGAGGACGGTGTCAAACACTGCGCTCAAAATGTCCTCTATACACTGCAGCACATCGGTTACACGATTCCGCCGCAAGCCGATGCCGGCTGGATCGGTGAGGCCGGGCCCGGCCCGTCGTATCTCGACCCGGGCTCGGGTGGCCCGGAGAACGACTTCACCAACCGCAACACCACCTTCATGACCTGGAATTTGATGCATCTGGCGCGAATACTGCGCGCCGCCGGTGGTATACCGGCGTACGGCAACATCCGGTCGGGCTGGGAAGCAGGATGCCGATATGACTTCGACAATCCGGATTACCGCTGAACCGATGACACCAGGCCACGCTGATCGGGACAACTCCATTAAGGATCTTGTTCGACGACCCGAATCGGATGCGGATTGATCGCTGCGTCGGCGGGCGTCCCTACTTATGAGTGAACGGTGCCCAGAAGGCTTGGATGCCTTTCGATTGCAAAGCTTCCGCTGAGCCTGGTGAACAGACTCGGTGCCTGACTACCCGGTGCATTGTTCGTCGGCCTGGCGCGGCGTCCTGGCCGGTTCGATCATCGCGGTCGATCGCGTTGGTTACGTTGCAAGACTTTGAAACGCACTGAAATGCCGCATACCGCGCCGACCGAACCAGCCGGCGCGGGGCATCGGAAGATCAACTGGCCGTGCTGATCCGAGGCCGGCGGAACATCGGCTACTGCCGATTACACGATGTTGTCGTGACCGGTTCGTGCTGTCCCACTCGGTTGTCCGGTTACGCCCCATCGATGCCGTGCGGCAATGCTGCTGATCGTCATCTACCAGTGTGCGGTGGCGCGACGGGTAGTTGCACCGTCACACGAAGCCCCCCAGCGGCCCGGGGGGTGAGGGTGAGAGTGCCGTCGTGTGCTTGGGTGATGCTCTTGACGATGGCCAGGCCGAGGCCGACACCCGCATGATCACTGCGGATGCGTTCGGTGCCGCGCTGAAACGGCTCGACAAGCGTGGAAACCAACCCGGGGGTGAGCTTCTCGCCGGTGTTCTCGACAGTGAGTACCACAGTCTTGGAGTGAGCGCTGGTCGTCACCCACACGGTGCCCTGTTCAGGCAGATTGTGGACGATCGCGTTGTGCACGAGGTTCGTTGTCATCTGCTGCAGGAGCGCGTGCGAGCCGATGGTGGGCGCCATCTCGGCGGAGGTCTCGATGGTGTGGCCGCGTTTTTCCGCGAGGGGGAGCAGCGTTTCGGTGGCTTCTTCCGCTGTGAGGGACAGGTCGACGTCTTCTCGGGTGAAGGACCGTTGGTCGGCGCGGCTGAGCAGGAGCAATGCTTCGATGAGGTTGATCGCTCGGATGTTGACGGTGTGCAGGAGGGCGACCAGTTCGCCGGTGTCGCGGTTCGGATCGTTGCGGGCCACGTCGAGAAGTGTCTGCGTGATCGCCAGTGGGGTGCGCAGTTCGTGGGACGCGTTGGCCGCGAATCTCTGCTGCTCGGCAACGTGTGCTTCCAGCTGTGCGAGCATGGTGTCGAAGGCGTCGGCGAGTTCGCGGAGCTCGTCTTTTCGGCCTTCCAACCGGATTCGGTGCGAGAGTGATCCGTTCGCGGCCATGCGTGTGGCGTTCGTGATGCGGGTCAGTGGGGCGAGCATGCGCCCGGCGAGAATCCATCCTCCCACGAGACCGAACACCAGCAGGAAAGCCAGCGCCCAGGCTGCCTTCGGGCCGAAAGCGTTCAGAAGGTCGGAGCGGTTGGGTCCGCTACCGGGGGCCCTCCTCATCGCACGGTCGGGCACGTAGCGCAGCAGGAACACCCACACGACCGCAAGCAGCAAGGCACCTGCGAGCATGAGGAACCCGGCGTAGCTGAGGGTGAGTTTGAGGCGGACGCTCAATCCAGGCGCCCTATTCACGGTCCCTTCCCTCATGTCCGGTGCTGGGTGCTGTGTCGATGCGGTATCCGACGCCGGCCACGGTGGCAATGATCCAGGGTTCGCCGAGGCGTTTCCGCAGTGCCGAGACTGTGATGCGCACGGCGTTGGTGAACGGGTCGGCGTTCTCGTCCCATGCTCGTTCCAAGAGTTCTTCGGCGCTGACGACACCGCCTTCGGCGGCGACGAGGACTTCGAGCACGGCGAACTGTTTCCGGGTGAGGGCGACGTAGCGGCCGTCGCGGTAGACCTCGCGGCGGAACGGATCCAGCCGCAGACCTGCGATCTCCCGCACAGGCGGTCTGTTGTGGGCGCGCCTGCGGTCGAGTGCTCGCAGGCGGAGCACGAGTTCTCGGAGTGCAAACGGTTTGGTGAGGTAGTCGTCGGCGCCGAGTTCGAACCCGGTGGCCTTGTCGTCGAGCCGGTCGGCGGCGGTGAGCATGAGGATGGGCAAGCCGCTGCCGGAAGCGACGATGCGTTCAGCGATCTCGTCGCCGGAGGGCCCGGGGATGTCGCGGTCGAGGACGGCGATGTCGTAGGCGTTGATGCTCAGCAGTTCCAAAGCGGTGTCGCCGTCACCGGCGATATCGGCCGCGATCGCCTCCAGGCGCAGACCATCGCGGATGGCCGCTGCCATGTAGGGCTCGTCCTCGACGACCAGCACACGCATGCTCTCGATGCTAAGAGCCCGCGCATATCGTCGGCATATCGAAAAACACATACGGGCTGACAACACCACGGCGCCTTGACTGGCAGCATGAGTCACCCAACCGCAGCACGAACGAGGTCCGCCAGGACTCACAGGACCACCGGCGTCGGCCTGGTCGCCGTCACCGCTGCGATCATCAAAACCCGCGTCCGTCGATCAGCATCGTCATGGGTGCCCTCGTTCAGCGAAAGTCCTTCGGCGCGACCACGGTGGCAGGGCTACCGAGGAGGACGGTGCCCTCCCCGGCCGAGTGACAGCCCTGGCACTACGAGCTGCGCTCCGAGGCGATCGAGCATGGTGGCCCTCCCATGTATCCCGACCCCGCACACGATCCGAAGACGCAGCAGTTACCGACGCTCTCGGCGATCGGGTCCCGACCTCGGTAACTACCAGCCACTCACTGGGGACGCTGCGGCAGCGCCATCTGCCAGGTCGATCCGTTACTGGTCGCTGACGTAACCCATCTTGTTGAGCGAAAGGACTTTCAGGTTGTCAGCAGTCGCAACCATCGCCACCGATGACGCCGAGGCGGAGCCGGCTCGACCCGAGCCTGTGTGGTGGAGACCGCTCACCCGCATCGCGTTCCGGTTCTGCTTCCTGTACCTCGGCTTGTTCTGCTTATTGACTCCGCCGATCGTCTTCGTGCTGACCGGATGGTTCGGCCACTGGCTGGGCTACGGCGCGCAGTACTGGCATATCCGGAAATTGCAGCCCGCCCTGAACTGGGTGGGAGAGCACCTGTTCGGTACCACCGCACAGCTGTATCCGAACGGCGTCGGTGACCAGACCATCTTCTGGGTGCTGTTGTTCTGCATCCTGGCCGTCGCGGTGGCCGGGACAGTGGCGTGGTCGGTGCTGGACCGGCGGCGCACGCAATATCGCACGCTCGCAGGCTGGTATCTCCTCGTCATCCGGCTCTTGCTGGCCGGCCAGATGTTGAGCTTCGGCATCGCCAAGGCGATTCCGACGCAGATGCCACAGCCGTCGCTGACCACGCTGCTGACCAAATACGGTGACCTCACGCCGATGACTGTGCTGTGGTCGCAGGTAGGTGTGTCGAGACCGTACGAGATGCTGCTCGGCGCCGCGGAAATCACTGCGGCGATCTTGCTGTTCATTCCGCGAACCGCGCTGCTCGGCGCGCTGCTGACCCTGATCGATACGCTGCAGATCGTCGTTCTGAACATGACCTTCGATGTGCCGGAGAAGATTTCGTCCACGCACTTTCTGCTGATGTCGTTGGTGCTGCTGGCGCCCGAGGCGCGGCGGCTGATCCAAGTATTGCTGCTCAACCGCACCACCCGCCCTTCCGCCGTGCCGTATCCGTTCCACACCACGAGATCTCGCCGTATCGCGGCGCTGATGCAGGTCGCGCTCGGCATCTGGATTACGGTGGCGCTGGTGCACGGCGGCTGGCACGCCTGGCGTGGCAGCGGGCCCGATCGCCCCAAACCTCCCCTGTACGGCATCTGGTCGGTGTCGCAGTACACCCGCGACGGCCAGCCGGTGCCACCGCTGACCACCGACGAAACCCGTTGGAAAACAGTGGTCTTCGACTATCCGGACGCGGTCACCTACCAACGGATGGACGACACCCTGGCAACCGTTCCCGCCGACCTGGATGCCACCGACCATCGGATCCGGCTGACCGCGGGGACACTGCAATCCGGATCGAGGGCGAAGCCGGACCGCACTCGGAATCCGTTGGGCACACTCACCTTCCAGCAACCTGCCCCCGACAAAGCCGTGCTGACCGGCGAACTGGACGGCCACCAGGTAACACTCGCTCTCGACCGGATCGACCCGAACAGCTTCCCACAGCGAAGCACCCCGTTTCACTGGGTGCAGAACCGTCCGAATCTTTGAAAATGCAGCCGCTGCCGAGTCCAGATTGCGCTCGCCACCAATGCCTTCGGGACCCCCGATTCACGCCACCCGCACCCGAATCAGGCACCGCAGGAATGACAGCTGAATCGGAGGTCTACGGGTCAGAAGCCGACGGCTGGCTTGTCAACTAGAGCATCCGCTCATGGCCGCATACCGCGCTGACCGAACCGGCCAGCGCGGGGCATCGGAAGATCAACTGGCCGTGCCGATCCGAAGTCGGCGGAACGTCCGCTACTGCCGAGTTCCGTGCGACCGGTGCAATCCCTCACAATCCGGCGTAGAGCAGCAATTTCCGGGCTGTTGCAAAATTGGGTGGCGCTGCGCGCCACCCAATTTTGCAACAGCCCGATTTCGCGCGAATTCCTCAGCTGTAGTGCATATTTAGAACGGTTGGGTTGGCCGTTCGTGCCCGCACGGCGGTGCACTCTCCTGCCGCATGGCGCGCTGACCGAACCGGCCCGCGCGGGACGCGGGCGGCCGAAACCCGGTGCCGTGCAGAACGTCCGCTACTGCCGATGACAGCTCATGCGGATCCGATGCTGCTGCGCGGAACTGTCGTGCTGTGCGTGCTGGACGGCCGGGTGCAAGCGGCGGCATCGTTGATGCGGTGGTATCTGCAGCGCGGCCAGTTCCACCGTGGGGCTCCGTCGAGGATGTGTCCGCGTCGACGCCGCGATGCGGGAACGGTTCCCCGTTTACGCCGCTGAGAGATGTCGGCCAGCACTTGGATGGTGTGGCACTCGGAGGTTCGCGTGTCAATACCCAAACTTCTGAAGTGATTTCGTTTCGGATTCTTGGTTCGGTAGCTAATGTTTCTGCCGTCCGGTGACCTTCCCCCGGGGCGACCAAGGAGATCCAGCAGCGATGAAACTGAAACCACTGGCCCGCAACACATTTAGCATCGTGGCTGCCACCACGGTTGCCGGCCTCGGACTCGGGGCGGCACCGGCCTCCGCCGATATCACCGGCCTCAAGGTAGTCTGTGATCGCTGGTGGGGGGGCTCCACCCCATGTGACGGGTCGGATATCATTCTGGACGCTACGGATTCGACTCCGGTGTGGATCACGGTCAACGGTACGGCGCTCGCAGGGAGTCCGTTCTCGTTGCAGCCGGCCAACCCCGGCTATCACCTCCAGCTCTTCCTGGATTGCCTCATGACACCGCTTCACGTCGTAGCGATGCAAAAGAGCGCGAGCGGCGCGATCACCAGCCAGCAGTCGACCGATTACAGCCCTCCCCACACGGTGGTGGATTTGGTTATGAGCGATCTGTTTCGCGGCGTCACCATTGGTAGTGCCCAAGCCTGGCAAGCCGTTACCGGCAACAACACTCCCAACGTCGGCAGCGCCAGCGGCTCGGCCGCCGCTGCCAGCGATGCCAACGCCGGCAGCGCGGAAAGCGCCGGCTGTCATGCCCGGCCATAGCGTATGAGAACCATTGCTGTACAGAATATCCGCTATTGCCGCTGACCGCGCTGACCGAACCGGCCAGCGTGGGTGCGTGGAAGATCAACGGGCAGAGGCCATCTGAGCACGCCGGCCGAACGTCGTCAGTGCACGGTAATGGCGCCCCTTTAGGTCAAGACTTGGCCAGGGGTTGGGGTTTAGCCTTGTTGGTGGGTCCGGGATGTGGCTTGTCCGAAGGATCGGTGTGCGGGTTGGAGCCGGTCACGCTGGAGTCAGGAGTCGTTCCCGATTGCCCTGCCGGGCCTGTTGATTCGCGTCGCTGCTGGTCGGTGAGTATCTGGACGTAGATGACGTTGGAAAGTCGGCGTTTGAGTGAGCGGATGGCTTCCATCGAGGTTTTGCCGGCCCGACCTCACCGCGCCGAAGGCAAGAAGCACAACGCCGCCCTGATCTGCCTGGCCAGACGCCGCTGCGACGTCCTGTTCGCCATGCTGAAAACCAAACAGCCCTACCGCGGCACGGCCACCGCCTGATCACACGTCGCGGTCCTCGGCACCACGAGCCTTCGCCGACGCGCCGCGCTGCCACCAATCGATGACGTCGCCGTCATCGGCCATGCGCTCAATCAGGTGCGCGGTCGATTCCACCTGCCTGCCGGACTGGACACAAAACGACCACAGCTGCCGGGTCGCCCGATGGAACTGATGGATCACCGCATCGACCTCGAACGCGTCCTGCTCGCCGCCGCGAAACCGGTCCACCGCCCGGCCTACCTGCTCAATGAGCACACCGAGCTGCGCCTCATGATACGCAGCCACCAAATCACGGGCAGCCCGCCGTTCAGCCTTCGTCGCCACCCAAAACACGCTACCGACAACCGGCTTCACCCGGCATCGTCACCAGCCAGAACATCGACCCCACGACTTGACAACGAACATAGGGACACCCCCCGCGGACCGATGTGCACCATCACGCCGACCGCTCCTATCGCCGCCACGACAGCCCGGCAACGACTTCCGCCCAGATCCTCGAGCGCCGTGGCCACCGCCATCGCTGCCATCGTGATCAAGTGCTTGGGCACGTTCGAACTTTCGAGGGAGGTGCACCAATTCTGCTGCACCTGAAGGGCTTTCACAGCCTCGAAGATCAACTTCGGCACGAATCGGGTGCGCAGGCCAGGTGGTGGTTGTAAACGGCTGGTGGACATCGATTCCGACCTGATCGGCTCCATCGGCCGCGCCGTTGCCGTGACTCGCCACGCGCAACACGAAGCCCAGCTCCACACCCGCCGCGGCGGCACCCGCCGCACCGCACCCGGAACCGGGCGGCAAGCACAGCTGTCCCTCGACGACCGTGTCGCGATCACCCTGCTCCACCTGCGGTTCGCTACCCGTCAGCGGGCGATCGGCGCACTGTTCGATGTCACCCAGCAAACCGTTCACAACGTCGTCAAGCAGACCAGACCCCTGCTCACCCTGGCCGGGCATGACGTCCCCGCGACCGGGATCGTCCTCGCAGACGCCGATGCCGTCATCCAATACCACTCCAGCCCAACAGTATTCATGCAATATACGACTTAATTCACGGCAAGCCCTTAGGGCTCGGCGGTGGGAGTCAACATGTCTGTCGCGGAGGGTGATTCGTGATCGAGCGTGGCAACGGGACCTCTGATATGGCAGTGAAGCCGACCAAGGTCTTCCTGCATCCGAGAGGTCCCGTTGCTGCACCAGTCTGTCACTACAACGCTCACCCGCACCCTCACCGTGGCCAGGGGAATCTTCGCGCCCGGCCATCTGGGGGAGCTGACGCAGTACCTGCCGTTCGAATTGATCGACGACATCCTCATCCAGACCTGGACGATGCAGCGTCGCACCCGTCTACTTCCCTCGCGGGTAGGCGTGTATTTCGTTCTGGCGCTGGCTGTTTTCCCGACTCTGGGCTATGAACGCGTGTGGGACAAGCTGGTCGCGGGATTGGGACAACTGCCGTTGCGTCGGCCGTCGGAGAAGGCGCTACGGGATCTGCGGCGACGGTTGGGTGCGGCACCGCTGAAAGCGTTGTTCGAGATCACAGCTGGTCCGTTGGCGCAACCGAGCACTCCAGGGGTGTGCTATCGGCGGTGGCGCACTGTGGCTTTCGACAGCTGTAGTTCACTGCAGGCGGCCGATCAGCCGCGGATCCGTCTGAGGCTGGGCAAACTGACGCGACACCGTGGCGGCGCCGAGGGCTACCCGCATCTGCGGGTCCTGACCCTCGTCGACTGTTGGTTACCCGTGTTGGAGTCGACGGTGAACGACGCCGCCGACGCCGCTGGCGACCGCGGTGCTCGAGCAGACCCTATTCGCTCGGCAACGTACCGATTTCCGTTTCACCGCAACGGTTTCGGTTCATCAACGCGATACCGGGAGCAAGCTCAGGTTCCCGGATGCGTCGCAGCACCTCATCGAGTGCGATGACGCTCGAGATCCGGCCAGATCAAAAAACGGCGGGACGTATGTAGGCTGCGAGCCGAGCGGGCCGATCAGCTGTGCGTCTGCGGGCCCGGGCTACGATGCGAAAACGGACGAAAGTGGATCGGCAGAGGCATTGCCGGGCAACCGGTGCCGGGGCGTTACTGGAATCAGTGGACCACTGCAAGAGTCATCACCCCAGCACGAAGGCGGCTGTGCCATGTCTACCATCACATCCCTATCTCCGGCCTCGGGGCCCGTCACTGGAGGTGCCAGTGTCACGATCACCGGCACTGGGTTCAGTAATGTTGGTCCGCTGACCGTGCGGTTCGGTACCACGGCAACCACGTTCACCATCGACTCCGCCACCCAGATCACCGCGATCGCCCCTGCTGGTGCGGTCGGTACGGTACAGGTCACCGTCCAGGCACTGCTGGACGGCATCAGCAACCCGCTGCCCTACACCTATCTCCCGGTTCCCGCGCTGAACAGCGTCAGCCCCGGCCGAGGGGCCACAGCGGGGGGAACGGTGGTTACGCTCACCGGGTCGGGCCTGACCGGGGTCACCGCGGTGAGTTTCGGTGCCACACCGGCTGCCTCGTTCACCGTCAACTCCGACGCGCAGATCACGGCTGTCACCCCGCCGGGCACGGGGATCGTGTCGGTCACCGTCACCGGACCGGGCGGCACCAGCAACGCGGTGAATTACGTCTATGTCGCGGTTCCGACCATCACGTCCATCTCCCCGATCTCCGGACCGACCGCGGGCGGTGACACCGTCGCGATCATCGGCACCGGGTTCACCGGTCCATTGACCGTCCAGTTCGGTACCACCGCAACCATTTTCACCGTCAACTCCGCTACCCAGATCACCGCCGTGGCCCCAGCAGGGTCGCCGGGTACCGTGCAGATCACCGTCATCGGCTCGGGTGGCGCCAGCAACGGTATCTCCTACACCTACGCCGCGGTCCCCACCCTGAGCGCCACAGCTCCAGGTTCGGGGACCGTGGCCGGTGGGACCACGGTCGTGCTGACCGGGACGGGCTTCGTGACCGGCGCCACAGTCAGTTTCGGTGGCACCCCGGCGACCTCGGTCACTGTCGACTCCACCACGCAGATCACCACCGTTACACCCATGGGGAGCCCCGGAGTGGTGGAGGTCATCGTCACCACCGTGGGCGGCACCACTGGCGGTATCCCCTACGTCTACGTCTGACGGTTGGTGTGGCTGGGCCGTCGATGGGGTTGGACGAAACAGCCCGCGGCCGCTACCGGTTGCTACAGCTTCCCGTCGTCGTTGTCAGCGCGAGCCAGCCTTTGCGACCGGCAGCGCGGATGCGCACCACCTGCTCGTCAGCGTGGTCGAACAGTGCGACCAATGCCGAAACCACCCGCCGGGCAGTGAGGCGGCTGACCCGTGCCTACGCCCGCAGACTCATCACCACACTCGCGGGCCACGCCTGAACCGCATCCAGCCGAATCGCTGACAAGCCGTGACGAGACCTACTGACACGAGTGACGAATCCGCAGCTCGCTCAACTGACATACGAGTGCCGAGTCTCACCGGCAGAACACCGGCAACCGGTGGCCCGCGCTAGATCCCGTTTTCTGGGCCGCCTCTGGCCAAACCCCTCCCCCGTCGCCTGGAGCTCGCCATGCCCGTCAGACCCACCGCACTGCCGGTGCCCCACCCGAAGCTGCGCACTCCCGCCGCCCGCACCGCCAGCGCGCTCGCCCTGGCCGTCACCGCGGCCGCCGTGATCGCCACCGCGGCCGGCCACGACACGGCCACAACCGCCCTGCAGCCCCCGACGGAACCGACCACCACCGAGCCGAGCTATCAGCCCGGCCTGATGGTCCCCGTGCCGACCGCGGAGCCCTCCACCACGCCGCCGATCCCGCCCGCCGAGCTGGTCTCCGACACCACGATGCCCGTGCAGGAACTGCGTCCCGCACCCGACCAGACGCCCCCGGCACCGGCGTATCCGGACAACCTCGACGGGTGGATCCGGAACTCCCTCGACGTCATGACCGCCAACGGCATCCCGGGCAGCTACGACGGGATCCTGCGCAACGTGATGCGGGAGTCCGGGGGTGACCCGCACGCGATCAATCTCTACGACTCGAATGCGGCCATGGGCATCCCGTCCAAGGGCCTGCTCCAGGTGATCGACCCGACCTTCAACGCTTACCACGTCGAGGGCACCGTCTTCGACATCTGGGATCCGGTCGCCAACATCGTCGCCGCCTGCAACTACGCCGCGCACCGCTACGGCTCGATCGACAATGTCTTCAGCGCCTACTGACGCCCTTCGGGCCCGACCGCCTTTCCCGCGGCCGGGCCTCCGCAAGTCTCACCCACCCCGACCGGGGACATGTCGTTGACGCAGCTCACGCCGCTTTTCGGGAAGGAGCAGCCCATGTTCGACGAGCAGATGCAGGTCATCGCACACTGCTGGAATTGCCACCGGCTGATGATCTTTTGCCCGAACTGTGTCACCTCCATCGCCGTCGACCCGCAGACCGGCCTGCCGCCCGAGGTCCGGCGCACCGAGGGAGGACGGCGGCTACGCCCGCCAGCCGGCCGATCCCGCCGCCCACGCCCGCTGCACCCGGGAACCGCTGTGTGACGGCTGCGCGGCCCTCAATGGCCGCAGCGAGCCCTGGGAACGCCGCCACCGACGCCTGTGTGTCGGCTTCTGAAGACCCCTCAAATTGATACACCGAACAGGAGAAGGTATGTCCGGCAAAGAATTTCAGCTGTCCTACACGTTGTGGCACGAGTGGTTCAACGAACCGATCCGCTCGGCCAAGCCGATGGCCATGGTGCGGATGGAGACGCCCGACGGGCTGTTCACCGCGTGGGAGTTCGAGGTCATGGAGGTGGCCCCGCCGCCGGCGGACGGGCGCGGCCCGGCGTCGCTGCAGATCTCGATGCTCAACGAAGGGTTCGCGACCCTGCACGATTTCGCGCCCTTCTTGGCACGAGGGGTCCAGTTGAACGGAAACTGGCGTTAGAGCTCTTTCTGCCGTATTCCGGTCACACCTCTGCTACGACAGGACGGCGGCGAAGGTCTCTCACCTCCACTCGAATCACAGTGCCTCACGGCGCAAACCGGAAGTGGGCCAGACCCGTTATCCCGACAGTCCCGCGCTACGTCGTAGCGGGGGTCCCGGGTAAATTCGCGGATTGACAACCCAGATGAAGGTCAGGGTTGGCCGAGGCTCTGCGAGCAATGACTCGTCATGCGTGGCAAGTTCGCGGCTCGCGTTGCTGTCGGTTGTATGGCCGAAGCTGCGGGATCGCTGGTCAGGGATTCCGATGCACGAACAGTGACGAGGTCTCGATGTCCGAACCGTACTCCGCGATGGCACAGTTCCAGATCTCGCGGTCGGCGCTGAAGAGCTACCTCGCGGCACCTGCGCGGCCCACATCCCAGTGGTCGGACTGGTCCGACATGTGCGGCCGCGAGGATGCAACGGGGCAGCAGGACGGGCTGCCGTTCTCTCTACACGGGGAGATGGATTTCGACTCCGTCGATCGTTGGCTGTCTGAGGGGGACTACCGCTGGCACCTTCGCGACATCCTGGGGGTTGCCGAACTGCCGTCCCTCGCTCGCTTCGACTACGACGCGGACACCGGTCTCGCCACAGTTGTGAATCTCACGGTGGGTGCCGAGTGCTTTCGCAACCCGCTCTGGTTCCTCGCCACCGTCCGAGGAGCCGCCGGCTACGTGGATGACACCGGCGGGGTGGCGGTAATCCGTCAGTACCTCTGGGGTGGCCCAGAAAGCAAATACACCATGGCCGTGTTGCGACTCGAACGGGGCCGAACGCGCTTCCTTCACTCGGCCGACGACGCCGACGCCTACTCCGATGCCGTACGCCGGGCCAACACCGCCTGCAATGACATCGGCCATGGCTCGGATCGGCTCACCCCTGACGACACCGAAGCCGTCGCCAACCTCGACCGGATCTGAGTGGCCCAGCCGGCCAAGCAACCGAATCGTATGGCGAACCAGCCTTTACGGTGCATACACACTCACTGATGGCCGCCGCTGAGCGCCCTGCCGTCCGCCCACGCCCGGGGGACACATCAAAGAGTGCGTAACGAACATTTCACCCCGGCCACCCGTTTCATGCGGCAGATTCGTCAGATGCCTCAACTCAACGAGATGGGGGTAGTGGTGCATCCGCCCGGAATCCGGCGTCAATATCGAAATACACTGCAATACAACATGATTCGATCCGCATACGCACTGGCGCGGAATCCGGCGCTAGGTCGGCGCGACTCGGTGAATTATCTGCGGTAGTGGTGCAACCGCCGGATTCCGGGAACCTGCACCACTACCCCCGGGTCGCACTGTTCACCGCCGAAGGGACTGCTGCGCTGTTGGTGGACGTCCCGTTGTCCAAGTTGACGACGCCCCGGGCTGGCCTAGCTGGGCCGCTCATGTCAGAGAGTAGGGGGTAGTGGCGCAACTGCCCGGAATCCGGCGGTAGTATCGAAATAACTTGCAGCGCAGCCAGATTCGATATCGCAGCGCAATCGCGCGAAATCCGGCGCCAAAGATCTTGCGGTACACGACCTGCGGGAACGTGGTCCCCGCAGCGCATCGACTCGGCAAATTATCTGTGGTAGCGGCGCAAGCGCCGGATCTCGGGCCGCTGCGCCACTACCCCCGTGTCCACGCTGATCACCGGGTCTCCCGCCCGCTGGTGATCGAGGACCTGATCGGTGATGTAGCGGAACTGGTCGTCGCGGTCGGCGTGGCGAGCGCCCTCGAGGGCCTTCGAGTTGCCCTGCAGGCTGAACCCTTCCTCGGCGAGCAGATTCGCCACCACGTCCGCGGACACGACATGCCCTCGAGTGGCGAGTTCGGCGGCGAGCTTGCGCGTCGACTTCGTCGTCCACCGCAGCGGCGACATCGGATCGCCCCGCTCACCGGGCTCGACCAGCGCCAGCAACGCCGGCCGCAGACCGGAATCGATGTCCACCAGCCGTTTACGACCACCACCTGGCCTGCGCACCCGACCCAACGGCGCCTCGCCCGCATCCAGCTCCGCGGCTCCCCTCGACACGGTGGCCTCGCGTACCCCCGCCGCCCGCGCCACCGCGCGGCCTCCACCACGACCCAGCATTCGCGCGTCGGCTCCCAGCACCAGCCGACGCTGCCGTTCATCCAGATGCGGCAGCAGCGCCTCGAACTTCGCCGCCAAACCTGCCACGGTCACACCGAAAACGCCCATACCACAACATAAGTCACCCAGAATCAGCCATTACGACTTAATTCGCGGCAGGCCCTAACTGAGCGGCCTTGGCGCTAGCGGGCGTCTTCGGAATCGGCGGCGGAGAGGGTCGCGGCCCACTCTGCGGACCACCGGACGAGCGGGCGCAGCGCGCGGCGGGCGCTGTGGCCCAGCTCGGTGAGGGCGTAGGTGGTGTCCGGATGCTGCTCGACGAGGGCGGCGTCGAGCAGCTCGGTCAGCCGTTGCCGCAGCACGCTGGAGGACATGTTGTCGCAGCGCTCCTGCAACGCACGGAACCCGAGCGGCCCGTGTCGCAGTTCCCAGACGATCCGCAGGTTCCACCTACGGCCGAACAGGTCGAGGGCGGCCATCAGTGGCCGGCCGGTGTTCGACCCTCGGACAGCCCGTCCCGGCCTGGGTGCCGCCATCGGTCGTACCGTCCCCTCTTGCCGCTTCGATATCCGAAACACTATCGTATGCCCCATCGTTTCGATTTCCGAAGCGCTTTGAGAGGGGCTTCATGAGGCGATTGCTACCGGGTTGTGCGACCGACCGGGTATCAAGGTGGTGGTGCCGGTATGGCGACGGCCCGAGATCTCCGGGTTGTGGTCGCTCGCCGCTGAACGGAGGTTGTTATGCACAAGCTGATGGTCCTGTATCCCGAGCCCGCCGATCCCGACCACTTCCGCGACTACTACGTGAACAACCACCTCCCGCTGGTCACGCGCATGCCCGGCCTGCTCGCGTGGCGCTACAGCTTCGAGGTGGCAGCGACGCAGGGACAGACGCCGTACTTCGCGGTCTTCGAGGCCGAGTTCGCTGACGCTGCGGCAATGACCGCGGCGCGGTCGTCTCCGCAGGGCCGGCAGGCGGCTGCCGATGTCGCCAACTACGCCACCGGTGGTGCGGTCGTCATCCACTTTCCGGTGCAGAACGGCACCTGCTGAGCCTGGCCCTGAGGCACCGCCGGATCCGCTGTGAGCCATGTTCGCCACATCCTCGCGGAATCGGTCCCCGCACTCTCTTCGGCAGAATAGTGCGTTCGGCAGACACGCCGAACGATCGGGACGTGCCAGCTGGCGGCGTCAGTTTTCGTCGATGCCCCAGGATCTCCACTGTGCCGCGTGACGTCACCGTTGATCGATGATCGACAGCGGATTTGACCAGCACGGCCACAAGGAATCGGTCCTGCCCCGCGCCCAGGCGCAGGGCAGGAAAGCACAGGTCGACCGCGCTGAAGCACGTCGCAGAAAGCTGCGAGCCGGGGCGATTCATCAGTGGCTCGAGCCCTCAACTGTGTGCGGGTCGGATCTGTTCGGTGACCCAGGCGGCAATCTGGACGCGTGAGGTGAATCCGAGTTTGGTCAGGATGTGTTCGACGTGTGCCGCAGCGGTGCGCTGGGAGATGTGCAGGCGGGTGGCGATGGCCTTGTTGGTCAGGCCGTCGGCGACGAGGGTGGCGACCTCTTGCTCCCGGCGGGTCAGCTCCGCCGATGGGCCCCGACCGGGAGCTGTGGCGGTTGGTTGCTCTCCGAGGGCGTAGTCGATCGCGGCGTCGAGATCCAGCGCGGCGCCTTCGCGGTAGGCGGTCTCGAAGGGTCTCCGGCCGAGCATGCGACGGGCCGCTCGCTCGCAGTGCTCGTGGTACACCACCAGGTCCGGAAAGATCATCGCGGAAACGCTGATCGCTTGAGACAGAGCCTTCGCGGCGCCCAGCAACACGGCGGCGCGCCGCGCGTCGTCCTGCGTTTCCGCAATCCATGCCAGTGTTTCCATGGTCTGCGCGACCATGAACAGGTCTTTCTGCTGCCTGGTCATCTGCATCGCTTGCCGCAGCAGCCGCAGTGCCCGCTCGCTGTCGCCCTGGTGCCACGCGGCAACCGCTGCTCCCCACAGGGCAGCTGACCGATGAAACGATTCGCCGTGGGATTCGGTGATCGCGAGGGCCTGCTCGTAGTACGAGAGGCCTGCTGCGCTGTCCTCCCGAAATATGGACACCCATCCGAGTGCGAACAGGGCCCAGATCTGTCCATAGACGTCCCCTTGCGCAGCGAAACACGCGAGGGCGGCTTCCGCGGGGGTGCGGGCGCGCGGCGGGTCGCCGCTGCTGAGCGCGTGAAAGGCTTGGCCGAGATCCGCGAACGCGTGCACGATCGGGTTGTCGGTGGTTGCGGCGAGTGTCTGCGCCTGCATGGCCCGCGTGGACACCGCGACGCGATCGTCCTGGCCAATGGCCACCAGGTTGGCGCGCCACAGCGCCTTGGCGCGCAGCGCCGTAGCGGTAGCTGACCCGTCGGTGAGGGCGCGGTCGAGCCAGTACCGCGCCTCACTCTGCTGGCCTCGGGCGATCCAGAACGGCTGCAGGGCCGCCGCGAACGACAATGCGGCGTCGGATTCCGCCTCGGTATCGGTCAGGCAGAAGTCCAACGCCTCGCGCAGATTCGGTTGCTCGCGGTCGAGGCGGGCGATCCAATGCAGCTGGCGGGGGCTGATCCAGTCGGCCTCGGCGCGCTCGGCGAGCTGCCGGTACCAGGCCCGGTGCCGACGCCGGAGGTCCGTGTACCGGCCGGCCTGCTCGAGCTTGTCGCGGCCATACTCGCGCACCGTCTCGAGAAGCCGGAACCGCACCACCGACCCCGACTCCTCGCGGTTCAGGATGGACTTGTCGACCAGGGCGGTGAGGATGTCGAGTAGTTGCTCTCCGAGATCGTTTCGGCACACCTGTTCGGCAGCGTCCAGTTCGACGGTGCCGGCGAACACGGACAGCTGTGCCCACACCTGTTGTTCGGCTGGGGTGCACAGGGAGTAACTCCAGTCGATACACCGCTGCAGGGTCTGCTGGCGGTCCGGCGCGCCGCGGCTGCCGCGGGTCAGCAGCGCATACCGGTCGGTGAGCCGCTGCAGGATCTGTTCGGGTGACAGTGCCCGCAGCCGGGCCGCGGCCAATTCGATCGCCAACGGCAGCCCGTCGAGCCCGCGGCAGATCTCGGTCACGGTGGCGAGGTTGTCCTCGGTGAGCGCGAAGCCGGGCACGGCGGCGGCAGCGCGTTCGACGAACAGGGTGACCGCGTCGTAGTGGGCCGCCCTCCGCAGCGACGGCTGCCGATCCGGATCGGGAACCGACAGCGGCCGCACGTGTAACACCGTTTCCCCGCCGATGTCCAGGGGCTCGCGGCTGGTGCTGAGGATCTGCAGCCTCGGGCACTCCCGCAGCAGAGTTTCGGCGACCTTCGCAGCCGCGTCCACGATGTGTTCGCAATTGTCCAGCACCAGCAGCGACTGTCGCGAAGCCAGGTAGTCGATCAGCATGTCGAGCACCAGCTTCCCTTGCGGGCGCAGCCCCACGGCGGTGGCGATCACTCCCGGCAGCAGGGCATCGTCGTGCACATCCGAGAGCTGGACCAGCCATACCCCGTCTGGGAAATTGCGCTGTACATCGATCGCGACCCGCGACGCCAGTCGAGTTTTGCCGACGCCGCCGATCCCGGCCAAGGTAACCAGCCGGGAACTCGCCAGCCGGGTCTTGGCCTCGGTCAATTCGGTGCGGCGGCCGACGAAGCTCGTCAGCTCGAGCGGAAAGGACCCCGCGCTGACCGGCGAAGTGAACGGCAGGGGCTCCCGGACCGGCGAGCGGCCGGTGGCCCCAGGAGTCAACGGAACCGGGGTGCTCTCCTGCCGCTCGGCGCCCGCTTCGGCGCGAATCGCCATCTCGTCGACCGACGATCCGCGCTCGGCTTGCAGTGCTTGCAACTGCTCGCCCAACGCCTCGGCGGAGGGCCGCTCCCCGGGAGTACGAGCCATGGCATGTTCGATCACCGTCGAGATGCCGGCGTCGATGCCGTGCTCGCGCAGATCCGGTGCCGGTTCGGTGGTGATCCGCACGAATTGAGCGACCAGCTGCTCGCCGCTGCGTCGCTCGAACGCTGCGTGCCCGGTCAGCGCGGCGAACAAGGTGGCGCCGAGTCCGTAGACGTCCGCAGCGGGGGTAGGTGCCTCACCCGCCAGGACCTCCGGCGCGGTGAACGCCGGTGAACCGGTGACCAAGCCGGTAGCGGTGTGGAACCCCTCGGGGATGCGCGCGATACCGAAATCGGTCAGTGCCGGCTCACCGTAGTCGGTGATCAGGATGTTGCTGGGTTTGACGTCTCGGTGCAGAATGCCGAGCCGATGCGCGGTCTCGAGCGCCCCGGCAATCCTCACCCCCACTCGCAACGTCTCGTCCACCGACAGCGGACCGTAGCGACGGATCCGGGCGTCGAGGGAATCCTGTGGATAGTAGGGCATCACCAGATACGGCCGACCGGACGCTGTCATACCCACCTGCAGCACGTCGACGATGTTCGGATGCCCGGTCAGCCGGCCCATCGCCCGTTGCTCGCGGACGAACCGCTCGCGGTTGTCCTCCTCGAGGTCCGCGGTGAGCACCTTGATCGCCACCGTCCGGTCCAACGCCTCGTGGCTGCAGCGGTATACCAGGCCGAACCCGCCACGCCCGATCTGCTGGGCGTCGGTGAATCCGGCCGCGGCCAGCTCCGCCGTGATCTCACAGACCGCGTCGCGCTGGGTTTTCAATGGGTCGATGTCGACCATGCGCCGGTCCTGCTTCCTGACGTGCTCAGGATATCTCGCGGTCAATCGTCGCCACCTCGCCCTGCACCGGGTGGAAGGCGGCGAAGACCTGGAGTGCAGACGTCCACGGACCCTCCGCCGGACGGGGCGCGGAACCTTCGGATAGCGACGGCAGGAACAAGCGGTTCGCCGGTGCCGTCGGTGCTGTGATCCGTTGCTGTCCAAGGGATTACGTCATATCCGCCCGATTTTCGGCGAAAACCGCAGGGACCCCCAGCTGCCGGGTGACCTCACACTGCGCATTGTCGAGTGCCACCCGTGGCGGATTTCGACGCGGCTCGAACGTAGCCTGGCGTTGATCTTGAATGCCTACTCTGGCGCAGGTCGGCCCCTTCTGCGGTGGCGCAGCCCCCTCGGCATTGCCCCTGGGCCTTCGTGGCATTCCTCGCGCGCGGTCGACCTCGGCGTACACCGCCGCTGCGAGTTGAGAATCCAGCCCGCCCGGTGGAACCGGGCGGCGAGCACAGGACAGGAACTCGATCCACCGTTTGCGGTCGCGGAGCTCCCTGGTCTTTCAGGATCTTCCGCAGCGTTTCCCGACTGATGTCGGCAATGGCATTGATACGCAATACGTCTGCCAGCTTCGGCAGGCTCCATGTCGAGAACGGCCACCCCAGGGTCCGGCGCGCCGAACCCATGGTCGTTGAAGTCGTGAATCACTTGCCGCACATAGGGTTCGGAGACCTGCATCAGTTTCGCAATCAACCCCACCGGCTGACGCTGCGCCGAGGCGCGACCGAGCTGGCGGCGGGGCAGAAACCGGAACGTCCGGACGAGGATGTTCTATCGACATTTGCATGCCAGCTGTCGACGATGCCGTCGCAGTCACCCGCACGCACTGACCGATAGTTCGGCGTCGCATCGAAATAGATGTATGTGCCCATCCTCGATGGGCGGTGAGCCAGCGCCGTGGTTTACCGGGACTCGGGATCGGGTGTCTGTTGCGGGGTGATGACGTTGTTGACGCGCCTTCGAGGGCACGGCACGGACAGGGTTGCACCGGTCGGTTCGGGTCAGCTCTCCTCGGTCCCCGTCCGAGGGCGAGTGGGGGGAGCTGTTTGGGAGGCGGTGAAACTGCCGAGGAAATTCAGTGCCTCCTCGGCAGGGCTTCCGGGCGGGGCCGTGTAGATCACGAGGAGGTGGTGAGCGGCGCCGGGGACCTGGAAGGTCTCGTAGTTGAGCGTTACATCTCCGACGGTGGGGTGCCAGAAGCGCTTGGGTCCGTGGGTCTTCTCGTGGACGTGGTGGCTGGCCCACAGATTGCGGAAGGTCTCGCTGCCCAGTGACAGTTCGCCGACCAGGTGGACGAGTTCCGGGTCGTGCGGGTGACGTCCGGCGGCCATGCGCAGGATGCCGACCGTGGTGCGCGCGGCTTCGTCCCAGTCGAGGTGGATCTTGCGCGCGTCAGGGTCCAGGAAGATGCGGCGGGCCATGTTGCGCTCGCGCGGCGCGAGGTTGGGGAAGTCGGCGATCAGCGCGGCTGCCAGTCGGTTCCAGGCCAGGACGTCGTTTCGGTCGTTCATGATCACGGCGGGGGTGGTCGGGATGGCCTCGACGACCTGCCTCAGTGTGGACCGCAGTACGTCGCCCCACCTGCTGGCCGCTGCCTTCGCCGTAGCACGGCGGGGTGGCCGGGCCAGGTCGTACAGATGGGCGCGCTCGGCGGACCCGAGTCGCAGTGCCCTGCTGAGCGCGCCAAGGACTTCATCGGAGGGGTGTTCGGCGCGCCCCTGCTCCAGGCGAACGTAATAGTCGGTGCTGAGCCCGACGAGTTCCGCAACCTCTTCACGGCGCAGGCCAGGCACGCGGCGGCGGCCGGTCGACGGCAGGCCAGCGTCTGCGGGTGACACCAGGGCCCGCCGGGCCCTGAGATAGTCGCCGAGGCTGGTAGCGATCATGCTCGTGTCGGCCATACCTCCCAGTATGGGGGCGTTGTCAGGGGTGCAACGGTCGGAAGGTGGCCCTGTCATTCCCAGGGAACGGCTGTCTCTTCATCCACCGATGGCCCTTGCAAAATGATCGAGGGCATGTCCACACCATCCTCTCTCGACCGCAGACGCCGTCCCGATCCGGATCGCGCTCATGACGCGGGCGGCCGCGGAGCTGCCTCGTCACTCGGACCGGTCCCAGCCCGAGCTTCGGATGACCGTGGGCGCGGCTACTGGCCCACGGTGGTCGCGGTCGCGTCCGCCAGCATGATGTTGCCGTTCTCCGTGACCGGGGCGGCAGTGGCCTTGCCGAGCATGGCGGCGCATCTGGGCTCTTCGGTCGGCGCTGCGCAGTGGATGCTGAACGGCTTCAACATCACCTTCGCCGCGTTGCCGCTCGCGGCCGGCAGCCTCGCGGATCGGTTCGGCAGGCGCCGCATCCTGCTGACCGGCATCGCGCTGGTCGGAGCGGTATCCCTGCTGGTCGCGCTGGCGCCTTCCATGCCCGTAGCCGATGTGGCAAGGGCGGTTCAGGGATGCGGGGCTGCGGCTGTTTTGGCCTCGGGAGCAGCGGTGCTGGCCCACTCCACCTCTGGTCGGCGTCGGCAGTTTGCCTTCGGGATCCTCGGCTCCTCCTTCGGCACGGGCCTGGCGATCGGACCGCTGTTCGCCGGTGCCCTGGTCGAAGCAGCTGGCTGGCGGTCGGTGTTTGTCCTGGTCGCGGCGATGTCCATGCCCGCGTGGCTGTGTGCGACCCGGGCGCCGGAATCCTGCAACGCCGACCAGCCCGCCCTCGACGTGACTGGGCTGGTCACCTTCACCGCCGGGCTGGCCTGTCTGTCCTTCGCCTTCGTCCAGGCCGGAGCTGCAGGCTGGAGCGCGCCGAGTACCCTGCTGCTGCTCGCGGCGGCCGTGGCACTGGTCGTGCTGTTCGCTGTGGTGGAGATCCACCGGGCCGACCGTGCGATGTTCGACGTCCGCCTGTTCCGCGGGCCCGAGTTCGCCGCGGTGGTCTGCCAGCCTTTCACGGTCACCCTTGGCTTCGTCATCTTGCTGGTCTACCTGCCCGCCTACCTCCAAGGCGTCGCTGACCGGACCATCTTGGCCAGCGGACTGCTCCTGCTACCGATGACCGCTCCGGTCCTGCTCCTACCGCTCGCCGCCGGCCATCTGGCCGCGCGCACCTCCGTGCGAGCAGTGCTGACCTGCGCTTCCGCACTGATCGCGGCCGGCGCCCTGCTCCTGACAACCCTGCACAGCAACGGATCATGGCTGGAGCTGGCGCTTCCTCTACTGCCCTTCGGTGCCGGAGTGGGTCTGGCGTTCGGCGTCATGGACAACGCCGCCGTCAGCACCGTCCCGGTCGAGAACGCCGGAGCTGCGGCAGGCATCTTCAACACGATGCGCATCACTGGTGAGTCCGTCGCCGTAGCTGGCGCCTCCGCCCTGCTCACCACGCTCACCGCCGCCCGGCTTCGTGGCAGCGGCCTCTCCTCCGAATTAGCAACCCGAATCGCCGGGCAAGCCGTCCAAGGGCGGGTGGCCGGAGCGCATCACGCAGCCCTGACGGAAGGCTTGACCAGCGCATTCCATACCCTCGGCCTCGTCCTTGCGGCCCTGTCCACGCTCGGCGCGGTTCTCACCTACCTCGCGCTCGCACCCCACCGCGCCGCTGAGCAGCCATAACGCCGCCACACCGCAAAACACTTCGCCGACCAGGGAGACACCCGCCACCCACCGCAATGCGCTGCTGTCCTTGGAGGGACGCCGACGGCTCGTTCTGCATCGCCAAAACCGCCCGATCGCTTATGTCGCGGTGAGGATAGGGATATCGCGGGCTTGTGCCAGCAAGTGGGTCGACGATATCGACTGGAGTTGGCGAATGTTCTTGCGGCGCTTCGATATCGAGCGCACCTTCCGCATGTTGAAACAAACCCTCGGCTGGACACGGCCCCAGTTCCGCCGCCCTGAAGGGGTCGTCCGCTGGACCTGGATCACCCTGGTCGCCTACACGCAGCTCGACTGGCCCGGCCAATGGACACCGACCTTCGGCGGCCGTGGGAGAAACCCGTTGAGTCACAACGACTTACCCCTGCACGGGTCCGGCGAGGGTTTCGGAACCTCCGTGCGAGGACCGGCACTCCAGCCGGTGCGCAAACCCACCCGGCCCGGCCCGGGACGGCCTCCCGGTTCACGCAACCACCACCGCGCCCACCGGACCGACGTCGGCCGGATCCTGGCCACCGGCCGGGCATACGCCCGCCGGGCCCACCACAAGAACGGAACCAAACCCCGCCGAACTGGTTGAACGGCAAGTTGTAGGGAACGCCGCGAGGCCATGCCATGTGCCCTCGGCGTTGGCAGCGTCGCGGAGTCGGACGGCGATCGCGATCGACTCCTGGCCGTGAGAGGAATGCTGCGGGGCGGTGATGTGGGTCAGCAGGTCCCGGCCGGGATCGGGATCGGCAGGCATTCCTACGCGCCGGCAGCCAGGACCGGTTCGACGGTTGCTGCTTGCCTGAAGTTCCCATGGATACTTTTGGGCAACGAAGACTTTCTGTGCTGTCAATACTGTCGATCCGTGCCACTTGTGTGAGGTTTGTACCGTTCCGGTGCAGGATCTCACTACTGTGGGTTTCGGTGAGTCGAGGTGGGAACGCGGCCGGTCTGAGGTTCTGGTTACCTCACGGCAACATACCCACTCCGCGCCACCCGCCCAGGACATAAGACAGGCGGATCGTTCACCGGAACTTGTTGCGCGCCTGCAACGCTCACGTCAGCGCAGCCTGCAGCGCCGAGCCGAAGCCACTGTGCGTGAGAAGGTCATCACTCGCGCCGTGGGTGGCTACCTCGCCGCCTGGACTGCGATCACACACACCGAGCAGCGCCGCGACAGTGAAGTGGCGGCGCTACGTGCGCAAATCGACACCGTAATCACACGAGCGGCGAGCGAGAGCGCGAACCACGAAGACGCACAGGCAATTGCCGCTGCGGCGGTGCGCGTCCACGTACAGACCGACGAGGAACTCGCCGATCTGCTCCAGATCACTGTCAAACGAGCACGCCAACTCGTGGCCGGGTCCCGCGCGACCAAGTCCGAACAGCTGAGGCGCAGGCCAACATCGAAGAAGACAGACCCCACGAGCCCTCCGACAAAGACCGTCTCAGCGTCTCGAAACCTGCTCGAGGACACGACCTCCGACGCATCCACCGGCCCGGTGCCGTCGCCCGTGGAGGCGGCAAGACTCGACACCTCGGCGGACGGCTGAGGCAGGTCTTGGTTCGTTCGAAGGCCGTAACCTTCCAGATCGCGGTGTGGAAGGTCTGGTCCCACGCTGACCCCGCCATTCGCGCCAATGTATTGGTGGATCTTTATTTCGATGACAACCGGTATCACACGACCACCTGAACTGCACCTCGCTGCGGCATTTTGAATCTGTCGTTGGATCGGTCACCGAACGATCGAGTGCCAAAAGTGGCACTCTGCTCGGCCTCGCTTATTCATTGACGATCTGCATTGAGGGGCAGTATGTTCCCCGCCCGCTGAGGGATGGGCTCGACGGGCGGCGTCTGACCCTCGCCCATACTGACTCACGCAAGCGTCCAGTTGGTATGAGGAAACAGAAAAAGAACAATCGCCGAATTCGAAGGCAACGAAGTCGTACGGAGCCATAGCGGGGGACTGGCGGCAGTGTTTCATGCCACGCGTCTCGAATCCTCATCGCTTAAGGCTTACCAGTCATGGCCCGAGCGAGCAGCCTTCACATCTCTACCCGTTCCGGCTAGAGGAATTGAATCGGTCACCGAATCGGTCATTGTGAGATGACAGGTCAACACTGCCACGCTGACCAGGGGTTATGTCACCAGTTCGCGGAGTGTAGATATTACCATTCAGTAGATTTGCGAACCCTGATGATAGGGATTAGCGTCTGATGAAACTGAGTAATCAGAGCGGGATCGCGAGCTCTCGCGCTCATCAAGTTCGCTGCCGGGGAGGGATCAGTTCACCAGCGATGTAGATGCGACTCCACCGCCGTGAATGGGGTATCGAACGCCTTTGCCGGAAAATTCATGACAGCGGTCGTTGCGGTTCGGGCCGAGCCGGAAGATATTCCTAATAGGGGCCAACTGTTTACCGGCCGGTCATTCGCTTTTCGTGATGTTTGATCCGGCGACGGTTCGATTCGGCGAGAGATCTCCTTATATGTATCGAGAACCGGGCGCTACGCCCATACCCAAGACCTCATCGAAAGGCTTGGCGGCGGGGGAGTACACCATGGCAATCGGTCTCAGAATCGTGCCGGCCCGGGGGGGACTGAGTACTCCTTTGGGGAAGTGCGCGTGACCGGTCCCTCCGCGGGGGCCGACAGCTCTGCTACCAGCAGGGTCGATTAACGCGGCCTGCGTGAACCCAATGATCAAGGTGCACGCGGCGGTGGGCAATAACGGACAGGATACGGCCAGGATGAGGACAGGCTGCATGATTCGGGTGGTCGGGGACCGGAAGATCGAGCTCGTGGCGGTGGCCGCATGACCCGCACGGCTCGCGTACGCCCCACCCGGACCCGCCGCAGACCCCATATGCCGACACTGCCGCAACTGCTCGCGACGGCTGTCGAGTTGAATCCGGGCGGCACCGCCGTCGTCCACGCCGACGCGGACACCACACTGGCCGAGCTGAGCTACGCCGAACTCGACGAGCGTTCGAACCGGCTGGCCCGCCTGCTCATCGCGCGCGGCCTCGGGCCCGAGGATCTGGTCGCCGTCGGCATCCGCCGCTCGGTCGAATCCGTGGTGGCGGTGTGGGCGGTCGCCAAGACCGGTGCGGGTTTCGTGCCCGTGGACCCCAACTATCCGGCCGATCGCGTGCAGCACATGATCGCGGACTCGCGGGCCGTGCTGGGCCTGACGGTGGCCGACACCCGCGAGGTCCTGCCGACCACGTTGCCGTGGCTGGAGTTGGATACTGAGGAGATCGCGGCTGCCGCGCAGGGGTATCCGGCCGAACCGGTCACCAATGCCGACCGGGCGCGCCCGTTGCGGGCTGAG
>NZ_JBEYYI010000046.1:0-37228 GCF_040645495.1 Nocardia sp. NPDC046763 | reverse complement strand
ACGCTGCGACAACGCATCCACCACGACCTAACATCATGCAACACAACCGATTTCAACGTGAGCGAAACGAATTACCTCCATGTGAGACATCGTCTAAGGAGCTACCGCACGTAGCCGCACACTGTGTGCACTCTGATCGGTTCAGTGGCCGCTACCAGGGCACTACGCCGTCGCGGCCGATGAACGAGCCAGAAGTGGCATCGACCTTCAGCATCGCGGCCTCGACCACGGGCTCGGCGCCTTGCGCGGCGGTGAGCGGCGCCTGCGCGCGGTTGATGGGTGAGAAGTCGGTCTGCACGAATCCCGGATCGACGGAGAACACCCTGATGTTCGTGTCCGCGAGAACCTTCGACAACGTGATGGTCAGGCTGTTGAGTGCCGCCTTGGAGGCTTGATAGGCGGGCACCACCATATCGGCCGGATCGGCTTGCGCCTGGAGGGTCAGCGATCCCACGAACGACGACACATTGACGATCCGGCCCGAGTCACTGCGCCGAAGCAACGGCAGCAATGCCTCCACCGTATGAAACACCCCGATCACATTGGTCTCCAGCGTCCGCCTCACCGACTCCGGGTGCGCATACTGGCTGCGACTCGGCGCA
Organism: Nocardia sp. NPDC046763; assembly: GCF_040645495.1. NCBI lineage: Bacteria > Bacillati > Actinomycetota > Actinomycetes > Mycobacteriales > Nocardiaceae > Nocardia > Nocardia sp. NPDC046763. Next base: position 36,626 of record NZ_JBEYYI010000046.1, on the reverse strand, counting down.
CCCCATTCGGCAGCGATGCCCGCATTGTTCACCAGCACATCCAACCGCCCATGGTCCCGCGCAATGATGTCGGCCAGGCGCTGTACCGATTCGAACGAGGCGACATCGAGCTCCTGCCCCTGCGCGTCGACACCCCGCTCACCCAACCGCCGTGCCGCGGCCGCCGCTGCCTCGCCCGATCGGCCCGTCACCACGACCGTGTACCCCGACAATCCCAATTTCAGCGCCGTCTCGAACCCAATGCCACGAGTCGAGCCCGTCACCACCGCAATGTCCGCCACACCTATTCCTCTCCGGATGTCTTGTCTCGGAAGACCTTCCCTCCGAGGATGGCGGCACGGACTTCGTAGCACCGGCGGGAAACCGACCTAGCGTTCTGCTCTCCGCATCGTGCCGGGGAGGCGTCGGCCGGGATCGAACGGCCTGGTTCCGATCCGCCACATCCGCTTCCCGGTGAGAAGGGCGGCCGCGCCGGACGTCGGCAACACTCGAGCGTTGTGGCCTATATCCGCCAGCGACCGCCCGGTGGCACGGACAGGATGAGGAGGCGAGCACGAACGGACCGGCGGTTCGAACGCCACCCGGCTCGCCGATCAAGCGCCTGATCACCTCGGGCAGAAGGAGTATCCGATGGCGGTGTACGCCCTGGCTCAGCTCACAATCACGGACCGGGAGTCCTACGGGCGCTATCAGGCCCGGTTCATGGACGTACTGCGCCGATTCGACGGCCGGTTGCTCGCTGCCGACGAACACCCTCACATCGAGGAGGGGGAATGGGGCCACGACAAGGTGGTTCTGCTGGAGTTCCCTGACACAGCGGCCTTCCGTCTCTGGGCCGATTCCTCGGACTACCGGGACATCGCCGTAGATAGGAAGGCCGGGTCGCACGGCCCCGTGCTCCTGGTCCGCGGCGTTGGTAACTGAAGGCGGGAAGCCATGACCGCCTTGCTGATTCTGAATTACGACGTGACCGATTCGCGGCGTTTGGATATCTATCGTGAGGCTGCGGCGCCGGTGCTGCTGGGGCCTGGCAGGGGTGAGCTCCTGGCCAGCACCGATAGGACAGTTCATCTGGGCGAGGGAGGCGGGTCCGCGGGCGGCACCCACACCGTCGTGCTCCGTTTCCGCGACATCGAGCAGGCGCGTGCGGTCTACGACTCGGCTGACTACCAGGACCTGTTGGACGAGCGGCTCGCCGCTACCGTGCCCTTCGCGGCCATGATCGTGCCCGAACTCTGAGTCGGCATCGCCGACGATGATGTTCATAGACAGCCTGGTCGTGGCAATGCTGTTCGTGATCGGCCTCGGGTACGGCATGATCATGTCCGCGGCGATGGGCACCAGCTACCAGACCTTGCGACACTCCGAAATCCCTTCGGCCACAACCGCTACCAACGTCGGCCTCCGCGCAGCCAGCTCGTTCGGCGTCGCGGCGCTGATTCAACGCAACATCGAACATCGGACCCGCAATGTCGACGCGTTCACCAGAACGCTCCGAACCGATGAAGTCACCCGGGCCTTGACCCACGCGTTCACCCAAACGTACTGGTGGGCACTCGCGATCGGTGCTGTCGCGGTCGTACCCGCGCTGATGCTGCCGCGGCGCGGTTGACCTGGTTCCGGTGATGTAGAGGATTCGTTGACCGGCGTGGGCGAGCAGCGCCGGCAACAGCACCCGCAAGGGTGAGATGATCTCAGCCCGTTGATCTTCGGAGCGTGGCCAGCTGGATCAGCGCGGGAAGCGGTATGTTCGGACGTCGGGTTTGGGCGGGATGCGGTGGCCGGTGAGCGAGGCGGTGAGGATAACACCGCCTTCTGTGACGAGACTTATTGCGGTTCAGCACTTCTGTGGCCAGGACCGCGGCCCAGCAGGCCATCGACCTACTGGTCCGGCCGAGCGGCACCACTCCCGATGACCGCCTGGCCAGGATCGAGGAGAAACTCGACCGGATCCTCGACCGGCGGTCCATGATGGAGCGGTGACAGTGGTGGAGGCGGCGGTGAACCGGGTCAGGGGAGGACGTTCGGGATCAGCTGCGGGGCCTGCTCGGCCACCCAGGATCCGATGAAAGAGCCCGCGTAGTAGCCAATGTAGGTGCCCGCCACACCGCCGACGATGCCGCCGCCGATCGCACCGATGGGCAGGGCCGCGCCTACGGTGAGGGCGGTGGCGAGGGCGCTGCCCGCGGTGCCGCCGAGGATCGCGCCGGAGATGCCACCGAGAATCTGGCCCGCCGTCTGACCGATGTAGGTGCCGTTCTCGATGGGGCTCGCGATCGGAGCCGCGGTGGCGATCGGGGTGGCGGACGGAATGGGCTGGGCCGCAACGGGTTCGAGGGGATCGACCGGGGCGGAGGCGGCGGCGTCGGGGACGAAGCCGACCGGCGTGGACGGCCGGGTGGCCGCGGCGAGCACGATCGGCTCGGCGACCGGGCTGTCGGTTGCGGCGTCCGCAGCAGTGTTCACCATCGCGGTGGGCTCGGTGACCCGTGGAACGGCGGGCTCGGCCGCGGCCGAGCCCACACCGGCGACGCCGACCGCGGCGGGGATGACCACGGCTACCGGGAGTCCGCGCAGCAATCTGCTGGGTTTGGTCACCGCGCGATGCCGACCTGCCATGTCTATCCGCCTTTCCAAGCGTCTGCTGTCACACCACCATCGTCGGCGGCTCGCGGGGCACAACACGAATGTGATCGGCTTCCCAAAAGGTGCTGGCGGCTATGGGTATTCGGCGAGCGCAACGACTCCGCGTCAGGGGCGTGCCGCCGGAACCACGGTGTTCACGACCCGGAATCGCGGAGCGCGCGTCTCGGCGATCTATTCGCAAATCAGGGTTATCCGCGCGGGCCGATCGGGCGTCCGGCGAGGTCGGCATACCAAACGGTCCAAAACGCTCATCTGAATTGCTGATATTTCATATGCTCTGGCGCGCGGAGCAGGGGAAGACTGCACCTGCTTCGGCACATGGATAAGAGGAACAGCTTATGAAACGAACCATTCTTGTGAGCGCGGTGGCCTGCGCTCTGTTCGGAGCGGGCATCGGCACGGCCGCGGCGGACGGGCTTCCGCTGACGGATGTCGACATCACGCCGGGCTCGGCCGCCGATCTGGGCAATGCCGTCGGAGCCGGGTCGGTCGATGTCGGTAGTGCGGCGGCGGCGCTCGGCAGCGCCTTCGGCGGCGGCTACGCGGGCGGGGTGCTCAGCAGCCTCTCCGCACAGCTCTGAGGCGCCCGGCGCAGCGGCGAATCGGGCGGTCGTCGTCGCGGCGTTCGCGCGGCGACCGCCTCCGGTTCGGTTCTGGTGGGACAAACCCGGCGGGCCCCCGGCGCGACCTGGATCTCACATGCGGGTAGCCGCGGTTTGTGATACCGCGGGGCTGGATAGCATCGGTGCACGTACGCATCGAGGCAACCCCGAGGACTTGTGTTGACTACCGACCATCTTGACCGCTGGAACGCTCACGAGGCTGCCGCGGAGGCGATGATTCCGATTATCGGCAGGCTGTATCGCGACAAGGGGGTGACGATCCTCCTGCACAGCCGGTCGCTGGTGAACAAATCGGTGATCAGCATCCTGCGGACGCACCGGTTCGCGCGGCAGATCGAGGGCGAGGAACTGTCGATCGACGAGACGCTGCCCTTCCTCGAGGTGCTCAGCGAGCTGGATCTGGGACCGAGCAAGATCGACCTCGGCCGCCTGGTCCACGCCTACCGCATTGACGACCGCGGGCTGTCGATTTCCGAGTTCACGGCGACGGTGCTGGCGGAGGTGCTCGACGGGAACAAGGCCGAGGCGCAGGGCCCTCGGGACGTGGTGCTGTACGGCTTCGGCCGGATCGGCCGCCTGGTGTCCCGGTTGCTCATCGAGAAGGTCGGCTCCGGAAACGGGCTGAACCTGCGGGCCGTGGTGGTGCGCAAGGGTGGCGAGGAAGACCTGGTCAAGCGCGCGTCGCTGCTGCGGCGGGATTCGGTGCACGGGCAGTTCAACGGCACCATCAAGGTCGATGCCGAGAACAACACGATCATCGCCAACGGCAACGTGATCCGGTTCATCTACAGCGACTCCCCGGCGCAGATCGACTACACCGAGTACGGGATCAACGACGCGATCCTGATCGACAACACCGGCAAGTGGCGTGACCGCGCGGGCCTCGAGCAGCACCTGCGTCCCGGCATCGCGAAGGTCGTGCTGACCGCGCCCGGCAAGGGCGATGTGCCGAACATCGTGCACGGTGTCAATCACCGCGACCAGGACCTGTCGCAGCAGATCTTCTCGTGCGCCTCCTGCACCACGAACGCGATCGTGCCGCCGCTGAAGGCGATGGACGACGAGTTCGGCATCGTCCGCGGGCACGTGGAGACGGTGCACTCGTTCACCAATGACCAGAACCTGCTCGACAACTTCCACAAATCAGATCGCCGGGGCCGGTCCGCGCCGTTCAACCTGGTGCTGACCGAGACCGGCGCGCAGTCGGCGGTGAAGAAGGCCATGCCGGACTTCCAGGCCAAGATCACCGGCAGCTCGATTCGTGTTCCTACGCCGGATGTTTCGGTGGCGATCCTGAATCTGCAGCTGAAGCGGGAGACCAGCAGGACCGAGGTGCTCGAGTACCTGCGGCAGGTGTCGCTGTCGGGTCCGCTGAGCCGCAATCTCGATTTCACCGCGGCCACCGATGTGGTGTCGAGTGACTTCATCGGCTCGCGGGCGGCGTCGATCGTGGATGCCAATGCCGCCATCGTGGACGGTGACACCGCGATCCTCTACCTCTGGTACGACAACGAATTCGGCTATTCGTGCCAGGTCGTGCGGACGGTGCAGTACATCTCGGGCATCGAGTACCCGACGTACCCGCGGCTGGGAGAGCAGGACCTCGCCGACGGCGTGCCGGCTGTGGCCGCGGCCGTGTAATTCCCGGTAGACGATGTGAACGGGGCCCGGCGGTCACACTGCCGGGCCCCGTTCACATGTAGGTCTAGCTCGATTTGACCGGCTGCCAGCACACCACGCGAGCGGGTTGCGGCGTGACCGTCGCCCCGGCGGGGATGGGGCACTGATTGGGGTCGGTGCTGCCGTCGAAGCGGCCGCCGATCTGGACCGTGACGCCGGGCCCAGCCTTGCTGGCGCAGTCGACCGGGGTGATCTGGTTGACGTCGGCCTGCATCGAATAGCAGTCGCCCACCTTGACATTGGGGGCGAAGCACAGCGAGTGGTTGCCATCGGTCAGCACGAAGTAGCCCGCGTCGCGGAGTTTGCCGTCCGGGCAGGTGGCGCCGTTGGTGACCGAGGCGGCCAGCTCGTAGACGGCGGTGTGGTCGTCGCACGGGGTGGCGTGGATCTTGCCGATCTGGGCGCCACGGTAGTCGGTGGCGGTCACACAGTTGCCCACGGCGAGTTCGGGATCGTGGGTGGCGGTCGTGCTGGTGCCCTTGGTGACGGTGGCGAGGATGCCGAGCGCCAGGATCAGCACGCCCGCGACGGCGACGACGGTGCCGGTGTGTTTGGGCAGCCCGGCCGAGGCGGTCGCGTCGGTCGCTGGCCGCTTCGACCGATTGTGCAGGACGAGGCCCACCACCAGCAGGACCACGCCGGCCGCCGGGAGCAGCAGGGTGCCGGCGGAGACGCCGGAGGAGTCGGCCGAGTCGGCCGCAAGGATCGCGGTCGACCCGATTTGCCCAATGATCACTGTCTTTCAATTCCTTCCGGTCCGCTGACGGACACGGGCAGGAAGGTACCCCGAGACGGGGACCGGTCGGGCTGTTTTGAAATGAACTCGTTCCGGAAATTTGTGGAGGTGGGGCTACGAGTCGCAGTCGTGCTCGAAGGAGAGCCTGTCCGACATCGCCCCCCACCAACGACCCGCCAACGGAGAACTCATCGTTCGCCCGCCATCTCCCGCCCGGTGACGAACAGCAGCAACGCCCCGATCGAACCCTCGACCACCCGTCCCCTGCCCGCGTCCCAGGCGACGTCCGTCGCGATCAGGCGATGGGTGGCCAGGGTGTCGCGGATGCCGAAGGTGCCGGCCGCCCGGATCCGCTCGAGGGCCACCCGCGCTGCGGCGATGGGAATTTCGCGAGGAATGCCGAGCGGAACGGCAATGTCCTGGCCGTGCACGAGCAGATCCATCAGCCGGTCCGCGGGCGTGGTGCCCGGGGCGGTCGAGCGGAGGTGGGTGGTGGCGCGGAGCTGGGTGAGTAGCTCGGCGGGGGTCGATCGGCGGGCGTGGCGAATGGCGGTGTCCCGGATCATGGCGTGCAGATTGCCGCGGGCGCGAAGCAGTTCGAGGAGGAGGGTGGGGGTGCTGGGGTCGGCGGAGAGGATGACGTGGGCGACCACGTGACGGATTCGCCAGCTCTCGCACAGTGATCGGTGATCCCACTGGGCCTCGGTGAGGGTGGCCAGTAGGTCGCAGAGGGTGGTTCGCTCGGTGGCAACGGCCTGCCAGATCCGGTCCGTCGTCATGGTGGTCATGGCCTGCTCCTTCTCCCGACGTCTGTTCCAGTACCGTAGGAACTCCACCCGGGTGGAGGTTCAAGAGAACGTGACCTATGACACACGTGATGGCCCGTTGATCGGTATCGGGGAGTTGTCGCGGCTGGCCGGGGTGCCGGTGCGCACCATCCGGTTCTACTGCGATGCAGGGGTTCTGGAGTCGCGGCGGAGTCCGGGTGGGCATCGGATGTTCGAGGCCGGCACCGCGGTCGAGCGGTTGGTGCTGGTGCGGCGGTTGCGCGGGCTGGGGGTCGGGCTGGGAGCGATTGCCGAGGTGCTGGGCGGGGCGCGGAGCATGGTGGAGGCGATTGCCGCCGAGCGGCGGGCAGTGGATGCCGAACTGGCGGAATTGAACTGGCGGCGGGCCGCGTTGGTCGCTGTCGAGGGTGCGCCGGACGGGGAGCGGGCGGGGCGCTTGGAAGCGCTTGCGGCGGTGCGGGATCGGCACCGGGCCCACGATTCGCTGGTGGGGTTCTGGCGGGGGATTCTCGAGCCGCTGCCGATGGCGACGTTCGATGAGTTCATCGCCATGAATGTGCCGGACCTGGCCGTGGACCGAGAGCCGTGCCATCTCGTGGCCTGCGCCGAGCTGGCGAGTGCGGTGGCGGATCCCGATCTGCGGGTGGCGGTTACGCGGCAGGTGTGGCGCTCGGAGTGGCGGGACATTCGGCATCGGCGGGTGCTGCTGGAGGGGGTCGCGGATGCCTGTGAATCCGTTGGGCGTTTGATGGTGGCGGATCAGCCGCCGCGGCCCGGTCCCGAGCTGGATCGGTTCGTCGATGCTCATGCCGCCGCGCGCGGGGAACGCGATACGGTCCGGTTCCGCAGGCGATTGCTCTTCGGTGCAAGGGATTCCGATGCGGGGATCCGCCGGTATTGGTGGCTGACCGAGGAGGTTATGGGGACCGTGACGACAGGGGGCGCCCAGCAGTGGTTGTCCGACGCGCTCGGGCAGTCGGTGGGGGCCGCGTCACCCCGGTAGGTTCGGGGTGACGCGGCCCGTGTGGGTGTTGTGTCGTCAGGGATTCTGGTCGGCGGTGTCGGCGAGCCAGTTGCGGAGCCAGGTGGTGGCGGTGGTGCCGTCGGGGTCGACGACGTAGTGCGGGTAGGACTGGTGGACGCCGGAAGCCAGGAAATCCTGGACCTGGCGGAGCCATTGCTCGCTCGCGGGGTTGTCGGCCGGGGCGGCCAGGATGGCGGCGCCCCCCTGCCAGACGGCCTCGTTCAGAATGGATTGCAGGGTCAGGGTGTAACTCGGGATCTGGAGTGGATCCTGCGATGTCAGCTGGGTGAGCAGACCGGCCGAGCGCCCGGCCAGATCGTCGTTGGGGACCGAGCAGTAGAGGTCGCCCTCGGCGCAGAAGGTGCGGACCTTCGGGCTGAGCCAGCCGAAGCCGCCCGCGCGAGCCCCGCCCGCGCCGGTGCCGGGGACCCGCGGGCCGATCAGCGCATCGGTGGGGGAGCGGCGGGGGTCGGAGATCAGCCCGACCGCGGCCACTCGATCGGGCGGGACCACCCCCAGCCCGCTGCCGATCTCCGCGGCCAGGTCGCCTGCGGCATCGGCGCCCTGGCTGTAGCCGATGAGTGCGAAACGCGTTGCGGCGCAGCGCGCCGCCGTTCCGGCGATCAGGGCCCGCGCGCCATTCACGGCGTCTCGTTTGGAGCTCCCGTAGACCTCGCCGTCCCAGGGGAAGGCGGTGGCGGGATAGCTGATGTAGTCGGTGCGCACCCGGCCGGGCAGCCCGCGGGTGACCTGCGCGAGCATGCCCTGCTTCGGGTCTTCGATGGAGGTCTCCCAGGTGCCGGGGACGGCTATGACATTGAAGCTCGGGCAGTCGTCGGGCGCGGCCTGCGCGCTGGGCGCGCCAGTGGCCGTGAGCATTCCGGCCGTGGCCGCCACGGCGGCCGCTAGGGCGCCGCCGGCCACCCGGAAGGTTCGCAGTGTTCGAAAGGACAAGGTCCACACCCCATTGTTCGAATCGTTCGGACGATTTCTCCACCGCAGGGTCGTGCTCGGTGCAACTTACCAAAGGAACCGGTTGGTCCTGCCGCTGATCGCGCGGGAAACGCCGGTAACCGGACAGATCGGATATCCCGGACTTGCTGTCGCGGAACCCGGTCCGACGTCGTTCCGCCCGAATTCGATTGCGCCGTATCGAGTTCGATGTCGACAATTACTCGAATTGCGTAAACCGGCGTCACTTGTATCGGAATGCTGTCGCTGTGACTCGTCGGTCTCGAAATGCCGCGGGTTTGCCGATTCGACCTTGCTATCAGCGGATTGCCGGTGTTGTTGCAGGACACGACGGTGGAAATTGTGGCAGCATTCCGTTCTGGGAGTTGCCCGGCCGCGATCTCGGAGGGTTGGCCGACGATACGGCGGGCGGCGGAAAGGGAGCCGGGCGGCAATGACGGTCCGTATAGGAAATATCGACGAGAGGCAGGCGGTCGCGCTTCCCTCGTTCGGCGAACTACTGCGCCGGTTGCGCGACGATCGGGCCGTTTCCCGGGAACGCCTCGCATTCGCGGCCGGCGTGAGCGCCAGCTATATCACGCAGCTGGAGAAGGGCGGGAAAGCGAAGCCGACCCGGGCGGTGGTCGACGCGCTGGTGCGGTGCCTGGAGTTGTGGAATCCATTGTCGGCCACTGAGCTTCGTTATCTGCACGATCTGGCGGGACTGGAGATCGGCGGCCATCCGACGGTCGCGGAGTTACGGAAGTCGATCGACGCCGACGCCCTGCGGGTGCTCGCGATGCATCGGCCGAACCTGGCCGCGCTGTACGACACCCGCGGAAATGTGCTGGCCGGGAACGAAGATTGGGCGCAGGCGTTTCCTGGATTGCGTGAGGGCGGAAATCTCTATCGGTGGATGTTCGCCGATCCCGTGGCCCGGGAGGTGATGGCCGATTGGGAATCCGATGTCCGGCAGTCGGTCGGCTGGCTGCGCGGGACCGTGGGGTCGGCCGCGGATCCCGGCGGATTCGCCGGGATTATGCGGGAGCTCGGCGCCTTTCCGGATTTCCGGCGATTCTGGGCCGAAGGCGACGTGGGATTCGCGCCGCCCGTGCGCACTATGCGGCTGCGCGATCGGAGCACCGGCGCGCTGCGGAATTTCCGGGTGCAGGCCGGCCTGCTGAATACCGCGCTCTATCCGGGCCACATCGTCGCGATGGTCGCGATACCCGTCTGAGGCGGCGCGGCGACTATCCGGCCGGCCGGAGGATCACCACCGGAATCTCCCGTTCGGTCCAGGCCTGATAGGTGTCGAAGTCGGCGTACGCCTCGACGAGCCGGGGCCACAGCCGGGCGCGCTGTTGCGGATCGGCGGTGGCGGCGTGCACCGGGAACCGGTGGGCGCCGATCTGGATGTGGGTGGCCGGATCGGCGCACAGATTGCGGTACCACTGCGGGTGTTTGGGGAGCCCGCCCTGCGAGGCCACCACGATGGTGTCGGGCCCGTCGGTGATGTACAGCAGCGGGACGGTGTAGACGGTGCCCGTCTTGCGCCCGCGGTGTTCGAGCAGCAGGGTCGGCACCGGTTTGCGGAAACCGGCTCCGATGCGCCACTTTCCGCCGATACGGCCGCCGGTGCGCCGGTAGATCCAGACCTGCGCCCTGCCGACGCGCTTGAAGATCTTGGGTAGGACGGGGGAGTCGAGCTGCGGGGGCCGGGGCGGGGTGGTGGTCATGGGCTTCCTTTCGCGTCCACCGACCATACAGTCACGGCCATGTGTATGGTCAAGGCCGGACGGTAATCTCGACCGGGACAATCGCGAGCGAAGGGATGGCGATCCGGTGCGCACGCATGGATGGTCGGGGGCGGCGCCGGCCGACGACACGGAGGCCGTCGAGCGCATCGTGGCCGCCGCGCGGCGGGCCATCGATCGTTCCGGTGCCGAGTTCAGCATTGCCGAGGTGGCCCGCGATCTCGGTGTCACACGTCAGACGGTGTATCGCTATTTCCCCAGCACCGAAGCACTTTTGACGGCCACCGCCCTGGCGCAGACGGAACATTTCCTGGATGTGCTGGCGGAGCGGCTCGGTGATATCCGCGATCCGGCGACCGCCGTGGTCGAGGGTATCGCCTATACGCTCGAGCGGCTGCCGGAGGAGAAATACCTCGGCCTGCTGTTGCGTTCGGGGCGGGCCGGCGCTTTCTCGGTCGGCGTAACCTCCGATATCGCACGGTCTTTCGGGCGCTCGATACTGGAGCGCTTCTCGGTGGATTGGGCCGCGGCCGGAATCTCCGGCGCCGATCTCGATGAACTCGTCGAGCACATGCTGCGGATCGTGCAGTCGTTCATCATCGATCCGGGCCGACCGCCGCGGCGGGGCAAGGAGATTCGCAGCTATCTCTCGAGATGGGTTGCGCCCGCGCTGGTCTCACTCGGGGGGTAACGGGACGGGAAACCCCGGGGCCTAGCCTGCCCCGGGGTCTCGGTGTCCGCCCATTTGCGGCACGCCGACACGTTTAAGAACGGGTTGAGTCTGAAGTTAACGTGACGCTCTGCGATTGAGCTACGGCCCATTGGTGGCTGAGCCGGCGGGAGTTGAACCCGCAACCTTCACGCTGACAATCCGTTCCCTCGATTCGGCGTTCGGCGGCGAATGCTGAAACTGGAGCGATAGTGTGAGTTTGAGGGCGCGGTGCCTCTGCCAATTGGGCTATCCCGCCGTGGATGGCGGGAGGAGGACTCGAACCTCCACTGGGCCGCTGTGCCCGTCACAGGGAACTTCGGTTTCAGCTTGCGCTCCTTGCGCACTGCCGACTGTAGACCGCGCCGCGGGAATCAGCCAAACAAATATCCGAAGATCTCATCGCCCAGTTTGCGCTGGGTGATCTCGGCGTTGTTGGCCTCCTCACGCGCGAACTTGACTGCGTGCTGGAGCTTTTCGACGCGCTCGGTGAGTTCGTTGACGCGCTTGGCGGGCAGCGCCCCCGAGAACCTGATGGTCCGCCAGTAGCCGACCACCACGTCCTCGTGATACACCTCGACCTGCGCCGGATGCTTCTCCGTCGCTTCGGCTTTCACGTGGTTGCGCGGAATCTTCTTGGTACGCACCGTCTGTACCGGCTCGGTGGCGTAGCAGTCCGCGGCGGGATCGTATTCCCACGACTCCGCGGCATCCAGCACCGGCAGTTTGCGCACGAAGGTGTGCAGGTCCACCAGCTGCTTCTCCAGGAACAGCAGGTAGGTGATGGGCGCACCTCGAACCAGAGTCCGGCCGTCCACCACCACATCGGCCGTGGCGGTGCAGTTCGCCCAGTCCTTGGTGGCCACCACGTCGAACAGTTTGGTCAGGATCTCCGCCGTGGTCTGCAGGACCTCCTCGGATCTCACCTGGACGCGCGTCGACTCGGGCGGCAGCTGCTCGCCCTCCTCGTCCTTGGGGCGGTAGGTGCGCGAAATACCGCTCAGCAGCGGGTTCTTGGCCAGTTTGTGATGGGCCTCGGTGAGGTCGGAGAAGGTCCGGGACTTGATCCCTTTCTCAACGGCGACAATCTGATTCAAACGTGTCATTCCGGCACTGTATCGGTGCGCACGCGGCAGCGACCACCGGTTTTCCGGCGGTCAGTTGCTGCTTCATGGCGTCGAACTGCAGTGCCCCGGCTCCGAAAGCATCGCCACTCGAACTGATCGGGGTATGCCCCCGAAATTCGGGTAGCCCACCACTCGTTACCCGGACGGCCGTTCGCGCGATATTAGATATGCACGAGAAAGAGAAACTGCCGACGGCAACCGGTCATCGGCCACCGGTGTCGAACGGCGCGAGGGGGGTCGGTCGTGGAGTTGCGGCAACTGCGTTACTTCGTGACGCTGTCGGAAGAACTGCACTTCGGGCGCGCCGCGGCGCGCGAACACATCGTCCAGTCGGCGTTGAGTCAGCAGATTCAGCGGCTGGAACGCGAACTACGGGTCCCGCTGGTGGAACGCAGCACCCACTACGTGCGCCTCACCGCCGCGGGCGCGCTGCTGCTGGGCGAGGCCCGGCTGATCCTCAGCCACGTCGACCGGGCCGCGGCCGCGGCGCGCACCATGACGGGGACCGACGCCGTCCTGCGGGTTGCGCAGGGGGACGCCAGTTTCGACACCATGCCGGTGGTGCTGGCCGCGGTCCGGCATCATCACCCGAACCTGGTCGAGGTGCATCAGGTCGAGGCCGGGGTGCCCGAGCAGTGCCGGTTGCTGGCCCAGGGGCGGCTCGATATCGGCATCGGGCGCGCGACACAGCTGCCGGCCGGGGTGGCGTCGGAGGTCATCCGATTGGATCGGCTGGGTGTGCTGGTCGCCGCGGAGCATGCCTGGGCGCACCGGCAAGCGGTGCCGCTCGCCGAACTGGCGGGGGAGACCCTGGTGTTCGCCGACGAATCCCGCGCGCCGGAATACAACGAGTACATCAGGGAGCTGTGCCGCACAGCGGGATTCGCGGCCAAGCCCTACCCCGGCACGGTGCACAGTGTGTTGGGCGCGGGCCGGCTGGTCCGCGACGGTCATGCGCTGGTGTGCGTGCCGCGGTCCTGTGCCCCGCTGCCGGGCCTGCGCTGGATCGCGATCGCCGAGCCCGCCTACTATCCGTGGTCGCTGCTGTGGCGCGCGAACGGTGAGACCGAGGCCGTGCGCTCCATCCGCTGCTGTGCGCGGGTTCTGGGCGAGCGGCTCGGCTGGACGTCCCGCAGCGAATCCGAGGCGACCGCGATCCCGCCTGTCACCGGCCGCCTGGCGGGCTGAGTCCGGGTGCGTGGCCGGGGTCCCTCGGTGCGGCGGAGGCCGACCGGGTAGAAAAGGTATGGCGTCGTGGAGCGCATCCGTCGATGCCGCCGCCGAGGAGACTTCGTGCGGTCATCACATCTTCGAACGGAGAGGCTGTTTCATGGCGACCTCGGAAGCGCGCGCTCAGATCGGCGTGACCGGCCTGGCGGTCATGGGTAGCAATATCGCCCGCAACTTCGCACGGCACGGGTACACCGTGGCGCTGCACAACCGCAGTATCGGTAAGACCGACGCGCTGCTCGAGGCGCACGGTGACGAGGGTGATTTCGTGCGCACCGAGACCGTCGAGGAGTTCGTGGCCGCGCTGGAGAAGCCGCGCCGCGTGCTCATCATGGTGAAGGCCGGTGACGCCACCGACGCCGTGATCGAGGAGTTGGCCGCGGCCATGGAGCCCGGCGACATCATCATCGACGGCGGCAACGCCCTCTACACCGACACCATCCGCCGCGAGGCGGCCATGAAGGCGCGCGGCCTGAACTTCGTCGGCGCGGGCATCTCCGGCGGCGAGGAGGGCGCGCTCAACGGCCCCGCCATCATGCCGGGCGGCCCGAAGGAGTCCTACAAGTCGCTGGGTCCGCTGCTGGAATCCATTGCGGCGCAGGTCGACGGCACCCCCTGCTGCACCCACATCGGCCCCGACGGGTCCGGCCACTTCGTGAAGATGGTGCACAACGGCATCGAGTACGCCGACATGCAGCTCATCGGCGAGGCCTACAACCTCTTCCGTGACGCGCTGGGCTTCGACGCCAAGCAGATCGCGGACGTGTTCACCCAGTGGAACTCCGGCGAGCTGGAGAGCTACCTGGTCGAGATCACCGCAGAGGTCCTCGAGCAGGTCGACGCCAAGACCGGCAAGCCGCTCGTCGACGTGATCGTGGACGCCGCCGAGCAGAAGGGCACCGGCCGCTGGACCGTCAAGTCAGCCCTCGATCTGGGCATCCCGGTGACGGGTATCGCCGAGGCCGTCTTCGCCCGCGCCCTGTCCGGCTCCCGCACCCAGCGCGCCGCCGCCAAGGGCCTCGCCTCCGGCGCCCTCGGCGAAAAGCCCACGGACGTCGCCCAATTCACCGAGGACATCCGCCAGGCCCTCTACGCCTCCAAGATCGTCGCCTACGCCCAGGGCTTCGACCAGATCGCCGCCGGCTCCGCCGAATACAACTGGGACCTGCACCCCGGCGACCTGGCCACCATCTGGCGTGGCGGCTGCATCATCCGCGCCCGCTTCCTCAACCGCATCAAGGAGGCGTACGAAGCGGACCCGGCCCTGCCGAGCCTGATCCTCGCCCCGTATTTCCGCGAGGCCATCGAGAACGCCGTCGACAGCTGGCGTCGTGTCGTCGTGACCGCCACCCAGCTCGGCATCCCGGTCCCGGCCTTCGCCTCCTCGCTGTCGTACTACGACGCGCTGCGCGCCGAGCGTCTCCCGGCCGCCCTGACCCAGGGCCAGCGCGACTTCTTCGGCGCCCACACCTACGAGCGCATCGACGCCGAAGGCAAGTACCACACCCTGTGGAGCGGCGACCGCAGCGAAGTCCCCGCGTAATTTCCGGTAGACAAGAAGTTTTAGGAGCGGAGTTCGTGCCGAATCGGCACGAACTCCGCTTCATGCAACGGCCGCCCGCGAGTCGGTCCGGTCAGGGCACCATCGGAAGATCGATGTAGCAGGGCCCGTGATCGCTGGACAGGGTGATGACGCTCCCGGGTTCGGTCTCGTCACCGTAGAAGTGGTCGTTGGTGTCGACGATCAGCACGACCCGATGGCCGCCGGGGACCCGATAATCGGTGGCCTGCAGCGGGACTCGTATGGTCCCGGTCTGCTCCGGGCCACGGTTGGTGATGGTTGCCGCGGCATGGGTGATGATCCGCAGCGCCCCGGTCACCGGGTTGTGGTCGAACAGATACGTGATCAGCGTGGCCGACGTGCTGGACGGGGTGACGGTCAGCGCGATCTCGGGGATGCCCGCGATGTGGCGGGGCCGGAGGAAGACCCGCGTGTGCCAGACCGCCGCCCGCGTGCGGTCCACGTCGGCCAGCGGCTGTCGGTTGGGCATCAGCAGGCGTTCGCGGAAGCCGTCCATGACCAATTCGGTGGCCGCCTGGACCTGCTCGGTTCCGGCCCGGAAGCTCTGGCTCATGCTCGCCGGCTGATCGGTGACCAGGGTGCCGTCGGGGGACGCGCCGGACGGCGCGGAGAGGTGGTAGCGACGCACGGGATTCGACCACGCGGACAGGTCGTTCGACGAGGTCATCGTGAAGCTGTACATGGTCTCGGTGTGCACGACCCCGTCGCTGTCGATGCCGTTGTCGACGCCGAGCAGATAGTGGTCGAACCAGTCGTAGGCCGCCTCGGTGGTTCGGGCGTAGACGCCCAGCAGCAAGCCGGGAATCTCCACCGCGCCATGGTCGCCGATCGCCAGGTCCAGTCGCTTCGGCCCGGGGAAACGGTCGAAGTAATCGATCAGCTGATTCTGCGGGAAGATGGTCTCGTGCCAGAAGCTGGTGAAAAATGTTGGCACCGGGCGGATCTGGTCGGCCTCCGCGGGTGAGCGGGGCCGGGCGTAGTCGAGCACCTTGTCGATATCCGTATTGGCCCGGAAGGATTCGAGTACCTTCTGCAAATCCTCGCTGGGACGGTCACTGATGCCGGCGAGGGCTTCGGCGGCCATGATGTGCCGGGTTCCGTTGTCGTAGAGGGCCTTACCCAGATCCGCCCAGGTGCTCAGCGCGACAACGGCCTTGACCGCCGGGTGGGCATTGGCGACCAGCTGGCTGATGCCCGAGCCATAGGAGATGCCTGCCATCCCGACCTTCTCCCGATCGGCGTGCAGCTCTTCATGCTTCAGCGCCCACTCGATCACCTCGTATCCGTCGGCCACGTCCTCGGGACCGGCGACGGTCAGCTCGCCCCCGGATCCGGGCAGCCCGCGTTCGGTGTAGGCGACCACGGCGTACCCACGGAGGAGCAGTCGGACGACCGCGCCGGAGTACATCTTCCAGCCGGTCTTGTCGAGGCCCGCCGGCAGGACGATGAGCGGGTGCGGCCCCTCCGCGCGTGGCCAGGCGATGAGCGCGTCGAGCTCGACGCCGCCCGCGCCGGGAATCTGCACCTGGCGGATGCCGCACCGGCTGCGCACGGCCGCGATGTCCTCGGCGAGGTATTCGGGCACTCCGGCGGTATTGCCGGTGAGCAGGTCGTCGACGACCGCGAGAGCATCGGATTCCTGGTTCGGGGCCAAGAGGCGCAGTTGACCCGGGTGAGCTTGCGACATGACAAATCCCTTCGATCCTCGTTATTCCGAACAACTTTCGAGGCAGCGTGCGATGGACCTCCCAGAGTGGAGAATTCGGCCGACGTGAGATGTCGCCGTGCAGGGTCCAGGGAATTCGCGAATCATTCAGGGTTGGAAGGCCTTTGCCAATCCCGAATACGGTCGATGCTACGCCGGTCGCAGGGTAACCATGACCGATTTGCAATTCGTGAGTTTCTTTGTGTACCAGTTGATTTGGGATAACGACTTGTCGGTATCGAGTGGTCGGATCGCCGCGCCGCGGTCCGCGCTCGGCATATCACGCCGCAACCGGATAGTGAACTGTGAGGGTGCTGGGTATCGTCATGGAGTCCGCCCAGAGTTCGGGTTCGGGTCTCGTCCAGGGGTGTTGAGCGGCAGTAACTTTCCATGCGTCTACGAAGTACGCAGTTGAAAGGTCATGAAATGATCGCTCTGATCCTCGCCGCCGTCGGTCTCATCTCGGGCAGCGCGGTCGCCGCGGGTGCGGCGGGTAGTGCGGCCGCGTTCGCCGGGAATATCTAGGCACGCACGGATATTCGGTCACGCGGTAGCGGGCGGCCGACCGGATACGGCCGGCCGGAACCCCCTGCCCCGGGTACGGGGCGGGGGGTTCGCCGTATCCGAGCTACTGGTGCGGATCGGCCGCCATGGCATCGCGGACCGAGGTCTCCTGCTTGCCGCGGAAGGTGGGCTCGGGGTGGACGAGGATGGAGTAGACGGCCTTGGTGTCGGCCAATTGATCGCGCAGCCAGTTCTTCCGGTAGACATCGCCGTGCACCTGGGTGTCGTCGCCGACCGCGGTGGTCTCGATACCGGCGGCGCGGCACAGGGCGATGGTGCGCGGCAGGCTGAAGTCCTGTGTGACCGCGATGGCCGAGGCGACGCCGAAGATATCGTGGGCGCGCACACAGGACTCGTAGGTGCTGAAACCCGCATAGTCCAGGGCGATCTTGGCGGCGGGGACGCCGTGCGCGATCAGCCAGGCGCGCATGGCCGTCGGCTCGTCATAGGTCGGGCGGTCGTTGTCGCCGGTGAGCAGCAGGGCCTTCACCTTGCCCGCCGCCAGCAGTCTGCGGCCCAGTTCCAAGCGTGCGGCCAGATACGCAGACGGCGAGCCGTCGGGCTTGACCTCCGCGCCGAACACGATGGCCACATCGGCCGGCGGCGTGGTGTCGGCGCTGTACTCGTACTTCCGATTGGCCAGGCGCAACCACAGATCCGAGCCGATGAGCACGACCAGGGCCAGCGCCACCAGTGCGCCACCGAGCTTCACGACACGGCGGGCCGGGAACCAGGCGGTCACCCGGGCGCGGGCGGAGCGAAGGGCGGTGCGGTACTGCATGATCGCCAGTCTGCCGGAAATGGCCGAATCGTCCGAGTGAGTTTCCGAGGCCGCTCAGGCCGGCTGCACGCCGATCATGGGCAGCACTGTGCGGCGGGCGAACTCCCGCGCGGCCGTCTCGTCGGTCAGCGGGATCAGGCCGTCCGGGGTCAGCACCAGCGACTGGCCCAGGCGGGCAAGCACTTCCGCGACCAGGTCGGCATCGAAGGCGGGCACGTCGGTGGAAGCCTGCAGCACGCGCAGCTTCTCGGCCAGGTAGGTGCGTCCCAGGGCGAGAATGGGCCCGGCCTCGGTGGTCAGGCGCGGCAGGATGGTGTCGGGCTCGGTGCGGAGCAGCCGTTGCAGCAGTTTGTTGCTCGCCAGCTGGGTGATGAAGGCGACGAAGACCTCGACCAGCTGATCGTCACCGGATTCGCCGGTGGCTGTGGCCTCCTGCACCCGCTTGTCGATCTCGGCGATGAACAGCTGCGCCTCGCGCACGCCCACCGCGGCGACCAGATCGTTCTTGGATTCGAAGCGCCGGTACAGCGTGGCCGGGCTGATGCCGGCGCGACGCGCGATCTCCCCCATGCTGGTTCGCTTGATCCCGAAGTCGAGGAATGCCGACAGCGCGCTCTCCAGCAGCTGTTCGCCTTCGGCCCGCGGCTTCTCCAGGATGCGTTGCAGGATGGTGGGCACGGACGGCATCGAGTCTCCAGTCGATCGGTTGGCGACCGCGACATTGCGGTGAACGGCCAAGGCGCGCAGTGGCGCACAGGTCGAGCCGCATTATCGCATCGCCGGAGGATTGCGGTCGCAACCCCGTCCGATCAGTGAACGCCGCGCCCGATCAGCGGACGTCGAGCGCGGCCATTTCGCTCTCTATCGCATTAGCGGCGAAATCGATCCCGTTGGAACGCAGTTCGTGCACCCGCCGCACGAGCGCCTCGATTCCCCCTGGCTGCGCGGCGATATCGGCCACGCTGATACGCCGTCGGTGCATACCGTCGTGCTCGTACGACACCGTTGAAACCTCCTGCTAGCCCCGAGCGCGCACCCGGCTAGCGGCGGCACAGCCCGGGCCGCCGAGAACGCATCGCACGATGCTAACAGCGGCCTTTATGGTCACTTGTTCAGTGTGGGGTTTCTCACACGCCCCCTTCAGTCACGCCTCTTGACCCTGGCGGTGCATCGCCGTGTTGTGCAGGTAGGCGGTCGCATTCAGGCGAATGTGATCACGCTCGGCCTCGCTCAGCTCCCGGCGCACCTTGCCCGGCACCCCCGCCACCAGCGAGCCCGGCGGAATCCGGGCGCCCTCCGGAACCAGCGCGTTGGCCGCGATCAGGCTGCCCGCCCCGATGTCCGCGCCGTTCAGCACCGTCGCGCCCATGCCGATCAGCACGTCGTCGCCGACCGTGCAGCCGTGCAGAATCGCGTTGTGCCCCACCGAGACTCCCTCGCCCACCGTACACGGGAAGCCCGGATCGGCGTGCAGCACACAACCGTCCTGAATATTGCTGCGCGCCCCGACGGTGATCTGATCCATGTCGCCGCGCAGCACCGCCGAATACCAGACGCTCACTTCGGCTTCCAGCCGCACCCGCCCGGCCACGGTGGCGTTCGGCGCGACCCACGCGCTCTCGTCGATCTGCGGCACGTGCTCACCCAGCTGAATCCTCATAGCCCCGAACTTAGCCCCCGCCGGGTGCCGGGTCGCCGGGGGGAGCCGCGGCGGCGAACCTCCTTCGATCCGGTGTACCGAGAACCCCGTGATCCGGTCGAACTCGCCGAGCTCGGTCAAGCCCGGCGGAAGAGGGCTCGATGAGCGGCGGGCGTAGTGCCGAGCAGACGGTGGAAGTGATGGCGGAGATTGACGCCGGTGCCCAGCCCGGAATCGGCGGCAATGCGGTCCATGGTGTCGTCGGTGGATTCCAGCAGCAGCCGGGCATGGTCCACTCGCTGCTGCAGCAGCCACTGCTGCGGGCTGGTGCCGGTGCGATCACGGAAGCGGCGGGTGAACGTGCGCCGCGACATGAGAGCGGTCCGGGCCCAGCCGTTCAGATCCACCGGCTGGTCGAGATGTGTTCTGGCCCAGACCATCGCGTGCTCGATCGGGTCCTCGTCGGCTGCCTCGGGCACGGCGACCGGGATGTACTGGGCCTGTGAGCCGCTGCGGTGCGGGGCCAACACCAGCCGGCGGGCCAGCTCGGCGGCGACCCGGCTGCCGTGGTCGGTGCGCACCAGGTGCAGACAGCAGTCGAGGGCCGCGGCGGTGCCGGCGGAGGTGATGAGGTCGCCGTCGTCGGACCACAGGGTGTCCGCGCGCACCCGGATCGCCGGATACGCGCGGGCCAGCTCGACCGCCGCCGACCAGTGTGTCGTGATCTCCCGTCCGTCGGCCAGGCCGCTCGCCGCCACCGCCCACGCGCCCAGGCACAGGCCGACAATGCGGGTGCCGCGGGCATGGGCCCGGTGCAGGGCGTCCCGGATGGGTTCGGGCAGTGGGAGATCGCGCTCCCAGCTGGGGATGACCAGGGTGTCGGCGATCTCGGTCGCCTCCAGGCCATGGGCTACGACGATATCGAAACCCGCTGGGGTGGCAATGGTTCCGGGGCGTTCGGCGCACACCACCACGCGGTACGGACTGCCGGCGGGACCGCCCGCGCCGATGCGGCCGAACACCAGGGTCGGCACCGCCAGATGGAACGGGCTGATCCCGTCGTACACCACGATGGCCACCGTGTGCACGGCGTCGGACTCGGCGGCATCGGCTTCGCCGGTTCCAGCAGTCATGGCCCGATTTTATCGAGGCGCGGCCTTCGGGCCACTGTCGCGACACACGGTCCGCGACGAGACTCGTCGGCATGACGAACACGATCGACACCGCAGCGGCCACCTCCACCCTCGAGCTCCTCCACATCGGCGGCCCCACAGTGCGATTCGGCTACGGCGACCTGGTCTGGCTGACCGATCCGACCTTCGACGAGCCGGGCGAGTACCCGGGTGGGGTCACGCTCTACAAGCTGAGTGGGCCGGCCGTGCCCGCCGCCGAGATCGGGCGGGTCGATGTGGTGCTGCTCTCGCACGATCAGCACCCGGACAATCTCGACCGGTCCGGACGGGAATTCGTGGCGGGGGTCGAGACGGTGCTGTCCACACCGGACGCCGCCGAGCGTATGGAAGGCGTTCGGGGACTGGCAGAGTGGGAGTCGGTGCAGATTGGGGCGGTCACCGTCACCGCGGTGCCCGCACTGCACGGACCCGAGGGTTGCGAGCCGTTCACCGGAGTGGTGACCGGGTTCGTGCTGCAGGCCGACAAGCTGCCGACCGTCTACGTCTCCGGGGACAACGCCTCGGTCGACCATGTGCGGCGGATTGCAGAACGCTTCGGGCGCATCGATATCGCCGTACTCAACGTGGGCGCTGCCAATACCGACCGCTTCGGCGACCACGACCTCACCCTCAACGGCCGCACTGCGGTCCACGCCTCGGAGGCGCTGGGTGACGCGGTGATCGTGCCGGTCCACGCCGAGGGCTGGGCGCACTTCTCCGAGCACCTCGACTACCTGACCCACCGCTTCGCCGTCGCCGGCCGCGCGGATCGGCTGCGCATTCCGACCCCCGGTGAGGTCTTGGCCGTCGCCGCGATCGCCTCCTGATCGGTTGTCCGTCCCGACTCGAATCGAGGTGGTAGGGGCCGCTTCCCGCCCGGCCGTGCGTCCTGATCGCCCGCGGGCACCGGCCCGCGGCCGAGAATTGCCAGCTGATTGCCGTTGGCGAAATCGGGCCGTGGCGCTGATGGCGGCGCGGCCCCCGCGGGTGAACGATGGCGGTATGAGAATCGGGGTACCGCGGGAGGTCAAGGAGCAGGAATATCGTGTCGCCCTCACCCCGGCCGGCGCCGGGGAACTGGTGCGGCACGGGCACGAGGCGCTGGTCGAGGCCGGGGCGGGCGTGGGGTCCGGGTTCGCCGACGCCGACTACGTCGCGGTGGGCGCGCGGATCCTGCCGGGCCCGGACGAGGTCTGGGACGCTGCGGAGCTGGTGCTCAAGGTGAAAGAGCCCATCGCCGAGGACTATTCGCGCATGCGGGAGGGGCAGGTGCTGTTCACCTTCCTGCACCTCGCCGCCTCACGGGAGTGCACGGACGCGATCCTGCGTTCCGGCATCACCGCCATCGCCTACGAGACCGTCCGGGCCGCCGACGGGTCGCTGCCGCTGCTCGCGCCCATGAGCGAGGTGGCGGGCAAGCTGGCCAGTCAGGTCGGGGCCTATCACCTCATGTCGCCGCAGGGCGGAGCCGGCCTGCTGCTCGGCGGAGTGCCGGGGGTGCTGCCGGCGGACGTGACGGTCCTCGGGGGCGGGGTGGCCGGCGGCAATGCGGCGGCCGTCGCCGTCGGCATGGGGGCGCGGGTCACCGTGCTGGACACGAATATCGCGCGACTGCGGGAACTCGACGTCCGGTTCGGCGGGCGCGTCACCACGATCGGCTCCAACGCCGCCGAGGTCGAGAAGGCGGTGCTGGCGGCGGACCTGGTGATCGGCTCGGTCCTGGTGCCGGGCGCGCGGGCTCCGAAACTGGTGCCCGACACCCTGGTCGCCCACATGCGCCCGGGCTCGGTGCTGGTCGATATCGCCATCGACCAGGGCGGGTGCTTCCAGAGCTCGCATCCCACCACACACGCGAAACCGACGTTCCGGGTGGCGGATTCGCTGTTCTACTGCGTGGCCAATATGCCGGGCGCGGTCCCGCACACCTCCACCGTGGCGCTCACCAATGTCACCCTGCCGTATGTCGGCGCCATCGCGAATATGGGCTGGTCCGGCGCCTGCGCTGCCGATCCCGGCCTGGCCCAGGGGCTCACGGCGGACGCCGGCCGGCTCTACTCGCCGGAGGTGGCCGCCGCGCACGGGCTCCGGCCGGTGACGCGGCTCGCGTCCTGATCGAGGAAGACGGGCCCGCCGCCGGATGAATCCGGTTGCGGGCCCGCGGCTTCCGTGTTTCAGGCGTCGCTGTCTCCGCCGGTGTCGCCCAGCGGCCAGTCGGACTCCGCGCCATCGGCCGGGATGCCGTGCAGCTTGTCCGGGTTGCGGACCACGTCGATCTTGGTGATCCGGCCGTCGTCGATGGTGAACGCGAAGACGCCGGTGTACTTGCCGTCGAACACCACCAGGCCCGGGCGGCCGTTGACCAGTACCGAACGGCCCCACGCGCCACCGACCTTCGATGCGAAGTCCAGGAAGCCGAGCAGCGTCTTGGCGACCTTCTCCGCGCCGTGCATGGGGTGCAGGAAGGCCTGCACCTTGCCGCCGCCGTCGGAGGTGAAGGTGACATTGGAATCCAGCACGCCGAGCAGGGCGCTCAGATCACCGGAACGCCAGGCCAGCGCGAACGCCGAGACCACCTTCTCGTGCTCGTCCGCACTTGCGGGGAAGCGGGGTGTGCCGTCCTCCACGTGTTTGCGGGCGCGCGAGGCCAATTGGCGCACGGCGGCGGGGGTGCGGCCGACCACCTCGGCGACCTCGGGGCCGGACATGCCGAAGACGTCCTGCAGGACGAAGGCGGTGCGCTCGGCGGGGGAGAGGGATTCCAGCACCACCAGCAGGGCGGTGGTGACGCGCTCGTCCTGCGAGATGCGGTCGGCCGGATCGTCCCAGGTGGTGATCTCCGGCTCCGGAAGCCACTCGCCCACATACTGTTCGCGCCGGGACCGCGCCGAACCCAGGTGGTCGAGGGCCAGGCGGCCGGTGACGGTGGTCAGCCAGGCGCGCAGGTTTTCGATATCCGCGCCCTCGGGGCTGGTCTCGTAGTAGCGCACCAGCCGCAGCCACGCCTCCTGCACCACATCGTCGGCATCGCTGAGACTGCCGAGCGTGCTGTACGCGACCCGCCGCAGATAGCCCCGATGCTCCTCGAACCGTCGCGCCAGCTCGGCCTGATCGGGCCCGTCCGGCCGTCCGTCACTCATCGCACCCTCGCCCTTCACTCACGCCCGCCCCGGTGGGGCGAACCGTCCACAGCATCGACGAAACAGGTCGGCGGACTGTGACATTCTTCCGGGAAACCTAGCGAAGGCGACCGAACGGTTCGTGAATTCGCCTGCTCGACTCAGCGTCGCCGCAGGTAGGCGGCGGTCGCGGCGGCGAGCACGGTGGCCACCTGCACCGCTTCCGAGAGCCGCACCGCCCGGCGCAGATCATGCACCCGGGGGACCGGACCGTCACCGAGCGTCGGCCGTAGCTCGGTGCCGTGCCGATATTGAGTGCGGCCGCCGAGGGTCACGCCCAGCGCGCCCGCCATGGACGCCTCCGCCACACCGGCATTCGGACTCGGATGCTTGGCCGCATCGCGCCGCCACGCCCGCCACGCATCGGCGGGGCGGCCGCCGACGACCACGGCCAGCGCGGTGGTGATGAGACCGCTGACGCGGGCGGGCGCGAGATTCGCGACATCGTCCGTGCGCGCCGCCGCCCAGCCGAAGTTGCGATAGCGGTCGTTCCGGTAGCCGACCATGGCGTCGAGAGTGTTGATCGCCCGATAGGCGAGCAAGCCGGGAACACCCGCCACCGCACCCCAGAACAGCGGCGCCACAGTCGCATCGGAGGTGTTCTCCGCAATGGATTCGAGCGCCGCCCGGGCCAGACCGTCCGCGTCGAGCACCTCGGGATCCCGCCCGCACAGCGACGGCAGCAGTGCCCGCGCCCCGTCGATATCGCCGGATTCGAGCCGATCCGCCATCTCCCGCCCGGTCCGTGCCAAGCTCGTCCCGCCCAGCACCGTCCAGGTCGCGGCAGCCGTGAGCACCGCCTCGCCGAGCGCTCGTCCCGCCACCGCCCGCCGCAATCCGATCCCCAGCCCCGAAACCGCACCGACCAGCACGATCTCGTGCACAACCCCCACCACGCGGCTGTCGCGATAGGTGAGCCGCTCCACCTTCATTGCGGCCGAACCGAATCCGGCTACCGGATGCCCGCGCCGCGGATCCCCCAGCGCCCGGTCCAACCCGAACCCGAGCAGCAGCCCGGCCGCCGCAGCAGTCCCCATACGCACCCGGCGAGGTTAGCCGAGCGCGCCGACAGCCCCGGTGCACACCCGGGTACCGGGCATCGGTACGCGCCGCCAGCACCCGATCGCGAGTGCGTCGGCTGTGATGTGGTCGGGGTCCGTCAGGCTCAGCGGCGGGTGCCGCCGTAGCGGTCGGCGAGGCGGGCTTCGTTCGTGGTGGGTTTCGGCTTGGGGGCCGGGTCGTTGGGTTTCGTCGCGCGTGCGGCAGTGGTCGATTCGGGTGTAGCCGCACCGGTCGCATCAGGGGTGTCGGTCGTCATGTCAGGGGTAGCGGGCTCGCCGGTGGTGGCCGGTTGGGCTGCGGCTTCGAACTTTTCGCGGCGGCGGGCGCGGATCTCGGCCCAGACGAAGTAGCCGAGGCCGAGGGGAGCCATGACGCCGAAGGCCAGCCACTGCAGGCCGTAGGAGAGGTAGGGGCCCGAGTCCAGCTGGGGGAGGGGGTCGGGGGTGAAGGCGCCGGGCTGGCCGGACTCGAGCTGAAGGTAGCCGCCCAGGCCGTCGGTGGGGATGGGGGTCAGGGGGATGCCGAGAACCGTGGCTTCCTGCTGGGTGTCGGTCGTATAGACCTGGCGGTAGCCGTCTTCGGTGGTCGGGGGCTTCTTCTCGATCACGCCCTCGGAGGCGCGGATGCGGGCCGCCACCTGCTGGGTGCCGGCGGGCGGGGTGGCGACGACCGGCGGATGGGTGCCGCCCTCGGCAGCCGCCACCTGGCCGCGGTCCACCAGCAGGGTGCGGCCGTCGTCGAGGCGGAAGGCGGCCAGCACCGTGTAGGCGGGCTGGCCGTCGAGATGACGTAGCCGCACCAGCACGGTCGAATCCGGAACGTAGACGCCGTTCGCGGTGACCCGCCGCCACTCGGTGTTCTTGCCGCTGCCCGACAGCATGGTGGTGATGTCCACGGGGTCGGCGTGCACCGAATTCGCGATGCGGTCGTTGCGTTCGGAGGTGCGGGTGTTCTTGCCCAGCTGCCAGGGGGCCAGCACGGTGAAGCACAGGTAGGCGAAACCGGCGACCACCACGGCGAGAATCAGCCAGCTGGGCCGCAGCAGGAAGGTGAGTCGCCGCAGCAGCGAGGTTGCCGAGCTCATGCGACCTCCCCCAACTGTTCGCGCACCCAGTCCAGCAGCCCCGGCACGGCCGCCTCGATCTGCTCGCGAACCAGCGCGAAATCGGCCTGATCGCCGTAGTACGGATCCGGCACCGATCGCCCGCCCGCGTCCGGGTCGAAACTACGCAGCAGCCGCCGCCGATCCGACGGCACCCCCAGCTGGGCCAGCTCCCGCTCGTGCCCGGTGTCGAGCGCCACCAGCAGATCGGCCGCCCGATGATCCGGCCCGATCACCGCCGCCCGATGCCCGGTCGGATACCCGTGCGCCTGCAGCTCCCGATTGGTCCGGTAATCGGCCTCGTCCCCCACATGCCAGCCACCGGTCCCGGCGCTGCTCACCCGCACCCGATCCGCCAGCCCCGCGCGTTCCAGGTGCGCGGCGAAAATCTTCTCGGCCATCGGGGACCGGCAGATATTGCCGGTGCAGATGAAGGTCACATGCAGCTCGCCCACGACAGCCATTCTGGCCGGTGGGTATGGGAGGCGGCCACGTAGGGTGGACGGCTGTGCCGGACGACACGGAGTTTCCCGATTTCGACCATGCCAGGCTGCGGCACCACGGGGACGTGGATGCGCGGCCGGGCATGGTCGATTTCGCGGTGAACGTCCAGGGGAGTGCGCCGCCGGAATGGTTGCGTGAGCGGCTGGCGGGCCGGCTGGGGGAGCTCGGGCGATATCCGGGCGAGGCCGACGAGCGGGCGGCGCGTGCGGCGGTGGCCGCTCGGCACGGGCGGGCGATCGACGAGGTGCTGCTGCTGGCCGGGGTGGCCGAAGGGTTCGCCATGCTGCCGCGGCTGGGGTCGCGCCTGGCGGCGGTGATCCATCCGTCGTTCACCGAACCGGAGTTGGCGTTGCGGGACGCGGGGGTTCCGGTCGCGTGGGTGCTGTTGCCCTCGCCGTACACCCTCGACGGCGCCGCGGTGCCGGAGGACGCGGATCTGGTGGTGGTGGGCAATCCCACCAATCCGACCTCGGTGCTGCATCCGGCGGACAGTATCCGCGCGCTGCGGCGGCCGGGCCGCATCGTGGTGGTGGACGAGGCGTTCGCCGACGCGGTGCCCGGGGAGCCGGAATCTCTTGCCGGAGAGAGCCATCCGGATGTGCTCGTATTCCGGAGCCTCACCAAGACCTGGGCGCTGGCCGGGCTGCGCTGCGGCTATGTGCTCGGTGCGCCGCCGGTGCTGGCACGGCTGAATCGCGGACGTCCGCACTGGCCGCTGGGCACCCTGCAGCTGGAAGCCATCGCGGCGGTGAGCGAACCGGCCGCGGTGGCCGAGGCGCAGCGCCGGGCCGGGACCGTCGCGGCCGAGCGGGCCGCCATGATTCCGCGGCTGCGGGAACTCGGGGTCGAGGTGCACGAGCCCGCGCACGGGCCTTTCCTGCTGCTCCGGGTACCGGATGCGGAATTGTTGCGAAAGAAGCTCGCGGACAAGGGAATCGCGGTGCGCCGCGGTGATACGTTCCCGGGGCTGGAAACGGGTTTCCTGCGCGTCGCGGTGCGACCCGCCACCGAGGTGGATCGGCTGGTCGCGGCCATTCGCGACGTAGGTCTGTGAGCGCGACGCAGTGGGTTGACGAGTAAGGCGCAGGCTGGTGAGCGAACAGGAGGTTCGGTTGTGGTGACGACGGTGCGGCTGGCGGATCTCATGGCGGCGCTGGATGCGGCGTACCCGCCCGGGCTGGCCGAATCCTGGGATTCGGTGGGGCTGGTGGCCGGTGATCCGGACGAGCCGGTGTCGCGCGTGCTGTTCGCGGTCGACGCCACCGGCGCGGTCGTGGACGAGGCGATCGAATGGGGTGCGCAGGCACTGGTCGTGCACCATCCACTGCTGCTGCGCGGGGTGGACACCGTCGCGGCCAGTACCCCGAAAGGCGCGCTGCTGCACCGGCTCATCCGCTCCGGATGCGCGCTGTTCACCGCCCACACCAATGCCGACTCCGCCGACCCCGGGGTCTCGGACGCGCTCGCGCACGCCATCGGGCTGACCGTGACCGGGCCGTTGGATCCGAAACCCTGGACCGCCCTGGACAAATGGGTGGTGGCGGTGCCCGTCACGCACCGCGACGAAGTGCTCGACGCGCTGTTCGCCGCGGGCGCAGGCAGCAGCGGGAGCTACTCCGACGCGGCGTGGACGGTCGCAGGCACCGGACAGTTCCGGCCCCTCGACGGCGCGAATCCGGCCCTGGGTGCGATCGGTGAGCTGCACGAGGTCACCGAGGACCGCCTCGAGGTGGTCGCCCCGCCGTCCCGTCGCGCCGCCATGCTGGCCGCCCTCCGGGCCGCGCATCCGTACGAGGAACCCTTCTACCACGTCACCGAGCGCGCAGCGCTGCCCTCCGGCCTGGGCATCGGCCGCGTCGGCGAGCTGCCCGCCCCGGAAACCCTGCGCGAGTTCACCGCTCGCGTCCGCGCCGCCCTGCCCGCCACCACCTGGGGCGTGCGCGCCGCGGGAGACCCGGACCGCGTCATCCGCACCGTCGCCGTGTGCGGCGGCGCGGGAGATTCGTTCCTGGGCAAGGTTTCTCGCCTCGGCGTCGATGCCTACGTGACCTCCGACCTGCGCCACCACCCGGCCGACGAGCACCTGCGCGGGGGCGGCCCGGCCCTGATCGACGCCGCCCACTGGGCCACCGAGTTCCCCTGGTGCGCGCAGGCGGAAGGTGTGGTGCGCGCCGCACTGCCCGGCCTCGAGACCCGCGTCTCGACGCTGCGCACCGACCCGTGGACCCTCGGCGCGGCCGGCTGCTGATCAGGCTCTTTCGGGTTCGCGGCCAAGCATGGGGAGGCGGAGCGCTCGATCCCGGACCGCGGCTCGATAGACCTCCGCCTTGGAACGGGGGAGCGAACGGCTCCATGGACCTGCGTCGTGGAGGAGGGAAGAATCGAGACTTCGGGGCCGCGAACCCGCCCGGAGCGACGCGTAGGGCAAATTGGACACGGTACGGTGGGAGTCTTACTTGTCCATAGCGTCCAGGAGACCTTCGCGTTGAATGCCGAACCATCGATCCAGGCCAAGCTGCTCGACCTCGCCGCTGTCGATGCCGAGCTGACACGGATCGAGCATCGCCGCAAGGTGCTGCCCGAGCAGCAGGAGGTGGCGCGGCTGGAAGGTGAGCGCACCACCCGCAAGGACGCGGCGGTGAAGGTCGAGATCCTCATCGACGACCTGGATCGCGACATCCGCAAGCTGGAGGGCGAGATCGAGGCCGTCCGCAAGCGCGAGGACCGCGACCGCGGCATGCTCGACGCCGGTTCGGTCGGGGCCAAGCAGCTCTCCGAACTGCAGCACGAACTGGGCAGCCTGGAACGCCGCCGCAAGGTCCTCGAGGACGACCTCATCGAGGTGATGGAGCGCCGCGAGGCCGCCGCCGCCGACCACGACCACGCCGGCGCCAACCTGGACCAGGCCGAGGCCGACCTGGTCGATGCCGAGCGCCGCCGCGACGAGGCGGTCGCCGACCTGGATGTCGCCCAGCAGCGCTGCGATTCCGACCGCGCCGCCCTCACCGGCTCCCTCCCGGCCGAGCTGCTCACCGCCTACGACAAGCAGCGCACCACCTACGGCGTCGGCGCCGCCCTGCTACAGGCCCGCCGCTGTGGCGCGTGCCGCATCGAACTCGACCGCGGCGAGATCTCCCGCATCTCCCAGACCGCCCCCGATGTGGTGGTCCGCTGCCCCGAATGCGGTGCGATCCTGGTGCGCACCAAGCAGTCCGGCCTCTGATTCGTCGGCCACGCGCAGGCGGGCGCGCGGCATCCACGCGCCCGCGGTGGCGGCACACGGTAATACGGCTCGCTGCTCGACGCGGCGAGCCGGGGAGCGGTCCGAGGCGGAGTTTCAGACCGGCACGGAAGGTGAACAGCGTTGGTGGACATGGTGATCGTCGAGGCCGACGGCGGGTCGCGCGGCAACCCGGGACCAGCCGGCTACGGCGCGGTGGTGTGGGATGCGGAGCGGGTGCGGGTGCTGGCCGAGCGCAAGGAGTTCCTCGGGGTCACCACCAACAATGTCGCCGAATATCGCGGGCTGATAGCGGGTTTGGAAGCCGCGGCGGAACTCGGTGCGCGTGAGGTTTCGGTGCGCATGGACTCCAAGCTGGTCGTGGAGCAGATGTCCGGGCGGTGGAAGGTCAAGCACGAGGCCATGATTCCGCTCGCCGATCGGGCGCGGCGGCTGGTCGCCGGATTCGACCGGGTGAGCTTCACCTGGATTCCGCGCAAGGAGAACTCGCACGCCGACCGCCTGGCCAATGAGGCCATGGACGACGCCGATACGGTCGCCGAAGTCCGCACCGCGCTGGCGAATGACCGGGCCGCCGGTGCCGCGGCGGTCGAAAGCGGTTCGGCGGTAGGGGAAATCGCCGCGGCGGTCGCAGGCGGTGTCGTCGAAGTGCCGGATGCCGGTGGGTCTGCGGCGGGGAGCACCGCGCCCTCGCCGGGATGGACCGGTGCCGTGGGACGGCCGACGCGGCTGTTGCTGCTACGGCACGGGCAGACGGAACTCTCTGTGCAACGGCGGTATTCGGGGCGGGGAAATCCGCCGCTGACCGAGCTCGGGCGGGAGCAGGCGGCCAACGCGGCGGCCATGCTGGCGCGCAAGGGCGGGATCGAGGCGATCGCGTGCTCCCCGCTGGGGCGGGCCAAGGAGACCGCCGAGGCGGCGGGCCGGGCGCTCGGACTGCCGGTGCGGGTGCTGGACGGGTTGACCGAGACGGATTTCGGTGCGTGGGAAGGGATGACCTTCCAGGAGGCCCGCGAGCGGGATCCGGAGCTGCACGGCCGCTGGCTGGGGGATCCGTCGATTCCGGCGCCCGGCGGCGAGAGCTTCGACCAGGTGCGGGAGCGGGTCGAGGCGGTTCGGCGGGATCTGGTGGCATTGTATCCGGGCGCGAATGTGCTTGTGGTCAGCCATGTCACGCCGATCAAGACGCTGCTGCAGCTGGCGCTCGGGGTGGGCCCCTCGCTGCTGTACCGGCTGCACCTGGATCTGGCGGCACTGTCCATCGCCGAGTTCTATCCGGACGGCGGATCCTCGGTGCGCCTGGTCAACGACACCTCGTACCTCTGAACCCCTGCACCCCACCGGATTCCGGGTTCAGGGGCACCGCCCGCTTCGCGCTCAGGGACGCAGCGTGGCCATCAGGAATTCGGTCTGGTCGTAGACGGCCTTCTCGAACCAGTCGTCGAAGTAGATCTCGAAATGCCCTATGGGGTAACGCTTCACGGTGGCGTGCTTGGTGCGCTCCGCGGCCTTGAGCGTCGGGCCGGCCGGGGCCACCGAGTCGTTGTCGCAGATCGCATACAGCACCGGCGCTTTGATGTCCTTGACGTGCCGGGTGGGATTGTCGAACAGCGTCGACAGGCCGACGCGGGCCGCCACCTTCGGCCGGTACTGCCCGCTCTCCTCCGCCAGGCGGCCGAAACCGGCGGGCACGTCGGCGGCGCTCATCAGCGCCGCGGAGTGCTTCTTGCCGGCCAGCCGGGCATTGATGGGGCGCCGGATGATCGGTCCCACAACCTGATCCGTGAACGCCAGTGTGCCGGTCTTGATCAGACTGATCGGCCCCTTCGCCAGCGCCGACGACCAGCCGCTGGTGAACGGGCACTGCGCCACCACGGCCGCGATGTAGTGATCGTCGGGTGCGACCGCCAGCACGTGCCCGCCGCCGAATGAACTGCCCCACAGCGCGATTCGCGTGGCGTCGATCCCGCGGACGGTGCGCGCGAAGGCGATGGCCGCATGCCAGTCCGCGCGCTGCCGGGCGATATTGATCACCTGCCGTGGCTCACCGCCGCTGGCCCCGAAATGCCGATAGTCGAAGGCCAGGGCCGCGATTCCCGCCGACGCGAACCGCCGGGCGTACCGGTCCAATCCCATTTCCCGGTCCGCCCCCAGCCCGTGACCCATGACCACCAGCGGGCGCGGCTTGGGCGGTCCATCCGGGAGATACAGCCATGCGGCGCACTGCTCGCCACCCGAAGGGAACCCCACCTCCACACGCTCCATGGGGCCCTACCGTACCCTGGTGGCTGCGGACGAGTCGGTCGGGCGGCCGCGGCGAAGGGAACGGGCACGCATGTGCCGCCGCCCCGCGCCGAGGAAAGTCCGGACTCCGGAGAGCAGGGCGGTTGCTAACGGCAACCCGGGGCAACCCGCGGGACAGTGCCACAGAAAAGAGACCGCCGGTGGGCCGCACTTCGCGAGAAGTGCACCGCCGGTAAGGGTGAAACGGTGCGGTAAGAGCGCACCAGCGTGCCGGGTGACCGGCGCGGCTAGGTAAACCCCGCCCGGAGCAAGGTCGAAGGCCGCACTCGCGAGAGTGCGGCTGCGCAGGTGTTCGAGGGCTGCTCGCCCGAGCCTGCGGGTGGACCGCTCGAGGCACCCGGCAACGGTGTGTCCAGATGGATGGTCGCCACCCGGTGGGTAACCACCGGGGACAGGATCCGGCTTACAGACCGACTCGTCCGCCCGTATTTTTGGCCTGTGCTCCGCTCCGGCGGGTTCGCGGCCCTGCAAGCTCGATTCTTCCCTCATTTTTGGCCTGCGCTCCGCTCCGGCGGGTTCGCGGCCCTGCAAGCTCGATTCTTCCCTCCTCCGCTCCTCCGCTTCGCTCCCCCGCTCCGTCAGTCCAGAATCGAGCCGGGCCGCGAACCTTGGGTGGCTCATGTGGTGAGTTTTTGCGTCGCAGGGTCGATCTTTGGGTGCGATGATGGAGGCACGCCATCGGATTTCCGATGGAGCGGAAATAGTTTCGCGGAGCGAACAATGGATGTTCTGTATCTGTTGGTGGGATGGCTCGCCGCCTTTGCGGTGATCGCCGGTATCGGGCTCGCGGCCGGGGTGCGGGTGGTCACGCAGTACGAAAAGGGGGTCGTATTCCGGCTGGGGCGGGTGCGAGCGGTGCGGGAGCCGGGAATGCGGCTGCTGATTCCGGGCGTGGACAAGATGCAGAAGGTCTCCATGCAGGTGATCACCATGCCGGTGCCCGCGCAGGAGGGGATCACGCGTGACAATGTGACCGTCCGGGTGGATGCGGTCGTCTACTTCCGGGTCATCGATCCCATGCGTGCGCTGATCGAGGTTCAGGATTATCTGTTCGCGGTCGCGCAGGTGGCGCAGACGTCGCTGCGCTCCATCATCGGCAAGAGCGAACTGGATGATCTGCTGTCCAATCGCGAGCAGCTCAACAAGGGCCTGGAGCTCATGATCGACAGTCCGGCCATCAACTGGGGCGTGCACATCGATCGCGTCGAGATCAAGGACGTCGCGCTGCCGGATGCCTTGAAGCGCTCCATGTCTCGCCAGGCCGAGGCCGAACGCGAACGCCGCGCCCGCATCATCTCCGCCCAAGGCGAGTTGCAGGCGTCGGAGAAGCTGGCGGCGGCCGCGGCCAATATGGCCCACGCCCCGGCCGCCCTGCAGTTGCGCTTCCTCGAGACCGTGGTTCAGGTTGCGGCGGAAAAGAATTCGACCCTGGTGCTGCCGTTTCCGGTGGAACTGCTGCGCTTCCTGGAACGCAGCGGGCACACACCCGCCCCGGCGGCCGAGCAGCAAGCAGCGCCCGAGCAGCCGGTCGCCGAGCAGTCGGGCCTGGAGCCCGCCGCCCTCGGCGAGCTGATGGCGGCGCTCGCCCAGCCCGGCATCCGGGAGGCCCTGGCGACGCTGGAACAGCCCGGTGCGCCGGCGAAGACGAACGCGCCCGGGGACCCCGGCCGCGGTGAGGAGTCGGCGTAGCGCGGGCACCGGGTCCGAGCGCGTCCGGCGGCAAGAGGTGAGGAAACAATCATGTCGGGTCTGATTCAGCCGGCGGCCATCGTGGTGCTGTTCGGTATCGCATACGGATTCAAGTTCTTCAGCGCCAAGTTCCCGGACGGGCTGCGCGGTAGGTAGACCCCGCGACCACGGGCGGAGAAATGGCCGGCGGGAGAGCGGCGTGAGCGACGCCGCTCTCCCGTTCGCGTGCGCGGACCGACGGGGTGGATGAGAATGGCGGCGCGCCACACGGCGTGTAGCGGCGCGGCTCGGCGTGTCGGGCGGGTTATCCGCTCCGAACTGGCACCGAACGTGATCGACGTCATAAAGTGTTGCGCGTTGGAAAGTTCCGTTGCGGTCCGCAACGGGGCGAAGGGCTCAACAAACGTCGGAAAGCAGGTCTCGTCTCAATGCGAATTGCTCGCAAACTGGCAGTCGGTGCGCTTCTCGCTGCCGCCGCTACCGCTGTGCTGGGTGCCGGTTCCGCCTCCGCGGCCACCGTGACCCCGCTGCCGGGTGGGGTGCAGGTCGACCTCACCCCGGCGGACACGCAGTGGGTGGCGCAGACCCACATCGGGCAGGCGATCGCGGGCCTGCCGCATCCCTCGGCCGCGTCCTTCGGGGAGGCTCTGGACTCGGCGGCCGCGATGTCGTCCCAGTACCCGGATGGTCGCGTGGTGTTCACCGTGTACGGTCCGTTCAACGAGCTGAACGGCACCATGCTGGCCCTGCAGTAGGGACAGTCTCCGCAGTGGAACTGCATCAGCGGATCGTGTCGGCGCCGGTGGACTTCGGCGTCATTCGAACCGAATTCGGATTGGCCTCGGACTACCCGTCCGGGGCCGTTTCGGAGGCCCGCGACGCGGTGGACGCGTTCGCGGGCGCCCGGGTCGATCGGCGGGACATTCCGCTGGTCACCATTGATCCCCCGGGCGCCATGGATCTGGATCAGGCGCTGTATCTGGAGCGCACCCCGGCCGGCGGATTCCGGCTCTACTACGCCATCGCCGATGTGGCCGCGATGGTCGTTCCCGGCGGGCAGCTGGCCCGCGTATCCCTGGCCCGCGGCCAGACCTTCTACTTTCCCGACGGCACCGTCCCGCTGCACCCGACGGTGCTGTCCGAGGACCGCGCCAGCCTGCTGCCCGATGTGGACCGCCCGGTCGCGCTCTGGACCATCGAATGCGACGCGCACGCCGAGCCCGTGCGCTACACCGTGACGCGCGCCCTGGTGCACTCCCGCGCCCGCCTCGACTATCACGGTGTGCAGGGCGACGCCGACGCCGACCGCCTGCACCCGTCCATCGCGGCGCTGCCCGAGTTCGGCCGCCTGCGCATCGACGCCGGAATCGAGCGCGGCGCGATCACGCTGCGGCTGCCCGCGCAGACCGTGGTGCGCGACGGCGAGCAAACCGGAATCGACCACTGGCGGCTGGCCGTCGAACCGCGCACCGCGGCCGACGATTGGAACGAACAGGTCTCCCTGCTGGCCGGCATGTGCGCGGCCCGAATCATGCTCGATGGCTATAACTCGAACGGGTCCGGCAACCCCGATCGTGTGGGTTTGCTGCGTACCATGCCACCGCCCGCCCCGGCCGCCATCGAGTCGATGCGCCACACCGCCGCCGCGGTCGGGGTGGCCTGGCCGCGGGACGAGTCCGCGGGCCGCATGCTGGCCACGCTGGACTGCAATACGCCCGCCGCCCTGGTGCTCATGTCCGAGGCCACCGGCCTGCTGCGCGGCGCGTCCTATACCGTCCTGAACGGACAGGCCCCGGAAACCCTGCGGCACAGTGCGATCGGCGCGCCTTACGCCCACGTGACCGCCCCCCTGCGCCGCCTGGCCGACCGCTACGCCACCGAGATCTGCCTGGCCCACTGCGCGAAAACCGAAGTCCCGCACTGGGTTCGCGACGATCTCGCCGCCGTCGCCGACACCATGCGCCGCACCGACGCCATGGCCGGCAAGGTCGAACGCGCCTGCGTAGACCTCACCGAGGCCACCGTCCTGTCCCCCCGCGTCGGCGCCGACTTCGACGCCGTGGTCCTGCGTGAAGCCAACGGCACCCGCCCTGCCGAGATCTTCATCGCCGACCCACCCGTCCTCGCCAAGTGCACCGGCGCACCCCCGGAGGGTGGGACGGTGCGAGTGCGCCTCGCCGAGGCCGACCCCACGACCCGCACGGTCATGTTCGGCTACCCCGCCGGACCAGCGCCTTCGGTGCCATTCTCGAACACATGACCGTCGAACCGTTTCCGCAGTGGTTGCGTCCGCCGCCGGGCGGATTCGTCGCTGTTGATCTGGACCGCTTGCCCGACCTGCCGCCGCACACCGAGCTGATCGACGGGAGCCTCGTCTTCGCGAGCCCGCAAGCGAAGTTCCACCGCTTGGCGAACATCCTTCTCGACGCAGGGCTGCGCCGGCACGTCCCAGCTGATATGCGGGTCCGAGGTGAGATGACCGTGACCCTGGACCGAGACCAACGCCCTGAGCCGGACGTGATCGTCGTACGCGCAGATCGCGACGGCGATCACGGCCTCACCGGATACCAGGCCGACGATGTGGTGCTGGTCGTCGAAATCGTCTCGCCGGAATCGCGAACACGAGATCGAGAGCGCAAACCTCAGCTGTATGCCAGAGCGGGGATCTCGCATTTCTGGCGCGTCGAAAATGTTGACGGGCGCCCGGTGGTGTACGTGTATGAGCTCGATCCGGCCACTAATCCTCGATCCACCGATGGGCTTGTGCCCGTCGGTGTTTGATCAATGAGAAAAGTGTCCTTCGAGCTGGGATGATCACTGTTGTCTAGGCAATGATC
>NZ_JBEYYI010000045.1:0-43889 GCF_040645495.1 Nocardia sp. NPDC046763 | reverse complement strand
GTCCGAGTGGGATCGAACTTGCCGGCGCTGTCGCCGTAGATCTTGGGGTCCCGGTTGGCGCCGGCGGGGCACGAGAGTATTGGATCGCCTTCGGTGATCGTCACGTCGCCGAGCACGAAATCCTTCACCGCGTAGCGCAGCGGGGCATGCGCGATCGACGGCTCGAACCGCAACACTTCCTCGATCACATCCGCCCAGGGCAGACTGCCGTCGAGCGCCGCAGCCAGGTGGTCCGGGTTGGTGAGCAACAGATATATCGACTGGTCGATCAGGTCCACCGTCGTCTCGTGCCCGGCGTTGATCGTCAGATAGAGCGTCCCGACGAGTTCCTCGGCGCTGAAATCCTTTGCGGGATCGTCGGCGTCGGCGATGAGGGTGCTGGTCATGTCCTCAGCGGGGTTCTTGCGACGATACGCGACGAGGTCCTGCAGGAGCCCGATCATCGCCTCGTAGTTGGCTACGGCTTCCTCTTCGCTCGAGGCGATGTCGAAGATGCCGTCCACGCATTTCCGCAGTGGCCCGATCAGGTGCTCGGGAACTCCTACCAGCTCGTTGATCACACGCAGAGGCAGCGGGTAGGCGAAATGCTCGCGGATGTCGACAGGGTGGCTCTGCGGCGCGGCATCCAGACCCGTCACCAGTTCATCGGCGATCAGCTGGATGCGGGGCTCCAGCGCTGCGGTGCGCCTGTTGGTGAACGCCGGTGCCACGAAGTTGCGGAGCCGACGGTGTTCTGGTCCGTAGGCGGTGAACATCGACCGCGTATTCACCCAGTTGAGGAGCGGGAAGTCCTTGCCGATCTCGCCGTTCCGGAACGCCGGCCAGTGCTGGCGTGGGTCCTTGGAAACCTCTGAGCTGGAGAGAATCTCCTTGAGCATGGCCGCGTCGGTCACCGACCAGGCGGGCACTCCGCCCGGGAGCACGACCTTGGTGACCGGTCCCCGCTCGCGGATGCGGGCGATCTCACCCTGAATATCGGGACCTTCGGGATCGATGACGATGGGGTCGGTGTGGTTGTCCATGGCGAACTCCATTCTGACCGTAAACCGACAGGCGGGGGCTTGTGTTCAGTCCCCCTTGACCTCTGAGGCCCTGATTAACGTAGCCGTCAATACCGTTGGGCATCAACCATTTTCGGCAAAGCTGTGACGTATCAGCACGAATCGACACTCTCTTTGCCGTACGTCGGCCGCCTTGATGAAAGCAGGCCAGTGTCGGCGGGCATCCTTGGATACGCGTGGATCGAGCAGCAGTGTGCGTAGTATCCCCTGGTTGGTGACCGACCAGGCATGAAGTCCGCCGGGCAGGTCGGCCAGGGTGACCGGCCGCGGTCGTTGATCCGCTTCCACTGCCACCCAGACCAGGGCCGGTGAGGTGGACAGAACGCGGGGATAGCAGGCGGCCGTGAAGGTTTCGTCGGCCATGAGCCGGCCAGCGAGAACCAGTCCGTGTACGGCTACGGGTTGTCGGCGTCGATTTCGACCAGGCGGCTCGCGGATTGGGGAGCAGCGCGGAGCGCGATATTCACCGCGACAAGCGGTGTTCCTGCGGCGAAATTCCGTGTGCCGCAGAGCGGATCGATCAACCAGGTGCGGTCCGAGGGGTCGCCGGTGGTGCCTGACTCCTCGGCGAGGAAACGGTCGCCAGGGCGGGCGGCCCGAAGAATGTCGTGAATGGTCAGCTCGGCGGCGAGATCGGCCTGGGTGGCGAAGCCATCATCCTCTTTGTCAAAGCGGGTGATCGGGTCACGGAACTGATCCCGGACTACTCCGGGCGTGGCTTCCGCGGCTCGAATGGCAAGGGCGACATCGGATTCCTCCATGCCTCGTACCCTGCTAGGCTCGAATTTGAAATGGTTCAATGTCTGAAAACTGTTGTATCACTATGGAATTCGGCTACGCTCGCGATCATGTGAGCGGTAGAATTAGTACATGGATTCGAAGGGGGAAACACTCGACACGTGCGGCATCGCCGACCTGGCAGCCGCCGTCGAGACCTTGTCGAATTCCGTCCTGCACGGCAATCTGAACCCGTTTTCCGATGCTGATGTCGTGGAGTTGATGCAGCGCCTGGAAACCTGCAAACGTCAACTGTCGTCGCTGGATTCACGTCTGATCATCGAGGCGTGTAATCGTTCGCTGCCCGAAGGTGGT
The DNA here is from genome assembly GCF_040645495.1 of Nocardia sp. NPDC046763. Classification (NCBI taxonomy): domain Bacteria; kingdom Bacillati; phylum Actinomycetota; class Actinomycetes; order Mycobacteriales; family Nocardiaceae; genus Nocardia; species Nocardia sp. NPDC046763. Next base: position 41,736 of record NZ_JBEYYI010000045.1, on the reverse strand, counting down.
GGGGCGAAGGATGTGGTGCCGTTCCTGCGTCGGACGTTGGGGTTGTCGAGGTATGACGCGTCGGTGCGGGTGAAGATCACCCGCTGGTGCGGTGAATTCTTCGAACCCTCCGGTCACCTGCGCCCGCCCACGTTGGCGGCGACCGCGGAAGCCTTTGGGGCGGGCGCTATCTCGCGTGATCATGTCCGCAACATTGTCGACGTGATGACCCACCTGCCCGCGAACATTCCCGCCGAGTCCCGCGCCGAGGCCGAGGGCATCTTGGTGGGTCACTCTCGTGTCGGGTGGCCTGATGATCTGCCCAAGATCGGTCGCGAGATCCTGGCTCGTGTCGACCCGGACGGCACGGTTGTCTCCGACGCCGACCGCCGTCGCCGCCGGGGCCTGATCCTGGGTCGTCCCGGGGTGGATGGGATGTCGTGGGTCGAGGGCTGGATCACTCCTGAGTTGCGGGCGCTGCTCGATGCCGTCTTCGTCAAGCTGGCACGCCCGGGCATGTGCAACATCGACGATGCCGACAGTGTTGCCGCCACGGTCAAGGTCGTCGACTCGACGGTGTTGGAGGCGGCGGCGCGTCGTGACCGTCGCGATGCCGGTCAGCGCACCCACGACGCGTTGTTCGCGTTGCTGCAGCCCGGCCTCGACCCCGCCAAGCTGGGTTTGCACCGGGGTTTGCCGGTGCAGACCGTCCTGACCATGTCCGTCGCCGATCTCGAGCGTGGGGCCGGGGTCGCGACGACCGCTTCGGGTGGCCACGTGAGCATCAGCGAGGCGTTGAAGCTGGCCGAGGGCACCCGCCCGGTGCTGGCGGTCCTCGACGCGGACGGGTTGCCGCTGTTTCTGGGTCGCTGCCAGCGGCTGGCGACTCCGGCTCAGCGGTTGGCGTTGATCGCCCGCGACAAGGGTTGCACCCGCCCGGGATGTGACGCACCCGCGAGTATGTGCGCGGTGCACCACATCACCGACTGGGCCAAAGGCGGCCCCACCGATCTGAGCAACCTGACGTTGGTGTGCGATCGCTGCCACGCACTCGTGAACGACACCGCCGAGGGCTGGAAAACCGTTGTCATGGACAAGGATTCCCCCTATCGGGGGCGTACCGGTTGGATTGCCCCGAAACGTCTCGACCCCACCGGCACCCCGCGCGTGAACGACAGACATCACGTAGGGCAGTGGGTCGCGGCTGCGATCGAATCCAGTCGCCGGAGGTGGGGTTCACGGGCGGCGTGATTCCCGGACCGTTCATGTCGGGCTGGCATGCGCAGGGCACGGGGAGGTGTGGTTACGTCGCCTGCCCTGCCGGACTTGGGCTGACGCCGGGTTAGGAGCCGTAACCCGCCGATCCCGGCCCACGGACTGCACGCATCACCTTTTACAGACAAAGCACCGCAAACTCACAACTGGCCTGCGAATTCGGTCGACCGTCGACGATCTGCACGGCACCGCCGACCACCACCGGCACCCGCTGTCGGTAATGGCCCCCCGACCCCTCGGCCGGTCGGCCATCCCCGAATCTCGAACGCCTGCCCCGAAATTCCCGCCACCACCGCACCCGCCGACCGCGAGTAGGGCACCGCTGCCGCGTTTGCTGCCTCTGGGGTGGCTGCAGCTCCCGTGACTGCCACAGCGGCTTCATGCGCCAGGTCCCTCAGGCGGTAGGCGTTCTCTCTGCGAGCGGGCTCTTGCTGCCGTTGCTGCCGCGCCTCGCGTCACCGCTACCGTGTCTGCTGCTGCCGCTGCAAATGGGGTCCGACGCCGCGACTGTCAACGCCGCCGCGCCAGCCGTTGCCGCGATTGCCATTGTGCCGTGACTGTCACCGCCGCCACCGCTATCGCATTCCCGGCTTCATGCGCCAGGTCCCGCAGCGAGTAGCGTTCTCGCCCCAGGTGGGTGTTGCTGCCGCGACCGCCATCGCCTTTGACTGCTGCTGTCGGCGCTCCCCATGTGGCGACATCAACCCATGGAGCTTATGGAATACCTCTGCAACAACCCCACATGCGGCTTCGAAGACATCCCAAGTGAGAGGGCTGGTTGGTGGAGGTGCGTTCGTGAGCCCGCCCCCTCCCTTCTCCAGGCGTCGTCTTCTGGCTCTTTGTTTTCGGGGCCGCCGGAGGGTGACGAGTCTGCCGACGTGGAGGAGTCCGGTGATTCTGCCGAGCACCAAACCGTTCGAATCCAATGTTGGCCTGGGTCACCGGAACCGGCGGTCCGGGTGAAGGGGTGGGATTATGCGGCGGGCCGGATGATCGAATCCTGAACTCGCCCTGACAGTTTGATGGCGGTCAGTGTGCGAAGTGCCAGCGGGTGGCGCCATGGGGGTCGGTCAGGGCCACGCCTACTGCGGTGTGGATGGTGAGGCGGTAGAGGTGCCAGGGGGCGGGTCCGGCGCTCTGGGCGCTGTAGGGCGCGGTGACCGCGTCGCCGGATCGTTCTGCGGGCCAACCGCCGGCGCGGTACACGGCGGTGACGCGATCGAGTTCGGCGGGATCGATGATCCGATGGGCTTCTCCGGACAGCACGAGGTCTACGTCCGGGAATCGGATGGACAGTGTGCAGAACGGGTTGGCGGCCAGGTTGCGTGACTTCTTGCTGGCGGGCCCGCTGGTGAAGTAGATGTGGCCGTCGGCTTCGATGCCCCCGATCCCTGCTGAGCTCGGTTTGCCGGATGGGCTGACGGTGCCGAGGAACTGTGGCGTCTCGGGCAGCCCGATCCCCGCGTCGACTGCCTTCTGGACGCGGTCCCAGGGCAGCTCGGCCTTGCCATAGATGTTCAGGTCCTCTGCCGATACCGGATCTGCGAGCATCGTTCCTCCTCGGTGGGCTGATACGAGTCGAGACGGGCCGAGACCGTCGGAATCATCGGCCCGGGGCGATCAGGATGCGACGCGGCGGAGCTGGCCGATGGCCCGGGTGTCGTGGTCGACGGAGAACCAGAGGTTGAGGGCGTCGGGCGCGCGGATGGTGCGGATGTCCAACGTTTCGCCGTAGCGGATGGGCTTGTTGTATTCGAGGATGAATCGATGCGGACCCTGGACGAGATCAGTTGCGTCGGAGGTGAATTCGTGGACGGCGTGCCAGTAGGCCGTGTTGGTGATGTGCTGGAAGTGGTCGATGTCGGTGCGGCGCAGGGGGAATCGGGTGGCGGGCGTGGGCGGCTGGGGTTCGTCGAGCCATTGCCGCCAGCGCAGCCGGTGGTTGTCGGTGGTGGTGCACATGAGCTCGAAGAATTCGTCGGCCAGCCGTGACGGGCTCATCGTCTCCTTGTTCATGTGGATCCAGAAGCCTTCGGTTTCGACCAGGCCGCCGGTGTCGGAGTCGATACGGACCCGCATGGCGCACCAGCGCGGGGAGATGCCCGAGCACCAGCGGCGGATGCGCAGCTGGGTGGGCCAGGCGATGGGGCGCAGTACGTCGATGACGGTGCGGCGGACGATCCAGTGCGGGTGAGAGTCGAGGGCGCCGACGTGCACGAGATGGTCGACGCCGGCGTCCTGCAGATGGCGGGCGGTGCCGTCGATGCGCAGGTACTGGTTCTCGTCCATGTCGACGGTGCCGAGGCGGCGGGTGACGTCGAAGATGTGCCCGGAGCCGGGAACGGGGACGAGCGGCGTGGCCGACGGGTGTGCCGCGGTCAGGGTGGGATCGGCGACCTGGTTCATCATCGGCAGAACCTCCGGATCTTCCATCCGAGTGGCGGAGCGGGAGTGCACGGAACAACTGCGGCGGCGACGCTGCACCGGAATGTTTCCGAGCGTAGTGCAGAACCCGTAAAGACGGCGGCTGCGCGATTCGGCGTGCCCGCGTGGTGGGTAACGTCGTGATAGATCGATGTGGACGCATCGGAGCGGAAGAGGCGAGCGCAGATGGAATTGACGCCGGAGCAGGCCGACCGGGCCGCCGGGGTACTGCTGGGGACCGCGGCCGGAGACGCGTTGGGGGCGGGCTACGAGTTCACCGTGCCGGGTCCGGACGCGGAGATCCGGATGCGGGGCGGCGGCGCGTTCGGGTGGGCGCCGGGTGAGTGGACCGACGACACGGCCATGGCGGTCGCGGTGGCGCGGGCGGCCGCGCGGGTGGGGGACCTCTGCAGCCCGGAGGGGCTGGACGCCGTCGCGGCCGAATTCGTGGCCTGGTGGGATTCCGGACCCAAGGACATCGGCAACCAGACCCGTGAGGTGCTGGAGTGGCGTGATCGGACCGGGCGCGCCATGCAGATGCGCGCCCACGATCTGACCGGCCTGACGGCGGGCAATGGTTCGCTCATGCGTACCGCTCCGGTCGCTCTCGCCTATCTCGACGACGCCGAGAAGTGCGGCAAGGCAGCCAAACTCGTCAGTTCACTGACCCATTACGACATGCAGGCCATGCAGGCGTGCAAGCTCTGGACCCTGGCCATCCGCCACGCCATCCTGTTCGGCACCTATGACGGCCTGCGTGAGGCGCTGTCCCAGGTGGATACGGGTTTCTGGGAACCGTTGCTGGACAAGGCCGAAACCGGCAGCCCCGTCGACTTCCCCAAGAACGGCTGGGTGGTGCACGCCCTGCAGACGGCCTGGTGGGCCATCACCCACGCCGAAACCCTGCCCGCCGCACTGGAACTCGCGGTGCGCGCGGGCGGCGACACCGACACTACGGCGGCCATCGCGGGCGGCCTGCTCGGTGCTCGCTGGGGCGCCTCGGCCGTCCCCACCGAATGGCTGGAGCTGCTGCACGGCTACCCCGGCTACCGCACCACGGACCTGCACGCTCTCACCCGGCAGGTCACCGAGCGCTGAATTGCTCAGTCCGGCAGGCGGACTACGCCGTCGAGGTAGCGGCGGCAGCGGCCGGTGAGCCGCACCCGGTCGCCGGTGAGGGCGCAGTGCATGGCACCGCCGCGCCGGGAGAGCTGGCGGGCGGTGAGGCTGGTGCGCCCGAGTTCGCGACTCCACAGCGGGGTGAGCTGGGCGTGCGCCGACCCGGTGACCGGGTCCTCGGGAATGCCCTGGCCGGGCGCGAAGACCCGGGACACGAAGTCGACCTCGTCGCCGGTCGCGGTGAGGATGGCGGCGCGGTTCAACTCGGGAAAGGCCGAGAAGTTCGGACGGGATTCGCGCACTTCGTGTTCGGCGGTCACGACCAGCACCACATCGGTCCCGTCGAAAGCGCGCAGCGGCCGCACCCCCAGCGCCTGCGCCAGCTGATGCGGAAGTTCCTCGTGCACATCGATTTCCACCGACGACACCGACGGCAGGTCGAGCACCAGATCGTCCCGGTCCCGATCCACCCGCAACCACCCGCTGCGCGTATAGAAGTGGACCCGATCCGCCCCCGGATGCATGTCCTCCAGGATCTGCGAGGCCGCGGCCATGGTGGCGTGCCCGCACAGGTCCACCTCCACCGTCGGCGTGAACCACCGCAGATGGAAGGCGGGCGAGTTGTCCGGCGGCGCACCCGCTTCCGCCGGCAGCGCCGAGGTGTAGAAGGCCGTCTCGGCGAGATTGTTCTCCTCGGCCAGCCGCTGCAGCAGTTCGTCCGGCAGCCAGGACAGCAGCGGCATGACCGCGGCGGGATTGCCCGAGAACGGCGCGTCGGCGAATGCGTCGAGCTGATGCAGCAAGACCTCCATGGCGCTCAAGGTACCTGCGAATTCAATTACTGCCCAGGACGGCACCGCCCCGGCGAGCCGAATCATGCGACCAATTGGACCGTCATCGCAGGTCAACGCCGCTGGGATGGCCGCAATCCGGAACCGCCCCAACGTTTTCCCGGGCTGCGTCGCGGACGGCGGGTCGCACGATGCGATTCCCGATCAGGCCGTGGCTACCGTCCATTCGGCGGAGGGCACGACGGGCGATGTCCGGATCGTCGATATCGCGTCGGGTGCGGTCACGGCTGTCATCCCGGTCGATCCCATCACCCATCGCATCTACGCCCTCGCGGATGAGACGCTCCACATGCTCTCGCGCTGAACATGATTCGAGCCGGGGTCGCGGCACGGCCCCGGCTCGAAACGGCTTCTGGATCACGCGTCTTCGTCCGCCGGTACCCGCGTGTGGGGCGATTCGCCGAGGTACTTGGCGCTGAGCCACCAGGCAACCTCGACCAGGACGATGCCGATTCCGCCGCACAGGACGGCCAAACTCGTCAGCGCGACATTCGACGGGTCGAGTTTGAAGAAGTGGCGGGTGAACGGGACCGCGAACAGGATCAGGTATCCGGCGATGGAACCCGCCACCAGCAGGACCTTCCACCAGCTCCACGGGCGGGCGACGATGGCCAGCACCCACACCGCGATGATCAGCAGCGTGATCAGGGCGGTGGTGCCGGCCTGGATCTTCGCGGTCTCGCTGACGTCGGGCCCCTTGTAGGCGATCAGGTACGAGATGAAGGTCATCACGCCGATCACGACACCTGACGGGACCGCCAATCGCATGACGCGGCCGACGAATCCGGTGCGGGCACGCTCGTTGTTGGGCGCCAGCGAGAGGATGAAGGCGGGGATGCCGATGGTGAACCAGGCGGCGATCGTCACGTGGCGGGGCAGGAACGGGTAGCCGATGGCCTTGTAGCTGAAGATCTGCGACCCGATGCCCGCGATGCCGACCAGGAAGGCCAGCACCACCGAGTAGACGGTCTTGGTGAGGAACAGGTTGGAGACCCGCTCGATATTGCCGATCACCCGGCGGCCCTCGCCAACGACATAGGGCAGGGTCGCGAACTTGTTGTCCAGCAGCACGATCTGCGCCACCGAGCGGGTCGCCGGGCTGCCCGAGCCCATGGCGACGCCGATATCGGCGTCCTTCAGGGCGAGTACGTCGTTGACGCCGTCGCCGGTCATGGCGACGGTGTGGCCGCGCGACTGCAGCGCACCGACCATGGCGCGCTTCTGATCCGGGCGGACGCGGCCGAACACGGTCTTGTGCTCGAGCACGTCCGCCAGTTCGTTCTGATCGGTCGGAAGTTTGCGAGCGTCGACCGGGTCGTTGCCCCCGGGCAACCCCAGTGAGGACGCCACCGCGCCGACCGACACCGCATTGTCGCCGGAGATGACCTTGGTCGAGACATGCTGGGAGGCGAAGTATTCCAGCGTCCCCTTGGCGTCGGGCCGCACCTTCTGCTCGAGCACCACCAGCGCCGCCGGGGTGACCCGCCCGGGCGCGTCGTGCGCATCCACCGGCCGGTCGCTGCGGGCCAGCAGCAGGACGCGCAGCCCCTTGGCCCCGATGTCCTGTGCGGTGTCGGCGATCTCGGAGGCCGGGTCCAGCAGCACGTCCGGCGCACCCATCAGCCAGTTGCCGTGCTCGCCGTAGGACATGCCGCTCCACTTCTTGGCGGAGGAGAACGGCGCGACCCCGGTGGATTCCCAGCCGGGCGCGTCCGGCAGAGCCTCCTTGATGGCCAGCACGCTGGCATTGGGCCGCGGGTCGTCCGCGGCCAGCGCGGCGAGTACCTCACGTAGTGTCGCCTCCGGAATGTCGTTCACGGGTCGGACTTCCGCGAGCCGCATGCCGTTCTCGGTGAGGGTGCCGGTCTTGTCCGCGCACACCACGTCCACCCGGGCCAGCCCCTCGATGGCGGGCAGCTCCTGCACGAGGCACTTGCGCGCACCGAGCCGGACCACGCCGACCGCGAAGGCGATCGAGGTCATCAGCACCAGACCCTCGGGCACCATGGGCACCAGCGCGGCCACCATGCCGCTGACGGCGGGCCGCCAGGATTCCTTGGAGGAGAACAGCTGGTTGTAGATGGACAGCAGGCCCGCCGGAATCAGCAGGTAGGTAATGACTTTCAGAATGGTGTCGATGCCGCTGCGCAACTCCGACTTGACCAGCGTGAACTTGCTGGCCTCGTCGGCGAGCTTGGCGGCGTAGGCGTCCTTGCCGACCTTCGTGGCCCGGTAGGCGCCGCTGCCCGATACCACGAAGCTGCCCGACATGATCTGCGCGCCAAGGGTTTTGTCGATGGGGTCGGCCTCACCGGTGAGCAGCGACTCGTCGACCTCGAGCAGTTCGGTCTCGATCACCTCGCCGTCGACGACGATCTGGTCGCCGGGCCCGAGCTCGATGATGTCGTCGAGCACGATCTCCTGCGGCGCGACGGCGCCGGCGATGCCCTCGCGGCGCACCATGGGCTTGGCCTGCCCGACGATGGCCAGCTTGTCGAGGGTGTTCTTGGCCCGGACCTCCTGGATGATGCCGACCGCGCTGTTGGCGATGATCAGCAGCCCGAACATGCCGTCGATGAGCGAGCCGGTGGCCAGCACCAGGATGAACAGCACACCGAGGATCGCATTGATCCGGGTGAACACATTCGCCTTGACGATGTCCTTGACGGATCGGCTGGCCCGCTCCGGCACGTCGTTGGTCAGCCCGCCCCGCCGCCGCTGCTCCACCTCGGCGAAGGTGAGCCCGAGCGCGGGTGGGCTGGGTGGACTAGCTGCCTGCGCAGTAATCGACATGCCCTCCACAGTAAAGGGCGACCAAAGAAACTAGCCCGTAGCTGCCCGTCACGCACCGGACCGGCATGTGAGGATCATCCTATGTATTCGCTGTCGTGACGTTTGTTGCGCAGGCTAACGTAATCAGGTGGCCGAAGGACCGGGGAACGCAGACGCAGCGGTCGATACGACTCGGCGGGATCGGCCGGCGGGACACGAGGGCGCCCGGGACGCCGGCATCGCCTTCGGCATCGGGGCGTATTTCATCTGGGGACTGTTTCCAGCGTTCTTCGGACTGCTGTCCTTCGCGAGCGCGGGGGAGGTGCTGGCCGAGCGGATCCTCTGGACGCTGGTGGTCTCGCTGCTGGTGATGACGCTCGCCGGGCGGCTGGGGGAGCTGCGGCGAATCGATGCGCGGACCTGGCGGTTGGCGGCCGTGGCGTCGGCGGCGATCTCGATGAACTGGGGCGCGTACGTCTACGGCGTGATCTCGCATCACGTGGTGGAGTGTGCGCTGGGGTATTTCATCAATCCGCTGGTGACGGTGGCATTCGGTGTCATCGTCTTCCGGGAGCGGCTGCGGGCTCCGCAGTGGGTCGCGCTGGGGCTGGGCGCCACGGCGGTGATCGTGCTGACCATCGATTACGGTCGGCCCCCGTGGATCGCGTTGATCCTGGCCTGTTCCTTCGCTACCTATGGGCTGGTCAAGAAGGTGATTCGGCTCGACGCGCTACCCGGCTTGGCGGCAGAGGGATTGGCGGCCGCGCCGTTCGCGCTGATCGCGGTGATCGTGATCGCGGCGACCGGCAACGCGACCTTCGGTTCCTCGGTTCCGCATACGGGATTGCTCATGCTGACCGGCCCGGTCACCCTCGTGCCACTGGTGTTCTTCGCGCTGGCGGCTCCCCGAGTGCCGTTGTCCACCATGGGAATTCTGCAGTACCTCACGCCCGGACTGCAGCTGGCCTGGGGGGTGGCGGTGGGGCACGAGCCCATGCCCGCGTCCCGCTGGGCGGGGTTCGCGCTGATCTGGCTGGCACTGGTCATCTTCACCGTCGACGCCCTGCGCCGCTCCCGCCGCACGGTGGTCGCCGTCCCGGAATAGCGCGAAACCGCGCACCCCTCAATCGATGTGCGGTTTCATGTGGGCCGGTCAGGGTTTGCGAGCGCCCCGGGCCTTCTCCACGAACTCGTTGGTGCAGGTCACATCGAAGTCGATGCGGTCCTGCGTCGGTGCGACATTGCGCGAGTACTGGCCGAGAATGCGCAGGATGTTCTGCGCGCCTTCGGGTTTCATCAAGCCGTCGCCGCACCGCGGGCGACTGGACGCCGAGCCGCCCCGACTTTTGGGGGCCACTGCGCGCTGTGACGGTTTGCACAGGGCGCTTGGCGAAATCGGCGGCGGGTGGTTACCGTCGAGGGCGTGGCGATGCTCCTGTCGGCCGACTTGTACCGGTCCAGGGTCGGGATCGTCACGAACACAGGAGAATTCCTATCACTATCCAGTTCAACCACACCATTGTCGCGTGCAACGACAATCGGGTCTCCGCCGAATTCTGGGCGGACATCCTCGGGGTGGAGGTGGGCAAGCCGTACGGTCCGTTCATTCCAATTACCGTCGGGAACGGCGTCACCTTCGATTTCGCCAATCTGCCACCGGGTTTCGAGGGCGAGCCGCAACCGCAGCATTACGCCTTCCTGGTTTCCGAGGACGAATTCGACGCGGCCTACGACAAGATCAAGCGGTACGGCCTGACCTTCTGGGCCGATCCGCGTCAGCAGGGCGTCAACGAGATCAACCACAATGACGGCGGCCGGGGAATCTATTTCCTCGACCCCGTCGGGCACTACATGGAACTGATCACCGTCCCGTACGGCGGCTGGCCGCAGTAGCTCGCACGCGGATCACCGCGGTAACTGCTCACACGGCTACCGCGGTGCCCAATGCGAGTGCGACCCAGGGCTTCGGCCCCTGCTGGTAATACAGATCGATTTCGCGGATTTCGAAGCCCGCGGTCTCGATCAACCCGCGAATATCGCGGTCGAGGTGGCAGCCACCGGCCAGCGCCTTTTGCATCGGGTTGAACCGGTGCTGCCATTTCTGGACACCGGGATCCGGTGCGAGACCGTGCTCGACGAAATGAAAAGTGCCGCCGGGCGCCAACACCCGGCGCACCTCGGCGAGCGCGGCCTCGACATCCGGGATGGTGCACAGCGTCCACGTCGACAGCGCGGAATCGAAGCTGTCGTCCTCGAACGGCAGCGCCTGCCCGTCCAGGCCTGCGCGTTCCACCGGAACCGTCGCCGCCGCCAGCCGTCCGGCGGCCAGCCGCCACCCCAGGTCAGCGGGTTCGACGGCGCTCACCGATGTCACCGAGCCGGGGTAGAACGGCACATTGCGCCCGGATCCGAACCCGATCTCGACCACCCGCCCGTGCAGCCCGGCGCAGACCCGCTGCCGCTCGGGGTTCATCTGCTTCGAACCACAGCACAGGTCGACCAGCCTGGGCAGCACCCGATCTTCGTAGATTCCCACGACACCACTCTGGCAACCGGATCGCACGCACGCCACTACTTCGGGCGATGTGTACGAATCGGTCAGTGTGCGGTGGGGAATCGCTGCGTCAGCCAATCCGTCACGAAGGTCAGCACCTGCGGATCGATCGTCGTCTCGATCTTGGCGTACTCGTCGGGCGTGCCCTTGCCGGCGGGCTGCATGAGGTGATTGAGCCCGTCGAAGACGTGCACGGTCGCATCCGGATCGGCGGCCAGCAGCGTGCGCGCCGGGCCCTCGTTCTGGGCCGCGGGCACCTGGAGATCCTTGCTGCCGTAGAAGGCCAGCACCGGCACCCGCAGCGCCGACAGCGCCGGGGCCGGGTCGTAGCCGACCAGCGCCGCCATGTACGGCGTCACCAGTCTGTCGATTTCCGCGTCGGACAGCTTCTTGTCGGCGGGCAGGCTGTCGTTGTGCTGTCGCACAAAGGTCTTGGCGGCCTCCGGATCCCCGGAGCGCAGCAGGGTCGACAGGGTGGAGTTGAACGCCACCTGCTGATCGACCTGCTCCGCGGTGGCCCCTTGCGCGGTGAGGATCAGACGACTCTGTTCCACCAGCACATCCGAGCCCGGCACCGCTGGCCCCGCCATCATGATCACGAACGCCACCCCGCTGTCCGGCCGCATGGTGTACAGCGGCGCGAGATACCCGCCCTCGCTGTGCCCGAGCAGCCCGATCCGCTTGGCATCGATCTCTGGACGCCCGTGCAGGAAGGCCATTCCGGCGCCGATGTCGTCGGTCAGATCCCGGTAGCTCGAGGTGTCCAGGTGCCCGCCGGTCTTGCCGACGCCGCGCTTGTCGGTGCGCAGCACCGCGTACCCCGCACGGGTCAGGGTGTCGGCCAGCAGCAGGAACGGCTTGTGGCCCAGCAGCTCCTCATTGCGGTCGTTGGCTCCGCTGCCATTGATCAGCACGACCGTCGGGAACGGCCCGCCGACGTTCGGCTCGGTGAGCGTCCCGGCGATGGTGATGTTCCCGCTGGGGAAGCTGACATCCTCGGACTTGTACGGGAACGGCGGCTTCGGCTCCTGCGGCCGCGGCGGGCCCTCGACCTTGCCGCGCGTCAGGTTCAGCGGAAACGTCCTACCGGACTGGCTGAACTGTCCTTGGATGCTGTCGGCGCCCTTGTCGTACTTGCCCTGGAACGACGGGTTGCCCGGAATCTTGGTGATGGTCCAGGCCACGCCGCCGGCATCGTTCTTCACCCCGCTCAACGGCGCGGCATCGATACCCTGGGCCGGAATGTCGATGGTGGCCTTGTCCGTGCCGGTGAAGCTGACCCCGACGGCCAGCGGATGGTCGGGTATCTCGATGTTCCCGTGCCAGTCCCCGGTCACGCCGACGGTCGCGGCCTCCTGCTTCGACGACGAACACCCGGTCAGCGCCAGCACGATCACGAGCAGCACCACCGGAACCAACGACCATGCCCTCCGCATGGCCACAGCGTACGCAGCCCCCGCCCGTACACCCGGGAACTCGCCTTGATCTCGGTAGAGCTCGCTCCGATAACGCCGGTGTCACTACCCGGACACCCGGAATAACCACTGGACCAACGGGAATAACTCTCGCCACGTCTTCATTGCCGGTGTCACCCGGCGCTCGTACCGTGGAATTCGTGAGCAATGACGCTTCCCCGCCGGGTCTCATGGACCTGCCGGCCACGGTGGGCGGCTACGCGGCCGTCGAATTCGGTCCGCTGGTGCGCGCTTTCGCGCGGATGGTCGGTGGTCAGCCGGGTGCGGGGGGCGCGCTCACGGTGCACCTGCGCGGGGAACCGCTGGTCGAGATCTGGATCGGGGATGCCGCGCCGCGCCGGCCCTGGGACGCCGACACCGGCGCCATCGTCTTCTCCGCCACCAAAGGCATTGCGGCCACGGTCATCCATCGGCTCGCCGATCGCGGCCTCATCGACTACGACGCGCCGGTCGCCCACTACTGGCCGGAATTCGCCGCCAACGGCAAGGGGCGGATCACGGTGCGGCAGGTGCTGTCCCACCGCGCCGGGCTGTACGGGCTGCCCGAGATCGCCCGCGGTCTGGACGACGTGCTCGACCACCGCATGATGGAGGACCACCTGGCCGCCGCCAAACCCGATCATCTGCTGGGCATTCCGGCCTATCACGCCCTCACCTTCGGCTGGCTGCTGGCCGGCCTGGCGCGCGCGGTCACCGGCCGCGGCATGGCCGAGCTGTTCCGCACCGAAGTCGCCGAACCGCTGGGCACCGAGGGCATTCACCTGGGCAGCCCGCCGCCCGGGTCGACCACCAGCGCCGCCCTGCTGCACGGCAACAAGCTGTCCGCGGTCGGCACCAACTATGTCTCGCTGGTACTGGGCCGCGCCTACTCGCTGCCCGGTCCGCTCGGGGCGGTCGCCCGCGCGCTGTTCCTGCCCGGTCTGGATCAGCTGCTGGAGGGCGACGATCCGCCCATCCTGCGCACCGAACTGGGTGCGGGCAACGGCGTCTGCACCGCGACCGGCCTGGCCACCGTCTACGCCGCGCTCGCCAACGGGGGCATGCACCAGGGCCGCCGCTTCCTCTCGCCCGAAACCATCAGGGCCATGCGGCAGGTGGAGACGTTCCGGCTCGACCGCGCGTTGTTCTACATCCCGATGATGTGGCACATGGGCTATCACTCGCTGCCCGTCCCGGGAGCCCACGCGGGCTTCGGGCACATCGGTCTGGGTGGATCGTTCGGCTGGGCCGAACCCCGCCTGGGACTGTCGGTCGGATTCGTCCACAATCGGCTCGGCATCGGGTCGATGAGCCTGGACCAACTCGCGTCGGCATGGGTGCTGCCGCTGGTGGTGCGGGGCGCCCACGCGGCGCGCCGCACCACTACCCCCGCCGTGCCCGCCGCCGCTTCGGTCGCCTAGTCGCGGGCCGCTCCACGTGACGTCGAACACGACACGCGGAGCCCGCCACGCCGATTCGAGTGATCGCCGCCGCGTGCCTTCGGAACTCGTCGGTGGGGCCGCATAGTATGTCCGGGTGTCAGCCTCGTCGGGATCATTTGTCCATCTCCACAACCACACCGAGTACTCGATGCTCGACGGCGCGGCGAAGATCACGCCCTTGTTCAAAGAGGCGACACGGCTCGGGATGACCGCCGTCGGCATGTCCGACCACGGCAATATGTACGGCGCCTCGGAGTTCTACAACTCCGCCAAGAAGCAGGGCATCAAGCCGATCATCGGCATCGAGGCGTACATCGCGCCGGAGTCCCGGTTCAACACCAAGCGTGTGCTGTGGGGCGACCCGTCGCAGAAGAGCGATGACGTCTCGGGTTCGGGTTCCTACACCCACATGACCATGGTCGCCGAGAACGCGACGGGTCTGCGCAACCTGTTCAAACTGTCGAGTCTGGCCTCCATCGAAGGTCAGCTCGGCAAGTGGGCGCGCATGGACGCCGACATCATCGCCGAGCATGCCGAGGGCATCATCGCCACCACCGGTTGCCCCTCGGGCGAGGTGCAGACCCGGCTGCGCCTGGGCCACGAACGCGAGGCCCTCGAAGCGGCCGCCAAGTGGCAGGAGATCTTCGGGCCGGAGAACTTCTTCCTCGAGATCATGGACCACGGGCTGTCCATCGAACGCCGGGTGCGCGAGGGCCTGCTGGATGTCGGCAAGAAGCTGGGCATTCCGCCGCTGGCCACCAACGACTGCCACTACGTGCACGAGCACGACGCGTCCAATCACGAAGCGCTGCTGTGTATTCAGACCGGCAAGACGCTCTCGGACCCGACCCGCTTCAAGTTCGACGGCTCCGGCTACTACCTCAAGTCCGCCGAGGAGATGCGCGCCATCTGGGACGCGGAAGTCCCCGGCGCGTGCGACAACACGGTGCGGATCGGCGAGCGCGTCCAGTCCTACGACGACGTCTGGGCCCACCGCGACCGGATGCCGATCTTCCCGGTGCCCGAGGGCCACACCCAGGCCACCTGGCTCGAGCACGAGGTCATGGTCGGCCTGGACCGGCGCTTCCCGAGCGGGCCGCCGGAGGAGTACATCTCGCGCGCCAAGTACGAGCTCGGCGTCATCAACGAAATGGGCTTCCCCGCTTACTTTCTCGTCGTCGGTGACCTGATCACCTACGCGCGCTCGGTCGGCATCAATGTCGGCCCGGGCCGTGGTTCGGCGGCCGGTTCGCTGGTCGCCTACGCCATGGGCATCACGAACATCGACCCGATTCCGCACGGTCTGCTGTTCGAGCGCTTCCTCAACCCCGAGCGCGTCTCGATGCCCGATATCGATATCGACTTCGACGATCGCCGTCGCGGTGAAATGGTCCGCTACGCCACCGACAAGTGGGGCAGTGACCGGGTCGCCCAGGTGATCACCTTCGGTACGATTAAAACCAAAGCGGCGCTGAAGGACTCGGCCCGCGTGCAGTTCGGCCAGCCGGGCTTCGCCATCGCGGACCAGATCTCCAAGGCGCTGCCGCCGCCGATCATGGCCAAGGACATTCCGCTCTCCGGCATCATGGATCCCGAGCACGAGCGGTACAAAGAGGCCGCCGAGGTCCGCGAGCTCATCAACACCAACCCGGACGTCAACAAGATCTACGAGACCGCACGTGGTCTCGAGGGCCTGATCCGCAACGCCGGCGTGCACGCCTGCGCGGTCATCATGTCGTCCGAACCGCTCACCGACGCGATCCCGGTCTGGAAGCGCGCGCAGGACGGCGCCATCATCACCGGCTGGGACTACCCGTCGTGTGAGGCCATCGGCCTGCTGAAGATGGACTTCCTGGGTCTGCGCAACCTCACTGTCATCGGTGACGCGCTGGTCAATATCAAGGCCAACCGCGGCATCGAACTCGACCTCGACACGCTGCCCCTGGAAGACCCGGCCACCTACGAACTGCTCGCGCGCGGTGACACCCTCGGCGTGTTCCAGCTCGATGGTGGCGCCATGCGAGATCTGCTGCGCCGCATGATCCCCACCGGCTTCGAGGACATCGTCGCCGTGCTCGCGCTCTACCGCCCCGGTCCCATGGGCATGAACGCGCACAACGACTACGCCGACCGCAAGAACGGGCGGCAAGAGGTCAAGCCCATCCACCCGGAGCTCGAAGAGCCCCTGAAGGACATTCTGCGCGATACCTACGGCCTGATCGTGTATCAGGAGCAGATCATGCAGATCGCGCAGAAGGTGGCCGGCTACTCCCTCGGCCGAGCCGACATTCTGCGCCGCGCCATGGGTAAGAAGAAGGCCGAAGTCCTCGAGGCCGAATTCGAGGGCTTCGAAAAGGGCATGCTGGAGAACGGTTTCACCAAGCCCGCCATCAAGGCGCTGTGGGACACGATTCTCCCGTTCGCCGGTTACGCGTTCAACAAGTCGCACGCCGCCGGCTACGGCCTGGTCTCCTTCTGGACCGCGTACCTGAAGGCCAACTATCCCGCCGAGTACATGGCCGGTCTGCTCACCTCCGTCGGTGACGACAAGGACAAGGCCGCCGTCTATCTGGCCGACTGCCGCCGCCTGGGCATCCAGGTGCTGCCGCCCGACGTCAACGAGTCCGAACTCGAATTCGCCTCCGTGGGCAACGACATTCGCTTCGGCATGGGCGCGGTCCGCAATGTCGGTGCGAACGTGGTGGCCTCGATCATCGCGGCGCGCAAGGAGAAGTCGAAGTTCACCGACTTCTCCGACTACCTGAACAAGATCGACGCTATCGCCTGCACCAAGAAGGTCACCGAATCCCTCATCAAGGCAGGCGCTTTCGACTCGCTCGGGCATCCCCGCAAGGGCCTGCTGCTGGTGCACTCCGATGCCATCGACGCGGTCATGTCGACCAAGAAGGCCGAGGCCATCGGTCAGTTCGACCTCTTCGGCGGCCTCGACGACGGCGACGAGTCCATTGCCAGCGTCTTCAATGTGAAGGTCCCCGACGAGGAATGGGAGACCAAGCACAAGCTCGCCCTGGAGCGGGAAATGCTGGGCCTCTACGTGTCCGGACACCCGCTCAACGGCGTCGAGCACGTTCTCGCGGCCCAGTCCGACACCCAGATCCCCGCCATTCTCGAAGGCGATATCAAGGACGGCGCGCAGGTCACCATCGGCGGCATCTTCGCCAATGTCACCCGCCGCGTGAACAAGAACGGCTTGCCCTGGGCGTCGGCCCAGCTCGAGGACCTCACCGGTGGCATCGAGGTGCTGTTCTTCCCGCAGTCCTACTCCGTCTACGGCATGGACGTCACCGAGGACGCCATCGTCCTGGTCAAGGCCCGCGTCAGCGCCCGCGACGATCGCGTCTCCCTGATCGCCAACGACCTTGTGGTGCCGGACCTTTCGTCCATCGGCGTGGACAAGCCACTGTCGGTGGTCATCCCCACCCGCCTGTGCACCCCCGACAAGATCGGCGAGCTCAAGCGGGTGCTGTCCCGGCATCCGGGCACCGCGAACGTGCACATCAAGCACGTCGGCTCCCGGGATCGCACCACCATGCTGAAGGTGGCCGACAACCTGCGGGTCTCACCCTCCTCGGCCCTCATGGGCGACCTGAAGGCCCTTCTCGGCCCGGGCTGCCTCGGCGTGGCCTGATCTCGATACCGCCGTCGCATCGTGTGCCCCTCGCCTCGCCGAGGGGCACACGTGTTGTCACAGCCCGGTGAGCTGATGGGGAAACCGCATGAATCGGTCGAAGGGTACGGGGCCGAACGGCCCGAATCAGCGGAAGTTGCGCGTCCCGCCGATGATCCAGCGCAGCGTCGCGATCACCGTCGCGCCGAGCACCGCGGCCTGCGCCGATCCGGTGATCAGGGCGAGCGTCAGGCAGGCCACCACACCGGCGAACAAGGCTTCCAGCTTGTAGACCGGCCACGCCGTCCCGGCGATGTCCACGGAAGCGTGCGAGCGAAGCCGCTCGGTGTCCGTAGGGTGAACCACTGCCATACGGTAAGGGTAGACGTTGACCCAAAGTTCGGGCAACCGAAACCTCTGTCGGGAACAACACAGGAACGCGTGTGGTTGGCCAGTTCATGCCACTTATCGGAGAGTACGAACCCAGCCCGTCCGACTGGTCACGAGAGCAGGCCGAGCAGTACGAGAACTCCGGGGGCGCGGAGGCCAACCTCCTGCGCGGTGTGCCGATCATCCTGCTGACCACCCGCGGCAACAAGTCCGGCAAGCTCCGCAAGACCCCGCTCATGCGGATCGAGCACGACGGCGCGTACGCGGTGGTCGCCTCTCTGGGCGGCGCGCCCAAGCACCCGGTCTGGTACTGGAACGTCAAGGCCGATCCGCATGTGGAACTGCGCGACCGCGACGTGGTCAAGGACTACGACGCCCGCGAGGTCACCGGCGACGAGAAGACCCTCTGGTGGAAGCGGGCCGTCGAGGTGTGGCCCGACTACGCCGAATACCAGAAGAAGACCGACCGCGAGATCCCGCTGTTCGTCCTCGCCCCGCGCCCCTGAGCGCCGTCCGCCGTATCGCCGGGAAGCACGGCGGCCGGTGAGAGAAGGTCCCGGTTCGATGTGACCGGGACCTTTTCGTGGCGCTGCCGCAGGCCCGTTACATGCTCCCAGCTAGCATGTTCGGGTGTCTGATCCGCTTGTTGTTGCCGAGAAAGTGTCCGGTTCGCTGCCCGAATTGACGGCGGACGAGATCGATGCGGCCGCGAAGCGAATTTCGGAGATTATCGAGCCGACGCCGCTACAACGGATTCCGCGGCTGTCGGCGCTGGCCGGGGCCGAGGTCTACCTCAAGCGGGAGGACCTCACCGCCGTCCGCTCCTACAAGCTGCGCGGCGCCTACAACCTCATGGTGCAGCTGACCGCCGCCGAGAAGGCCGCGGGCGTGGTCACCGCCAGCGCCGGAAACCACGCGCAGGGGGTGGCTTTCGCGTGTAAGGCCATGGGCGTCACGGGTCGCATCTACGTGCCCACCACCACCCCGAAGCAGAAGCGCGACAGAATCCGCGTCCACGGCGGCGAATTCGTGGAACTCATCGCCATCGGCGACACCTTCGACGCGGCCGCCGCGGCCGCCGCCGACGATGTGAAGCGCACCGGGGCGACCATGGTCCCGCCCTTCGACGATCCGCGCACCGCGGCCGGGCAGGGCACCATCGCCGCCGAATTCCTCGAGCAGCTCGGCCGCGAGCCCGATCTGGTCGTGGTTCCGGTGGGCGGCGGTGGCTGCCTGGCGGGTATCGCCACCTATCTGCGGGAACGGTCGCCGCACTCCGCGATTCTCGCGGTGGAGCCGACGGGCGCGGCGTCCATGACGGCCGCGCTGGTGGCCGGCGGCCCGGTGACCCTGCCCGAGATCGACCCGTTCGTGGACGGCGCCGCTGTGCGCCGGGTCGGCGCGGTCGGTTACCAGGCGGTGGTGCGCTTCGGCGGCCAGGTTCGCTCGCACGCCTCGCTGCCCCTGCTGACCAGTACTGAAACCGGTTCGGGCGCAGGCTCTTTCCGCATGATTCACGTGGACGAGGGCGCCATCTGCACCGCCATGTTGGAGCTGTACCAGAACGAGGGCATCGTCGCCGAGCCGGCGGGCGCGCTCGCGTCGGCGGCGCTGCGCGAGGTCGAGATCGAGCCGGGTTCGACGGTGGTGGTGCTCCTCTCGGGCGGCAACAACGATGTCTCCCGCTACGGCGAGGTCATCGAGCGGTCGCTGGTGCATCAGGGCCTGAAACACTATTTCCTGGTGGACTTCCCGCAGGAGCCCGGCGCGCTGCGCCGCTTCCTGGACGAGGTCCTGGGTCCCGATGACGACATCACCGTGTTCGAGTACGTCAAGCGCAACAACCGCGAAACCGGCGCCGCCCTGGTCGGTATCGAACTGGGCACCCCGGAGGGCCTGGGACCGCTGCTCGAGCGGATGGACAAGGCGCCGATCCAGTGTGAGCGGCTGGATCCGAACTCGCCCGCCTACCGGTATCTGACCTGACCGGCGGCCCGTGTGATCCGACCCCTCGTTCGGATCACACGGGTCCGGTTGCCCCGGTGGGGCATTCAGGCGTGCAGGAGGTATCCCGCCGCCGAGCTGTGAATGATCCGCGGCCGGCCGAGCTTGCGGTCCAGGCGGGTGATCACCTCGTCCACGCCCACGGTCGAGGCGGAATCACCGCAGAAGGCGGCGATCTCGGCCGGGGTGACGAGGGTTCCGGCGCGCGCGGCTAGCAGTTCCAGCGCGCAGAATTCGCGGGTGGTCATGGTCAGCAGGATTCCGCGGCGGCGCACCCGGCGACGTAATCGGTCCACCACCAGATCCCCGATCGTGAGCACCGGCGAGTGCGGCGAGCGCCGCGGCGAGCACAGCGCCCGCACCCGCGCGGCGAGCTCGCCCAGCGAGAACGGCTTGGCCAGATAGTCGTCCGCGCCGCCCGCGTAGCCCTCGTTGCGATCGGCGGGGCTGTCGCGCGCGGTGATCAACAATGCGGGTGTGTGATCCCCCGATTCCCGTTGCCGCCGTACGAGTTCCAGTCCGTCGCCGTCTGGTAGCCCGCGATCCACGATGAGGCAGTCGTAGATCCGCACCCCGCACTGCTCGGCGGCGTCGGTGAGATTGCGGGCCAGATCGACGATGAATCCGGCCGCCCGCAGTCCGTCCGCGACCCGCTCGCCCAGCCGCTCGTCGTCCTCGCATACCAGGACACATACGCTGCGGGCGCTCACTCCTTCGTCGGACATGCCGCCACGGTGCCACAGGGATCGTGAACGAATCGTGAGCGATCGCGGCGCGAGCGCGGGGCGTCGACCCTGCGGGTAGAGGTACCTGTGAGGCGCGCGCCGGGATTAACGACCGCGTGGTGGCAGCGCGATAATCGGGTAGTTCACTACGCGTGAAACCGAACGGTCAGGACGGGAGGCTGACGTTCATGAAAAGGCTGGTCGTGTGTTGTGACGGCACCTGGAAGGCCGAGTCGAGCTCGACGGTGTCGAACATCGTGAAGATTGCGGAAGCGGTCAAGCTGACCGGGACGGACAGGGAGGGGAAGTCCGTCGGTCAGCGCATCAACTACGTCTCGGGCCCGGGCTCGCGCGGCTTCATGTCCGACAAGTTGCTGGGCGGCGCGTTCGGGCTGGGCCTGGAGGCCAATCTGTCGGCCGCCTACTGGCAGCTGGCCCTGAACTGGGAGCCCGGGGACGAGATCTACATCTTCGGCTTCAGCCGCGGCGCGTACACCGCCCGCAGCCTGGCGGGGATGATCAACCGGCTCGGAATCCTGACCTACGAGGCCATCATCGGGGGCCGATACCCGCAGGCGCTGGAGATCTACAAGACCCGCAAGAAGAACCCGGACGAACCCGATCCGCCGGAGTGGGCGGCCTTCCGCGCCGCGAACTGCCACCCCGAGAGGCCGGTCATCAATTTCCTCGGCGTCTTCGACACCGTGGGCGCGATGGGCGTCCCGGGCCTCACATCGCGGCTGCACAGCTTCCACGATGTGCGGCTCTCGCGCATCGTGCTGTGCGCGCGGCAGGCGCTGGCCATCGACGAGCGGCGGCGCGCCTTCGCGCCCTGCCTGTGGGAGATTCCCGACGATCAGCGCGATCTCTACAACCGTCCCGACCGAGTGAAACAGGTCTGGTTCGAGGGCGTGCACAGCGATATCGGCGGCGGCTACGCCGACTGCGGGCTGTCCGACATCACCCTGCGCTGGATGATCGCCGAGGCCGAGGCCGAGGGACTGGCCTTCGATCACGACCGCCTCGGCACCCTGCTCAGCAGTTGCCCGTTCGACGCCCTGCACCTGCATGATTCGCTGAGCCTGGGCTTCCGGGTACTGAACTACGCCCGTCTGACGACCAGCCTGCGCAGCCCGCGCTTCTACTGGGATTCGTGGCGCAAGCTGCTGCAGCCCGAGGACCAGCACAGCTTCCTGGCCGCCACCGTCCCGGACCGGAAGGGCTACCGCCCGGCCAATATTCACCGCTGGTGCGAGCATCGGGGTGGTCCGGTGCCGCCGGATCTCATCGAGCCCATCGACCAGGCGCCGCGCGCCCACCGGTGACGACCAGGGCGGCGGTCCGGAAAGATCCGCCGCCCGACCGGCCGGTCGCTCAGCGCACCAGCAGGGCCACCGGTAGCCGGGCGAACAGCTTCTCCAGCCGCGCGCGCCCGGAGAAGGTATGGCCGGTGAGCCGGTCGGTCCAGTGTCCCTGCGGCAGATCCAGCACCGTGTCGGCCCAGCCGCCCGCCTCGTCCAGCCGGATGCTGTGCCGGGTGACGGCCACGATCACCTCGGGGGTCTCCCCGGTGCGGCCGCGGGCGTAGGAGAGCAGGTGCTGGGCGCGGTCGCCGGCCGCGAACAGCGGGATGTAGGCGCCGCCGACGAAGCAGTCGGGGCGTTCGCGGCGCAGCCACAGCGCGTACGCCACGATCCACATCTTGACCGCGCCCGTCGGGTCGAGATCCGGTGTGCCGGTGAGGGATTGCAGCAGCAGGGAACGGTGGGTGAAGTCCACCGGGCGGCGATTGTCGGGATCGACGAGCGAGTCCTCCCACAGTTCGCAGCCCTGGTAGATGTCCGGGATGCCGGGGCCGCACAGTTGCAGCAGCTTCTGCGCCAGCGCGTCGGTCCAGGCGTGGCCGGCCAGGTCGGCCACGAACTCACCCAGTTCGGCGCCGACGGGTCCGTCGATGACGGTGTCGATCCAGCGGTGCACCGCCGTCTCGAACTCGACATCCGGTTCCTCCCAGGAGGATTGGGTGCCGGCCTCGCGAACCGCCTTCTCCGCGAACTGATGCAGCCGCTCGCGCAGCCCGGGCACCGCCGCGGCCGGGCGGCCGTCGGCGGGCCACACCCCGAACATGTTCTGCAGCAGGAACAGTGTGGTCGCGCCGTCGGGTCCGGGCGCGATCTCCTCCCAGGTGCTGACCGAGCGCGCCCAGATGTCGGGCACCTGCGAGAGCATGCCGATGCGGGCGCGCACATCCTCGCCGCGCTTGGTGTCGTGGGTGGACAGCGCGGTCATGGTGGCCGGCCAGCGTTGCGCGCGTTCGGCATTGGCGAGGTGGAACTCGATGGGCGAGCAGCCGAAGCGGGCCGGGTCCGCGCCCATCTCCTGCAGCGACACCAGCCGCGCGGCGCGGTAGAACATGGTGTCCTCCACGGCTTTCGCGCTCATCGCCCCGCCCACCTGATGGAAGCGGGTGGCGGCCTCGCCGCCGGTGGCCAGCGCGGTCACCAGCACCTGCAGCGGCGCGGTCAGCTCGGCATTGCGCCGCGCCACCTCGGCGACGACGGCCCCGACCATGCCCGCCAGCGGTGCGTAGTCGGTGCGGTAGACCGGCATGAACGACAGCACCTCGATGACGGCATTGGTGAGCGCCATGGTGTCGAAGGCGTCGGCGCGGGCGTCACGCTTGACCGCGGCGACCAGCCGCCGCACCTCGGGCACCAGCATGGTCTCGGCGACGGCGCGGCGAATCCGGTGTTCCTGCTCGGTGAACCAGGCTCGGTCGCTGCCGTGCCCGGTGAACTGCCGCGACAGGTCTGTGAGCTGTTTCTCGCCGTCCGGGTCGATGAGCACGCCGCCGATGTCGGCGAGGGAGTCGTAGCCGGTGGTGCCGTCGATGGGCAGGGTGGCGTCGAGCGGTTCACGATTGGAGAGCACCTTCTCCACCAGCAGCAGCCGTTGCGGCCCGATGAGCTGGCGCAGCCGCCGCAGGTACTCGGCGGGCTGGGCCAGTCCGTCGGGATGATCCACGCGCACACCGTCGATGAGGTCGTGCTCGCACCAGGCGGCCAGTTCCCGATGGGTGACCTCGAAGACCGCCGGTTCCTCCTGCCGGATTGCGGCCAGCCCGCCCACGGTGAAGTAGCGGCGGTATCCGCACAGCCCCGACTTCCAGTTGACCAGGCGGTAGTGCTGCTTGTCGTGAATGCGCAGCGCGTTCTCGCCGTCGGTGCCGGGCGCGATGGGGAAGCGCAGATCGTGCAGTGCCAGCATGGGTTCGGGCCCGGAGCGGTCCACGGTCAGCGCCGCCGGGTCGTTCTCCCCGGCCAGGACCGGAAGCGCGATGCGCCCGCCCGCGCCGTTGCCCGGCGTCCAGTCGATATCGAACCAGGTGGCGTACTTGGACTTCTTGCCCTGCCGCAGCACATCCCACCACCACTGGTTCTGTCGCGGATCGGCCACCGCCACATGGTTGGGCACCAGATCCACGATGAGTCCCATACCGCGGCTGCGCACTTCGTCGGCGAGGGCCTTGAGCCCGGTCGGCCCGCCCAGCCCGGCCGACACCGTGGTCGGATCGGTGACGTCGTAGCCGTGGGTGGAGCCGCGCGTCGCGGTCATGACGGGCGACAGGTACAGATGCGAGATGCCCAGCTGCTGCAGGTATTCGGCGATGGCGCGCGCGTCGGTGAAGGTGAGCGCGTCGGGTCGCAGCTGCAGGCGGTAGGTGCTGCGCACGGGCGTCTGCCGGGCGATGGGTCCGGTGAGGTGTTCGGGCGAGCTGGTCATGGCGGTATCGATCATGCCGTACGGCGCAGCACGAGTAGACAGCGTGCGGGCACTTGCACCGTTGCGGCAGCGGAGAAGACGGTGTCGGCGGCGGGGCGGCCGGTGGGCGTGGCGCAGTCCAGGGCGACCGACCAGGCATTACCGTGCCGGGCGTCGGGGAGGGCGAAGCCCAGGGCTTGGTCGTGAGCGTTGAAGCACAGCAGGAACGAGTCGTCG
Organism: Nocardia sp. NPDC046763; assembly: GCF_040645495.1. Taxonomy (NCBI): domain Bacteria; kingdom Bacillati; phylum Actinomycetota; class Actinomycetes; order Mycobacteriales; family Nocardiaceae; genus Nocardia; species Nocardia sp. NPDC046763. Next base: position 17,120 of record NZ_JBEYYI010000045.1, on the reverse strand, counting down.
GCGATGCGTTCCCCGCGCGGGCCCGGCTCGTTGATGCCGTCGCCATTGAGGAACACCGCCAGCGAGCGGGCGAAGCCGGTCTCCCAGTGGGCGTCGGTCATGGCCGCGCCGCCGGGGGTGAACCAGGCGATATCGCCCAGGTCTTCGGGATCGGGCGCCGGATCGAAGAAGCGGCGCCGCCGGAACACCGGGTGCGCGGCGCGCAGCGCGACCGCGCGCCTGGTGAATTCGAGCAGATCGGCATTGGTGTCCATGAACGTCCAGTCCATCCACGACAGCGGAGAATCCTGACAGTAGACATTGTTGTTGCCGCGCTGGGTGCGGCCGAATTCGTCGCCGTGCAACAACATCGGGGTGCCCTGCGACAGCATCAGGGTGGCGAGCAGATTACGGGATTGCCGCGCGCGCAGGGCCAGGATCTCCGGATCCTCGGTCGGGCCCTCGACGCCGCAGTTCCAGGAGCGGTTGTAGTTCTCGCCGTCGTGATTGCCCTCGCCATTGGCGTCGTTGTGTTTCTCGTTGTAGGACACCAGATCCGCCAGCGTGAATCCGTCGTGCGCGGTCACGAAATTGATGCTGGCGCTGGGCCGGCGGCCGGTGGCCTCGTACAGATCCGAGGATCCGGTGAGCCGGGAGGCGAACTCGCCCAGCGTCGCCGGCTGCCCGCGCCAGTAATCCCGCACGGTGTCACGGTATTTGCCGTTCCATTCGGTCCAGGCCACCGGGAAATTGCCGACCTGATATCCGCCCTCGCCCACATCCCAGGGTTCGGCGATGAGCTTCACCTGGCTCACCACGGGATCCTGGTGCACCAGGTCGAAGAAGGTGGAAAGCCGGTCCACATCGTGCAATTCGCGGGCCAGGGTGGCGGCCAGGTCGAAGCGGAATCCGTCCACGCGCATGTCGAGGATCCAGTAGCGCAGCGAATCCATGATCAGCTGGAGGGCGTGCGGGTGGCGCATGTTGAAGCTGTTTCCGGTGCCCGTGTAATCCATGTAATGCTGCGGATCATCGTCCACCAGGCGGTAATACGCGGCATTGTCGATGCCGCGGAAGCTGATGGTCGGCCCGAATTCATTGCCCTCGGCGGTGTGGTTGTAGACCACGTCGAGGATCACCTCGATGCCGGCGGCGTGGAAGGCGCGCACCATGGTCTTGAATTCGGTGACCGCGGCGGCGGGGGAGGAGCCCGCCGCATAGCCCCGATGCGGCGCGAAATAGCCGAAGCTGTTGTAGCCCCAGTAATTCCGCAGTCCCCGGTCCAGCAGAATGCGGTCGTCGAGGAACTGGTGCACGGGCATGAGCTCCACAGTCGTCACGCCCAGCCCCCGCAGGTGCTCGAGGATCGCCGGATGCGCCATGCCCGCGAAGGTGCCGCGCAGTTCCGGCGGCACCTCCGGATGCGTGACGGTCATGCCCTTCACGTGCGCCTCGTAGATGACGGTCTCGTGGTACGGCCGTTTCGGCGAGCGATCGTCGGCCCAGTCGAAGTACGGGTTGACGACCACCCCGGTCATGGTGTGCCCGAGCGAGTTCTGCCCGAAGTTGTAGGGCGCGATGGCGGTTCCGAAATCGCCCTCGAACGCTTTGCCGTACGGGTCCAGCAGCAGTTTGCTGGGATCGCAGCGCAGCCCGCGCTTCGGATCGAAGCCCCCGTGCACCCGGAAACCGTACCGATGTCCGGGCCCGACGCCGGGCAGATAGGCGTGCCAGACATAGCCGTCCACCTCGTCGAGCGGCACCCGGGTCTCGCGGTGGTCCGCGTCGATCAGGCACAGCTCCACCCGGCGGGCCACCTCGGAGAACACCGAGAAGTTCGTCCCGGCGCCGTCGTAGGTCGCGCCCAGCGGGTAGGCGGTCCCCGGCCAGACACCGAGCGCGGTGGTGCCTGGAGTTGCGGGAGCCATGATCCAGACCCTAGCGGGCCGGATCGTCCTCCCGACCGAGTCCCCGCCAGGTCTGCCCGACCGGATCCCTGATCTGGTCCCGGGTGCGCTGGTCCGGCATCGTGCCGGTGGACGCCGGGGTTCGTGGTAACTTGAACGCCGTTCAAGCCCGCTCCTCGAAGGACTTCTCGTGGCATCGACCGAGCCTGTTGCGGCACTGACCGAGCCCGTCGGGGCGCCCTCCGGCGAGATCACCGCGATCGACGCCGCCCACGTGTGGCATCCCTACGGCGGCTTCCCGGCCACCACCGCGCCGCTGGTGGTCGCCTCCGCGTCGGGCACCCGGCTCACCCTGGCCGACGGCCGGGAACTGGTGGACGGCATGAGCTCCTGGTGGGCTGCCGTACACGGGTATCAGCACCCGGTGCTGGACGCCGCCCTGCTGGCGCAGTCACGGAAGATGAGTCACGTCATGTTCGGCGGCCTCACCCACGAGCCGGCGGCGCGGCTGTCGCAGCTGCTGGTCGAGCTCACGCCCGAGGGCCTGGACAAGGTCTTCCTCTGCGACTCCGGCTCGGTGTCGGTGGAGGTCGCGGTGAAGATGTGCCTGCAGTACCAGCGGGCGCTGGGGCGGCCGGAGAAGCACCGGTTGATGACCTGGCGTGGCGGCTACCACGGCGACACCTTCACCCCCATGAGTGTCTGTGATCCCGAGGGCGGCATGCACTCGCTGTGGACCGATGTCCTGGTCCCGCAGGTCTTCGTGAGCCCGCCGCCGGAAGCCTATGAGCCGCTGTACGTCTCGGAGCTGGAGCGGACTCTCGCCGCGCACGCGCACGAATTGGCAGCGGTCATCGTGGAACCCGTGGTGCAGGGCGCGGGCGGCATGCGCTTCCATGATCCGCGCTACCTGGCCGATCTGCGCCGACTGTGCGACGAGCACGGTGTCCTGTTGGTGTTCGACGAGATCGCCACCGGATTCGGCCGCACCGGAACGCTTTTCGCCGCCGAGCAAGCGGATGTCCGGCCCGACGTCATGTGCGTGGGCAAGGCCATCACCGGCGGCTACATGAGCTTGGCCGCCGCGCTGTGCACCACCGAGATCGCCGAAACCATCAGCCGCTCGCACGGCGGGCTCATGCACGGCCCGACCTTCATGGGCAATCCCCTGGCGTGCGCGGTCGCGGTGGCCTCGATCGAACTGCTGCTCTCGCGCGACTGGCAGAGCGAGGTCCGCGAGATCCAGGCCGGGCTCGCCGAGGGCCTGGCCCCCGCGCGTGATCTCCCGGCCGTCGCCGACGTCCGCACTCTCGGCGCGATCGGCGTCATCGAACTGAACCATCCCGTGGACATGCGCAAAACCACCCACGCCGCAGTCGAATCCGGTGTCTGGCTCCGCCCGTTCCGCAATCTCATCTACTGCATGCCGCCATTCATCAGCACCCGCGACGACGTCCGCCGCATCTCCGCCGCCATGTGCGCCGCCGCAGCCGTCTGACCATCAATTTCGCGCTGGCCTGACTCACCGCTACGGAACCAACACCGTGGTCTTCGCCTCCAACGCGCTCTACCCGGTGGACCTCATGCCGACGTGGCTGCGGGTCGTCAGTCACGTCAACCCGCTCAGTTACGAGGTGGACGCGCTGCGTGGCCTGCTGATCGGCACACAGGCCGACCTCTGGCTGGACTTCGGTGTACTGGCCGGGGCCGCCACCCTCGGCGTCGCCACCGCGTCGGCCCTGCTGGGCCGGCTGGTCCGGTAGGCCGACGCGGTCTCGGCTACCGGTGTGGTGCCGTGTCGGCTCGCGCGGTGCGAGCCGTCAACGGTTGGCCCGTCTTTCGCGTACCTTGTCTGAATTGTCACTGTCTGACAGGACTTCCCAGACCTTGAATACGCAGTGATAGTCGTCTGACCAGCCACGGGCGATCAGCATGAAGGTGTCGCCGTCTCGCAGGATGGTGCGGCGGCTGATCAACTTCGGATGATCGGGTTGGAATTTCGAGACGAGGTCCGGGACTTTCGCGAGGGCTTGTTCGCGGGTTCCCACCACCTCTGTGAGGATCTTCGGACTCCAGGTTTTGCTGTCGCCGAAGCCGGTCGTCTGCTCGACCACTATTGCCCATCGTGGCATCGCGCAGCCTCCTTACGACTTCCCAGCATAGCGCCGGGTACCGACACCCATGGCCCCTTGAACGGTGTTCAAGTATGCTTCCGAGCTGTGACTGCCGATCCCCTGAGCTGGCTCGACGCGCGCGCTGCCGAGCGCGTGGACGCCGGGCTGCGCCGTGAGCTGCGCCCCCGCACCTCCGACACGGTGACCATCGACCTGGCCTCCAACGACTATCTCGGGCTGGTGCGCCACCCCGAGGTGATCGAGGGCGCCGTCGCCTCGGTGCGGTACTGGGGCGCCGGCGCGACCGGCTCGCGCCTGGTCACCGGGACCACCGCCGAGCACGAAAAGCTCGAGACCGAGCTCGCCGAATTCGTCGGCGCGGAGGCCGGATTGGTGTTCGCCTCCGGCTACGCCGCCAACCTGGGCGCGGTTACCGCGCTGGCCGGTCGTGGCGCACTGGTGGTTTCGGACGCGGGCAGCCACGCCTCGCTGGTCGACGCCTGCCGGCTGTCGCGGGCGCGGGTGGAGATCGCGCCGCACTGCGACCCGGCGGCCGTGGACCGCCTGCTGTCCGAGCGCACCGAGGAACGGGCACTGGTCTTGACGGATTCGGTGTTCAGCGCCGACGGGGATCTCGCGCCGCTGACCGAACTGCACCGGGTGACCCGGGCCAATGGCGCGGTGCTCATCGTGGACGAGGCGCACGGCCTGGGGGTGCGCGGCGATGGCGGCCGCGGCCTGGTGCAGGAGTGCGGGCTGGCCGGCGAGCCCGACCTGGTGATCACCGCGACCCTCTCCAAAGCCTTTGCCGCCCAGGGCGGCGCGGTGCTGGCCAGCGAACGGGTGCGCGCCCACCTCATCGACGCCGCCCGCACCTTCATCTTCGACACCGGCCTGGCGCCCGCCGCCGTCGGCGCGGCCCGCGCGGCCCTGCAGCTGTTGCGCCGCGACCCGGAGATGGCCCAGCGGGTGCTCGACCGCGCCGCCGATCTGGCCCGCATCGCCGGTGTCGGCCAACCGGATTCGGCTGTCGTCCCGGTCATCCTCGGCGATGCCCAGGTCGCCTACGACGCCGCCCAGGCCTGCCGCGCCCGCGGCCTCAGCGTCGGCTGCTTCCGCCCGCCGTCGGTCCCCGAGGGCACCTCCCGCCTGCGCCTGACCGCCCGCGCCGACCTCACCGAGGCCGAGCTGGCCACCATCGCAACCGTTCTCGGCGAGGTCCTCGCCGAAGCCCGTGGGCGGCAGGTGGTCCCGGCATGAGCCGCCTCCTGCTCATCACCGGCACCTCCACCGACGTCGGCAAGACCATCGTCACCGCGGCCCTGGCGGCGACCGCCCGTGCCGCAGGTCTGGACGTCGCCGTCTGCAAACCGGCCCAAACCGGCGTGGCCCCCGGCGAATCCGGCGACCTCGCCGAGATCACCCGGTTGAGCGGGGTCACCCGCACCCTCGAACTGGCCCGCTACCCGGAGCCCCTGGCCCCCGATACCGCCGCCCGGCGCTGCGGCCAACCGCTGCTGACCCTGTCCGAGACCATCGCCGGCATCGAGTCCTGCGCGGACGCGGACCTCGTCCTGGTCGAGGGCGCCGGCGGCCTGCTGGTCCGCATCGGCGACTTCACCCTCCTCGACCTGGCCCAGAAACTCAGCGCCCCGGTACTCCTGGTAGCAGCCCCCGGCCTCGGCACCCTCAACCACAGCGAACTGACCACCCGAGCCCTGGCCGCCGCCGGCGTACCCTGCACCGGCCTCGTCATCGGATCCTGGCCCGCCACCCCCGATCTCGCCTCCGAGTGCAACCGCACCGACCTCCCCGCCGTAACCGGCGTCGACGTGGTCGGCTCCATCCCCTCCGGCGCCGGCTCCTGGCCCTCCCCCGATTTCACCACCGCCGCCCCCACCTGGTTCGACCCGACCTGGACCGCCGGCCACCTCCTGACCCGTGCCCAGCAATCGCCGGGGTGGGTCGGTGCCTCGTAGCACCGGTTGCGGGCTTTGCCGACAGTGACGCGAGTTCCGAGGAACTGGTCTGTCGACGCCCGGTAGCGTCGAACGTCCGAAACCCGGCAGTTGCCGAGGTGTCGTGTACTTCTGAAGATGCGTCATTTGTCAGCTGCGTCATTTGTCGCAGGAGCCGCCCGGGCGCCTCATGAATTCCTAACAGGCGGTTCGGCAGGCTGGCGGCATGGATGAGCCCGGGGTTGCACATGTGCTGCGGCGCACTACGTTCGGACCGTTTCCCGGGCAGGTGGAGTCGTTGGCGGGGCGCGGGGCCGAGGGCGTCGTCGATGCGGTGCTCGGTGCGAGACCGATACAGATTGCGATGCCGGTATTCGACGAGGAGGCCGATGCCGCTTCGGATGGGCCGGTCGGTGCGTGGCTGCGGGCGATGGTGGATCCGGCGGCCGGGGTGCACGAGAAGATGGTGTGGTTCTGGCACGGGCATTTCACGTCGAGTCATGACAAGGTCGACACCTGGGACCTGATGTGGCGGCAGCATCTGTTGTTCCGGAAATTCGCGCTGGGGAATTTCCGGGAGCTGGCGCAGGCGGTGACGGTGGACGGGGCCATGCTGCAATGGCTCGACGGTGCCGGATCGGTTGCACAGGCGCCCAATGAGAATCATGGGCGGGAGCTCATGGAGTTGTTCACCCTCGGGCGGGGGAGCTACACGCAGCGGGATGTGAGGGCCGCGGCGGTCGCATTGTCCGGGTGGAGTGTCGACGACCACGGGTCGGTGGCATTCGATCCGGAATCCGGGAACCAGCGGGCCGTGGAACTGCTGGGACGACAGGTGACCACGGTCCGAGATGCCGTCGACGTGCTGTGCGATCGGCCCGAGTGCGCGCGGTTCATCGCCGCGAAACTGCACCATTTCCTGGTCGGCCGGATCGCCTCGGAGCAGCGGCTGACCGAGCTGGCTGCCGTTTTCACGCAGGCGCGCTTGGAGATTCGGCCCCTGGTGGCGGCGATCCTGCACGATCCGTCGTTCACTGAGGCGCGGTACGCGCGCCCGCGCTATCCGGTCGAATGGGTCACCGCCACCCTGGCCGTGTGCGGGATCGACAATGCGGCAACCGCTTTCGAGACCATGACCGCGCTCGGCCAATCGCCGTTCTATCCGCCGAATGTGGCGGGCTGGCCGCCGGGGAATCGGTGGGTCGCGCCGGGTACGGCCGTCGCACGAGCGGCACTGGCGGTGAACGCGCCCGCGCTGACCGAGATCGCGGGGGCCGGCGACCCGGTCGCGGCCGCGTTCACCCGCGCCTCGATCTACGACCCGAGCCCCGGAACCCGCACCGCCGCCCGCGATCTGGCGTTCGAACTGCGCCGGAACCCGGAACAGACCGCGACGGCCCTGCTGGCCCTGGTCATCACCTCGCCCGAATTCACGCTGGCATGAACCGGAAGGACTTTTCCATGGTCTCGTTGAATCGGCGCACCGTGCTGCGGGCGGGTATCGGCGCCGGGGCGGTGGCCGCGGTCGGCGCGGTGGCGGGCCATCGGCTGCTCGGCTCGTCAGGCTCGCCGGAGGTCTGGAATCCGCCCGCGCCGATACGGGCGGCGGCGCTCGCCAAGCGGCGGCTGGTGGTGATCGAAATGGCCGGGGGCAGTGACGGATTGTCGATGGCCGTGCCCTACGCCGACTCCCGCTATCACGACCTGCGGCGCGGAACCGCGATCGCCGCCGAGCACGTGCACGCCATCGATGGCGCGCTCGGCTTGCATCCGCAGCTGAAAGAACTTGCCGCCGCGGGCGTCTCGGTGATTCCGGGCGTGGGCACCGCCAAACCCGATCTGTCGCATTTCGAGATGCTGCACCGCTGGGAGACCGGCGATCCCGAGGGCACTGCCCGGCCGGACACCGGATTCCTCGGGCGGCTCTGCGACCACCTCGGCGACCCGGCCGCACCGGCGGTGGGTGTGTCGCTGGGCATCGGCGCGACACCGGCGCTCGCCTGCGAACGGGTCACCACACTGTCCGTGGATGCCGGAAACGACGGCCTGTTCCCGGTTTTCGAGGACGAGAACATCCGCGCCGCCTGGCTGGCCGCCCAGCGGGCCATGGCGCACCCGGACCGCGCGGACGCGCCGCTCTTCGCCACCGCCCGGGCGGGCAGCGCGGCCGCGCTGCGGTTCTCGGATGTGGCGGCCACCCTTCCGGCGGCCGCGGACGGCTATCCGGGCAGTGACCTGGGTGTCCAATTACGTTTGGCCGCACGGCTGCTCGCCGACGACAACCACGGCCTGCGCATCGTGCACGTCCCCATGGGCGCGGACTTCGACACCCACTCGAAGCATTCGCGCCGCTACGAGATTCTGATGCGGGAGCTGGACGCGGGGCTCGCCGCCTTCCGCCGGGACCTGGCTGCCCGTGGCATCGCCGATCGCGTGCTCGTCGCCGCGTACAGCGAATTCGGCCGCCGTGTCCCGGTGAACGACTCGGACGGCCTCGATCACGGCGCGGCCGGGACCGCCTTGCTGCTCGGGCCCACCCACCCCGGCGTCTTCGGGGAGACACCGTCGCTGCGCACCCTCGACGCGGACGGCAATCTGCACGCCACGGTCGATATGACCGAGTTCTACGCCACCCTCGCCGAGAGCTGGTTCGGCGTCCCGGCCGGGGACGTCCTGCCCGGTTCCCCGCGTCCGCTGCCCGGGGTCGTGGCCGCGTGACCGGTACGGATGCTGTAATTGCGCAGGTGCGGGTACTCGTGTGTGAGGACGACAGGAATCTGGGCGACGAGGTCGCGGCCGGGCTGCGCGCGGCCGGTTTCGCGGTGGACCTGGCCCGCGATTACGCCGACGCCGACCTGAAGATCACCGTCAACACCTACGACTGCCTGGTCGTCGACCGCGGCCTGCCCGACGGCGACGGCCTCGACCTGGTGCGTGCCCATCGGGACTCCGGGCAGCGCACCCCGGTCGTCATGCTCACCGCCCGCGACGCCCTCGCCGACCGGCTCGACGGCTTCGCCCAGGGCGCCGACGACTATGTCGTCAAACCGTTCGCCATGGACGAACTGGCCGCCCGCGTGGGCGCGTTGTGCCGGCGCCGGGAGCTGCCCGCACCCACCCGCACGGTCGTCGGCACCCTCGTGGTGGACCGGCCGCGCCGCCGTGTCCACCGCGCGGGCACGCTGCTCACCTTGACTCCGAAGGAGTTCGGCGTCCTGGAGCTGCTCGCGGTGCGCGCCGGAACCGTCGTGACCCGCGCCGAACTCATCGAATGCTGCTGGGACGAAATGGCCGAACCCGCCTCCAATGTCGTCGATGTCGTGGTCGCCCAGCTGCGTCGCAAGCTCGGCTCCCCGCCCCTCATCGAAACCGTCCGCGGTGCCGGTTTCACTGTCACGCCGTGAAGATCCGGCGGCGCATGACGGTCCGTGGCCATCCCGGCAACGCGGGTACGCGACCGGACGCCGATCCCGGTGTGGCCGACCATGATTCGGCACGAGGCGGGCTCGCCCGCCGGCGGTGGAGCAGGCCCGGGCCACGACCGACCACACTGGGTCGGCTACGGCGCACGCGATGGCTGCTGACCGCGCTGTTCACCGCGCTGACCGCTGTCTGCCTGATCGTGCTCGCGTCCCTCGCGGCCTCCATCGATGGGCATTCGCGGGAGAAGGCCCTGGACGCGGGCGTCGACCGGGTGGTGACCGGGCTGGCGCGCGAGGTGTACTGGAACGAGGACGGCAGTGTCGATCTGGAGACCGTGCGCGGCGACGACGATCTGGCGAGCGGCCCCAGCGCCGTCGCGATTCTGGTCCGCGATCAGAACGGCCGATGGCAGGAACTGTTCGTGCACAGGCGATCCGGGCTGCCCGCGGACCTGACCGGACTCGCGCAGCGGGCTGCCGATGCCGAGGACACCCAGTGGCACAGCCGCACCGACCGCGATGGCAATCCGGTGCGACTGGCGGCGGCCCCGGCCTGGGACAACGACTCGACGGTCGGCGCCGTCGTTTTCGCGGGCGGCGACCCGGCGCCGGGGGAGAGCGACCACCGCAGCCTGGTCGTGGCCCTGTGGGGCGGCGGGCTGACCCTGGTGGCCCTGGCCGCCCTGGCCGGACACCTGTTGTCCGGGGTGAGCATGCGCCCGGCGGTGCGCATGCTCGACCAGCAGGAGCGCTTCCTGTCCGAGGCCTCGCACGAATTGCGCACGCCCCTGGCCACTTTGCGGCTCTACCTGGATGCGGCGCTGCGTGATCCGGCCGACGCCCGGCGCGCGGTCACCGACGCCCGCGCGCTCACCGACCGCATGGGACGGATGGTGGCCGGGCTGCTGGCCCGCACCCGCGCCGAAACCGGTGTGGGCGAACTGGATCGGCAGCGCCTGCACCTGGACCAGCTGGTGGAGGGTGTGGTCGCGGAATGCGGCGGGGACGTCACCCTCACCGCGGAACCCACTGCGGTGCGGGCTGATCCGGATCTGCTGGCCCTGGCGGTCCGCAATCTCATCGACAATGCCCTGGTACACGGCGGCACGCCCGTGGAGGTGCGGGTGGCGGCGGGGCAGGTGCTCGTGCGCGATCACGGGCCCGGCCTGGATCCCGCGCTCACCGATCCCTTCCGGCGTGGCGCGGTCGGGGCGCGCGGGCATCACGGTATCGGCCTGTCGCTGGTGCGGTGGGTGGCGACCGTCCATTCCGGTTCGGTGACCCTGGCTCCGGCGCCGGGCGGCGGCACCCTGGCCACGCTGGCCCTGCCGGTCGCGCCCGAGGACGTGCCGGACGGCTCGGCAGAGTTGTCGTGATCTTCATCACATCGGGCGTAGGGTGGCGCGGTGCCTTCCACTCGAGTCGAGAAGTTCGTCGGTGCCCCGCGTCCGAATGTCTTCCGGGCGCTCCTGGATGTGCATTCGGTGCGCACGTGGATGGTTCCCGACGGCATGACCAGTCGCATCCATGAGTTCGATCCCCGCGTCGGCGGGCGGATCCGTATCTCGCTGACCTACGACCTGCACACCCGCGCCGGAAAGACGACCTCGCACACCGACACCTTCCACGGTGTGTTCGCCCGGATCGTGCCCGATCGCGAGGTGGTGCAGACCCTCGAATTCGAAACGGACGACCCGGATCTGCGTGGCGAGATGACGGTGACCTACACCCTCGACGACGTCCCGGGCGGGACCCGCGTGACCGCGTACCACGAGAACCTGCCGCCGGGACTCTCGCCCGACGAGAACGAGATCGGCTTCCGCACGGCCCTGGCCAAACTCGCCGAGCACACCGAGCAGGTCGCCGAGGACTGACACCGCCCGCCCTCGAAATCCACTGACACCGCCCGCGAAATCGCCCTCGATCCATCGGCATTGCGCGGCGATGGCCGCCGCTCATCGAGATGGCCTGTGCGCTACCAGGAGATGACCGTCAGAACAAGCCTGGATGACCAGCCGGAAATTCGTACAGTTGATTGGTATGGCGCTGCCGGGTTTTCCGAATCCGTCCGCCGCCGCCGACTATGACGATCGGCGGCGTCGCGCGCGCCTGCGCACGACCCGCTCGGGCGTCGGCTGGGTCCGGTGGCGGCGGACCCGGCTGCTGGTCCTGCGGCTGAGCCTGGTGCCGCTGGTGGCGCTGGGCGCCTTCGCCGAATACATGGGTTTGGACGTGCTGCCGGAGCAGGCGCGACTGGCACGCACCGAACCCGCGGTGCTGCCCATCGCGGGCCCGTCGGATCCGCAGGCCGGCGACACCGCCGTCTTCGATCTGGTCGGGCTGGGTGTCCTCGACGCCAGTGACACCGCCCGGGCGCTGCCGTCACTGCGGCGGCTGGGATCGGTGTGGGCGGTGCGCTACGACAACGACGGTATCGACACCAAGGTCATCTCGGATCTGATCGTGAAGGTCACCGACGCGGCCAAGGTGCCGAACGTGGTGCTGACCGGGCACAGCATGGGCGGGGTCATCGCACTGGAGATCGCGAAGCACCTGCATCAGGACAGCAGGAAGCGGGTGCGGGCGGTGATCCTGGACTGCACGCCGGTGGATCTGAACGCGGTCCGCCCCGAGAGCCGCGACCAGGGCGAGGAAATGCTGCGCTGGATGGGCTGGGTGCCCGGTGCGCGGGAGAGCCGGCTGCTGCGGCTGATCGTGGAAACCTATGCCCGCCATGAGAGTTTCGTCGGCGGACGCTATGTGATCCGCGGCGACGAGTTCCGCGAGGCGGTCAAGAACGTTCTGCGCGACAAGATCCTGAACACCAATGCCGCCAGCAACGGCCTGATCGAGGCCCAGTTCAAGGCCATTGTGGCCGGCGGCGCGGTCGACGATCTGCGGGCGCTGTCCAAACCCGCTGCGGGCAAACCGCGTCCGGCCATCGTGTTCATCCGGCCGCACAACCCGTACGACGATCCGATCGTGGATGTGGAGTACTCGCACAAGGTGCTCATCGACCAGGTGGGCGGTGTGAACGGGACGCTGCTGGTGGTGACCACGCGAACCACCGGGCACGCCAACCCGATCGAGCGGCCGCAGGAGTACAACACGGTCATCGAGCAGCAGGTGGTGCCGTTCGTGCGGCAGGTGCAGGCCGACGAGGTGGTGGAGGCCTCGGTCGGACGCTGACCCGATCGGCGCGCGGGATCGCCGCGGTCAGCGCACCGGGTGGTCGCCCGCCGGGCGAATCCCCGAGGGCGGCACCGGATTCCAGCGTTCCAGCTGCGCGCGCACCTGTTCGGCGGCATCGATGCTCACGTGTCCGGCTGTGGCACGGTCTGCGCGGCAGGTGCGGAAGTGCACCGCGCACATACCGGAAAGCCACACTCGTAGCGGCGGCTTCAGCGGATCCGGGAACCCAGCAGGTGGCGGACGCCGCTGACGAACAACTGCAGCCCGAAGTCGAAACGGGCGGTGGCGTCGGGCATGTCGTAGAGCGGCGAGTTCTCCTCGGTCAGCGCGCCCGCGGAATCCATCTGGATGCGCGACTGCTCGTCCACCGTCTGACCGAGCACGTAGTACAGCAGCGTGTAGGCGGCGAGCTCGGCTTCCTCGCGCGTCATGCCCGCGCGAATCGCGGCGCTGGCCAGGCGTTCCCGGCCCTTGCTGGTGGTGAGGCGGGAAGCGTAAGTGGCCGAGACCAATTCGGCGCCGTCCCGATAGGCCAGCAGGCATTCGCGCAAGCGGTGCGCCAATTCGGTCATCTGCTTGGACCATTCGTCGGCCCCGACCGGTTCGTCCATGGGCGCGAGAATCCGGTCGGCGATCGCACCGAGCAGCGCCTGCTTGTTGGGGAAGTGCCAGTACAGCGCACCGGGCTGGACGTGCAGCGAGCCGGCCAGCCGGCGCATGGTCAGATCCGCCAGACCATACTGGTCGAGTATGGCGATGGCCCCGTCGACCACGTCCGTGCGATGGAGTTGCACTGAAAACCCGACCCTCTCGTGTTCCGGCTCACGTTCCGGACTGCTAGCCTACCCTGAACACCGTTCAAGTTGCTCGGCCACACCGGTCGGACGAAGGGATTCGCGCGGACATGACTCAGGCAGCCGTCACCACCGATGCTGTGACCACGGCAGGCGATGACATTCTCGCCATCGCCCGCGAGCAGGTGCTCGAGCGCGGCATCGGTCTGACCCAGGACCAGACCCTCGAGGTGCTGCGCCTCGGCGACGACCGGCTCGAGGAGCTGCTCGGCCTGGCGCACGACGTGCGCATGAAGTGGTGCGGGCCCGAGGTCGAGGTCGAGGGCATCATCTCGCTCAAGACCGGCGGCTGCCCGGAGGACTGCCACTTCTGTTCGCAGTCCGGCCTTTTCCAGTCCCCGGTGCGCGCCGCGTGGCTCGACATCCCGTCGCTGGTCGAGGCCGCCAAGCAGACCGCCAAGACCGGTGCCACCGAGTTCTGCATCGTGGCCGCGGTGCGCGGTCCGGACGAGCGGCTCATGGCGCAGGTCGCGGCGGGCGTCGAGGCCATTCGCAACGAGGTCGACATCCAGGTCGCCTGCTCGCTCGGCATGCTCAACCAGGAGCAGGTGGATCAGCTGGCCGCCATGGGCGTGCACCGCTACAACCACAACCTCGAGACCGCGCGCTCGCACTTCCCGAACGTGGTCACCACCCACACCTACGACGAGCGCTGGGACACCCTGCGGATGGTGCGCGAGGCGGGCATGGAGGTCTGCTCCGGCGGCATCCTCGGCATGGGCGAAACCCTGGAGCAGCGCGCCGAATTCGCCGCGCAGCTGGCCGAACTGGAGCCCGACGAGGTCCCGCTGAACTTCCTCAACCCGCGCCCGGGCACTCCCTTCGGCGACCTCGAGGTGCTGCCCGCCGCCGACGCCCTGCGCGCCGTCGCCGCCTTCCGTCTGGCCCTCCCGCGCACCATCCTGCGCTTCGCGGGCGGCCGTGAGATCACCCTCGGCGACCTGGGCGCCAAGCAGGGCATCCTCGGCGGCATCAACGCCGTCATCGTCGGCAACTACCTGACCACTCTGGGCCGTCCCGCCGAGGCCGACATCGATCTGCTCGGCGAGCTCAAGATGCCGATCAAGGCGCTCAACGAAACCCTCTGAGACGAGCGGGCTATGGAAAACCGGTACCGTGGCGGTACGGTCTCTGCGGCCCGCTTTACAGTGCACTGCTATTGAGACACGAAGGATCCATCGAGGTGATCGTGGACATCGAGGAGCGCTACAACCCTTTCACGGGTAAGCGGATCGTGCCGGGTCTGGATGATCCGGTTCCAGCGGCCGCCGCTCTGGGCCTCGAGCCCCCGCGCTTCTGCGAACAGTGCGGCCGCCGCATGATCGTGCAGGTCAGCCCCGACGGCTGGTGGGCGAAATGCTCCCGCCACGGTGTTCTCGACTCCGCGAGGCTGGAACACCGCTAGTGGCAACCACACTCACCGCCGAGCCGGGCGGACTGCGCGTCGACGTACTGATGCGGGAAGTACGCGCGGCGGCGGTGGTGTGCACCGCCCTCGTCGCGGTGAGCGCCCTGGCCGGGGTGGTGTGGGCGTTCCTCGCTCCCACCGAGCAGCTGCTGGTGGTCGAAACGGATCGCGGCACCGCCCTCACCGGCGAGAGCATGCATCGTTTCGACGCCCTCGCTATTTTCGTGCTGATCGGCATCGTGCTCGGTGTCCTCGGCACGGCCGCGGCCTGGCGCTGGCGCCGGGTGCGGGGGCCCGTGCTGCTATCGGGCATTCTGCTCGGATCGCTGGGCGGCGCCTTCCTGATGAAGGTGGTGGGGGAGGCCATCGCCGAGCAGTTGCACACCCGCCCCCAGCATCCCGCCCTCCACTCCATCGTGGATTTCGCTCCCGCCGTGGAGGGTTGGGCCGCGCTGATCGCCCAGCCGCTGGTCGCGGCCGTGGTGGCGCTCCTGCTGACCGCCCTCAGCACCTCCGACGATCTCGGCAGCGGCCAGTTCCTCCCGTTCGGCGGCAGCCGCCCCGATCCGGCCGTGCTCGCCGGGTCCCAGTACGGTTCCGCCATCACCTACGGCCCGTACCCCGGCGGCGGGCAGGCTTCCGGCCCGCGAGATCCCGTGGTGCCCTTCGAAGTCCGGGGCCCCGTCCCCGAATCCGACACCACCGGCTGATCCCGCGCAATATTCGCTGGAGCTCCAGCGTTGTACCCCTTTACCGTGTTCGAGTTCACCGAACCGATCCACCCTGGGGGACCTGTGAAAACCACACCCGCCGACAGCGGCGCGCCCGCCCCGGCGGAACGCCCGGACCTGACCGCGTGGCGGCAACGCCACGAACTCCGCAGATCCAATGCGTCCCAGCCCATCCCGAGCGCCCGGCGTTACCAGCGCACCACCAAACACCGCAATCGCGACGCGGACCGCTGATTCGACGGATCCACGCCGAGAGACTGTCGGGCGGCCGGCTACGCATGGGCTCACCCCACCCGGCCGTTTCCGAAGGTGCGCTGGTAGTCCGCGATCACCAACCGGCCGATGGCTATACCGCCGTCGTTCGGGGGAACCTGGCGGTGGCCGTAGACCTCGAAGCCGTCGCGTTCGAGTATGGCGAGGTTGTTGACCGGCAGGAATTCGTTGAGGGACACGCCGCCGCACAGCACCACCTGCCGGATGCCGGTTTCGCGGGAGATTTCGCGGCACCGGCGGCGCACCATGGCGACCACGCCGGAATGGGCGGCGGCTGATCCGGGGAGCGGGACGCCGGTGTCGAGGTCCTCTGCGATCGCGCGATCACCGGTCTGAAGTCGACTTCGGTTGTGGTGTAGTGCAACTCGTATCCGTCGACCATGTCGAGGTCGCGGACCGAATTTCGGGCTCATCGAAAACGCCAGGCGGCGGCGCGCTGGTTACCCGCGAGTAGCTTAGCTCAAGTTATGATGCGGCGAGCGACGAACGACCTTGCGTTCCTTCGTAAGTGAAAGGTCACCGTATGAGCCCCCTGCAAATAACGCTGGGCATCATCTCCATACTGATCGGTGTCCCCGCGTGGGCCGGGTTCATATTGGCGATACGTCGGATGGTGCGCACCATCCGGCTGGGGCAGCCGGCCCCGGACCGATTCGGGCCGTTCCTGCCCCGATTCGCCACCGTGGTAAAGGAATTCGCCGCGCACAGCCGCATGGTGAAGTTCCGGACCGTCGGCTGGGCGCACTGGCTCGTGATGGTCGGCTTCCTGATCGGGTTCGTCACCGTCTTCCAGGCCCAGGGGCAGATCTTCAGCCCCACCTTCACCTGGCCGTGGATCGGTGACACCATCGTCTACCACCTCCTCGACGAGTTGCTGGGCCTGGGCACCATCGTCGGCGCGCTGGTGCTGATCGCCATCCGGCAGCTGAACCACCCGCGCCGCCCCGCGCGGCTCTCCCGGTTCTCCGGCTCCAACTTTCTCGCGGCCTACTTCGTCGAGGGCGTCGTGCTCGTCGAGGGCATCAGCATGGTCGGCGTGAAGGCACTGGTCATCAGCTACACCGGCGAGCACCATGCCGCAAGCGACTTCGTCAGTATGAACATCGCCAAGCTGCTGCCCGCGAGCGCTTCCGCGGTGTCGGTCTTCGCATTCTTCAAGCTGATGTCCGCGCTGGTGTGGGTGATAGTGGTCGGCCGCAATGTCACCTGGGGTGTGGCGTGGCATCGGTTCGCTGCGTTCCCGAACATCTATTTCAAGCGTGAGGATGACGGTGGTGTCGCT
>NZ_JBEYYI010000044.1:0-44258 GCF_040645495.1 Nocardia sp. NPDC046763 | reverse complement strand
TCGGCGAGCACATGCCCGGCCTCCACCCGCATCCCCTCGTCCACGATCGGACGCTGGTTGGCGCAGGTGCCCTGGTTCGAACGCTCGAACTTACGAAGACGGTACGAACGGCGGGTGCCATCGTCGTGCATGACGGTGATGAAGTCGGCCGAAACCTCCTCCACCACACCGGCCTTCTGGTTCACGACCACGTCGCCGGCGTCGACGGCGGCGCGCAGCTCCATGCCGGTGCCCACCAGCGGCGACTCGGAACGGATCAGCGGCACGGCCTGACGCTGCATGTTCGCGCCCATGAGGGCACGGTTGGCGTCGTCGTGCTCGAGGAACGGGATCATGGCGGTCGCGACCGACACCATCTGGCGCGGCGAGACGTCCATGAAGGTCACCTCGGTCGGCGCGACGTACTCCATCTCCTCGTTGCCGCGGCGCGCGAGCACCTTGTCCTCGAGGAAGTTGCCGTCGGCGTCGACCGGAGAGTTGGCCTGCGCACGAACCTGGCGGTCCTCCTCGTCGGCGGTCAGGTACTTGACCTCATCGGTGACGCGGCCGTTCACGACCTTGCGATACGGCGTCTCGATGAAACCGAACGGGTTGACCCGCGCGTACACCGAGAGCGAGCCGATCAGGCCGATGTTCGGGCCTTCCGGGGTCTCGATCGGGCACATGCGGCCGTAGTGCGACGGGTGGACGTCACGAACTTCCAGGCCGGCGCGCTCACGGGACAGACCACCCGGGCCCAGCGCCGACAGACGACGCTTGTGGGTCAGACCCGACAGCGGGTTGTTCTGGTCCATGAACTGCGACAGCTGCGAGGTGCCGAAGAACTCCTTGATCGCCGCCACGACCGGGCGGATGTTGATCAGGGTCTGCGGGGTGATCGCCTCGACGTCCTGGGTGGTCATGCGCTCACGCACGACGCGCTCCATGCGGGACAGACCGACGCGGATCTGGTTCTGGATCAGCTCGCCAACCGTCCGCAGACGACGGTTGCCGAAGTGGTCGATGTCGTCGACGTCGACCGGGACCTCGGAGCCGCCGGGGGCGGTCATCAGGCGATCGCCCTGGTGCAGACGCACCAGGTACTCGATCGTCGCGACGATGTCTTCCTTCGTCAGCGTCGAACCGGTGACCGGCTTGTCCAGGTTCAGGCCGAGCTTCTTGTTGATCTTGTAGCGACCGACGCGAGCCAGGTCGTAGCGCTTCTCCTTGAAGAACAGGTTCTCCAGCAGGGTCTGCGCAGACTCCTTGGTCGGCGGCTCGCCCGGACGCAGCTTGCGGTAGATGTCGAGCAGCGCCTCGTCCTGACCCGGGGTGGAGTCCTTCTCGAGGGTGGACATCATGATCTCGGAGAAGCCGAAGCGCTCGGTGATCTCCTCGGTGGTCATCCCCAGTGCCTTGAGCAGCACGGTGACGGGCTGACGACGCTTGCGGTCGATGCGGACACCGACGGTGTCGCGCTTGTCCACGTCGAACTCCAGCCACGCGCCGCGCGACGGGATGACACGCACGGAGTGCAGCGTCTTCTCGGTGGACTTGTCGATCGACTCGTCGAAGTACACACCCGGGGAACGGACCAGCTGCGACACGACGACGCGCTCGGTGCCGTTGATGATGAACGTGCCCTTGTCGGTCATCATCGGGAAGTCACCCATGAAGACCGTCTGAGACTTGATCTCACCGGTGTTGTTGTTGATGAACTCCGCGGTCACGAAGAGCGGCGCCGCGTAGGTCATGTCCTTGTCCTTGCACTCCTCGATGGAGGCCTTGACCTCTTCGAAGCGTGGGTCGGAGAAGGACAGCGACATGGAGCCGGAGAAGTCCTCGATCGGAGACAGCTCCTCGAGCACCTCTTCGAGGCCCCCGACGGGATCGGTGACGTCGCCGCGCGCGGTGGCACGCTCACGCCAGTCTGCTGAACCGACCAGCCAGGCGAACGATTCGGTTTGTAGATCGAGAAGTCCGGGAACCTCCAGGGGCTCACGAATCTTCGCGAAAGACACCCGCTTCGGGGCTCCGGGGATACCGGCCTTGGTCTGGGTGGAGACTGCCAAGATGCGTCCTTCCAGCACCTCACGCGCGTCGCGTGGTGGTCCGCGACCGTCGCTTGTCTGCTACGAATTCCGCTGGTTACGACCCGAACGAAACCCGAACAGCAAACAGCGGAAGTAACACCGGAAGGTGGAACTTTCGTGATGCGATCGAGGTATGGACAGGAGGCAGCCAGCGCAACGTCCAAAACTACACCCAAACCTACGGGGGTGTCAAAGTACCACCCGTGGCGATCCGTGGGCGGCAACTTCGCCCCGGTGTGTCCGTGTCGATATCCCGGCGATCAGAACGCCGATATCACCACAGCCGAGTGACGGTCTCCACACGGTTTTCCGGCCGGGCCGCAAGTCCGCTGGCTGCGTTCGCAAGACCCTCGCCGGCGTTCTGTCCCCTGTGACAGCCGCCGCTGTTGTGAATAGCGTGACGGGTCGGACGAAACTCGTCAAGTGGCGGCCCGAGTTGACAAATCGCGAGATCGCCTGTCCCCCTACAAGATCACCTTCCGACGTCGTGCGATGCCGGAAAGACACCGGCAGGCGGCGGCGGGGAGGTGCTTACTTGTCGGTGATCTCGGCGGCCAGCCAGTGACCGCCGACCTTCTGCATGCGCAGCACGATCGGACCCGAGGCGAGGGGTTCGGGCTTGCCGTCCTTGACCGCGGAGATGTTCAGATTGACCAGGAGCTCGGCGCGGTCGCCGGTGAGAAGGGTCACGCCGATCGGATCGGTTTTGACGTCGGTGTCGGTCTGGGTCTGCTTGATGGTCTCGACCGTGGTGTCGACGTACTTGGCGAAGTCCTTCTGCATCTTGTCGGTGAGCACCGAGTTGACCGAGGCCTTCCACTTGTCGATCTCGGCGGCCTTGTAGCCGTAGAGCGTGGTCAGCGCGTGGTCGCCGGCGGCCTTCACCTCGTCGGTGGCCTTGTTGTCGACGTAGGCCAGATTGCCCGAGTCCGAGTCGGGCTTGCTCACCCAGTGATTCACGGCGCCGGTGATCGCGAAGGCCAGCAGCAGCGCGGAGAGCGCTGCGCACACCGTGGCGACACCCCAGTTACGCCAAAACCCGCCCTGACGGGTCGGCCTGGAATACTGTTGCGGGGCACTGTCTTTGGACAGACCCGGACCGCGCGGCGGGGTGGTGCGCGATGCGGTCCGATCCGAACGCTCGGAGGTGGACCGGGCGCTCGTGGTCTTCCGCTCGGTGCTCCCGGGCTGGACGTCGGCGGCGGTTGTGCGCGACGCGGTGCCGCGCTGGGCGGCCGGGCGGCGCGGGGTGACGCGGTTGACGGGTCGTTTCCGGTTGGCCATGGTCACTCCCTCCTAGTTGCCCGGCTTGGGGGTGGGCTGGGTCGAAGTCGGCTGCTGGGGCGCGTCCTGCTGCGGCGCGGCCGAGCCCAGGGGCACCGGCTCGCCGAGGTTCTGCGCCTTCTCGGCCTTCCAGGTGCTGCCGACCTTGACCAGGTCGAGGGTCCACAGCTGGCGGAAGGACGCGGGCTGGCCACCGGGCCAGCTGCGGGTGATCTTCAGGACCGCGAAGGCCGAGGCGTGGTCGAGCTCACTGTTGAGCGCGGTGACCGTGATGCCCTCGACGGCGGCCTGGATGCGGGTCTTGGAGTCCTGGGCGGTCTGCTTGAGCTGGTCCTGCCCGTCCTCCTGCTGCTTGAGCAGGTCGCCGGTCATGGATGACCGGATATTCGCCAGCGATCCGTCGATGTCGTCCGGGTTGATGGACATGAGGTTGACGGCGGCCTGGCGGGCGTCGGTCAGAACGGCGTCGCGGGCATCGGCCCGGGAGCTGTCCTTGGCGTCGCCGAACCAGATGAATCCGACCACGGCGGCGGCTATCACGGACACCACCAGCAGCGCGGCCGCGCCGACGGTGACGAGTTTCCGCCGGTCAGAGCCCGCGACGCCCGGCGTCGGCGGCAGCTCGGCGACCTGCTCAGCGGGCTCGTCCGGCACTATGGCCGGCTCGGCGGGCTCGTCCGGCACGATGGCCGGCTCGGCGGTGGATTCGGCCGTCTCCGTCTCGGATTCGGCCCGCTCCGGCGCGACGTCCGCCAAGGACGCGTCCGGGGTTGTTTCGGGAACCGGCGGGGTTGCCGGCTTCTCGAGGTTCGCCCCCGATTCGCTGTCCTTGTGCTGACTCACGCCGCCACCATACTTTCCTCTCTTCGCGCCCTGGCTGGGACTGTGTGCCATCTCGCTGCCGGACCGTGGCCGGGCAGATCGGTCAGTGCTTGGGCGTGACGCCCATGAGCGTGGCCAGCTGGGTGGCCACCGGGTTCAGGTTGAGCTTGTCCGGGTCGTACTTCGGCTTGTCGTCCCAGGGCTGCCCGACGCTGGGGTCGGCCAGTTCCGCGCGATCGGCGCCGCGGACGCCGGTCTCGCTGCCTTGCGGCGCGGCGCACCGGGCCTGCGTGTTGAACGGGAAGTCGTCGCGGGTGTCGTCGAAGTTGGGGTTCTGGGCCTTCATCTGGTCCAGAATCCGTTGCGTGCCTTCGTATCCCAGGGTGCAGGCGGGCGGGTTGTTGGTCTCCAGCACCAGGCCGAAGTGGGTGGTGCCGTCACCGGGCGCGGTGGACGAGCCACCCAGCGGCAGCAGCGGCAGCATCTGCAGCACCGGACCGAGGGCGTAGAACTTCGGCGAGACGGCCAGCAGCAGGGTGCGCAGGTTGGTGAGGTCCTTGGTGAGGGCCGGGCCGCTCTCCGTGAGCAGATGCTGGATCGCCGAACCCGCGTCGGTGCCGGTGCCGATCAGCCGGCGGATGTCCGGGTCGTTGGACTTCAGCTGCGCCGTGAGCTTGTCGAGGCCGTCGCTGAACTGCAGGATCGCCGGGGACTGCTCGGCCTGGGTGCCCAGCACGGTGCGGGCGGAGCGGATCAGCGCCAGGGTCTGCTGCAGGTTGTCGCCACTGGCGGTGGCGGTGAACTTGTTGAGCGAGTCGACCAGGATCTTGAGGTCGTCACCCTTGCCGTCGAAGGCCTTGCCCAGCTCGGTGATGGTGGTGGACAGCGCCTTCAGGTCGGTGGTGCTGGCGAAGTGGTCCACGCTGGAGAGCAGCTCCTCGACGTGGACGGGCAGCTGCGCGCCGACGATGACCGAGCCGTCCTTCAGGTACGGCCCGCCGTCGCTGGTGGGCTGCAGGTCCACGTACTGCTCACCGATGGCGGAGCGGTCGGCGACCACCGCCTTGGCGTTGGCGGGGACCTTGGGCTTGCCGGAGTTCATCTCCAGGGTGATGAGCACGCCGTCGGAGGTGACGTCGAGGTCGCCGACCCGGCCCACCGGAACGCCGCGGTAGGTGACCTCCGCACCTTTGGACAGGTTGCCGGTTTCGGCGGCCTCCACCTTCACCTTGTACAGCCCGAAGCCGAGCATATTGTCCAGCCGCACGTACTTGGCGCCGACGAACACGACGCCGAGCACCGCGATGACCGCGAAGGCGATCAGCTGATTACGCACCAGACGAGTCATCGCGGACCACCCACTCCCAGCTGCTCGAGAATCGATCCCAGCGGATCGGTCGGTCCCGGCTGCCCGATCGGCCGCGCCACGGTGGGCGGCAGCGGCAGCAGCGAGACGGTCGGCCAGCCGCCGCGCGGCCCGTTGCCGTTGTAGTACGGGTTGGTCGGATCCACGTTGACCTGGCGGCCCTCGGGCGGCACGTACTGCGGATCCTGTTTGCCCACACCGAGATTCGACAGCAGGGTCCCGATCTGCAGGTCCACCGAGAGCCAAGTGTTGACCTGACCGCCGAACGCGGACTTGATGGCCTCGTCCGGGAACGGGTAGGTCGGGATGAGCGGGAACGCGGTCACCAGGTCACCCGCCGACGAACCCAGCGCCTGCAGCGTGGGCCGCAGCGAGGACAGGTCGGTGATCAGGTTGTCCTTGGACTTGTTGAGCACGTCGAATCCGGCCTGCCCCACCCGATCCAGCTGGCCCAGCAGCTGAATCAGCTGCGGCCGTTGCTCGTTGAGGATCTTGATGCCGCCCGGTAGCTCGTCGAGGATCTTGGAGATCTGGGTGGTCTGCTGTCCCACCCGGCTGGTCAGCGTGTCGAGGCTGTCCAGTGCGCGGGTGATGTTGTCGACCTGGTCGTCGAGGCCCTTGATCAGGGTGTTGGCCTGGCTCAGCAGGTCCCGGACCTTGCCCTCGCGGCCGCCCAGAGTCTTGTTGAGTTCCACCACGATCGGCTGCAGCTGCGCCACGCCGCCGCCGTTGAGCAGCAGCGACAGCGCGCCCAGCACCTGCTCCACCTCGGTGGCGGTGCGGGTGTTCTCGACCGGGATCCTGGCGCCGTCCTTCAACCGCGCGGAATCGGCGCCCTGCGGGGGAGCGGACAGTTCGATGTACTTCTCACCCAGCAGGTTGGTCTGCTTGACCTCTGCGTGGGCATTGGCGGGCAGGTTCACGCTGTCGTTGACGAGCACCTGCACGCTGGCTTCCCAGGCGTTGTCGGGGGCGATGCGGATCTTGTCGACCCGGCCCACGGCGACACCGTCCACCTTCACCGACGACTGCGAGACCAGATCCAGCACGTCGGAGAAGCGGATGTCGAGGTGCAGCGGGTGTTTGCCGATATCCGGGCCGCCGGGCAGCGGAATGCTGTCCGCACCGCAGCCGGCCGCCATCAGCGTCACCGCGCCCAGCGAGGTGGCCAGGAGGGCGGTGCGCCGGACCCGGCCGCCGCGAATCCGGTTGGCGCTCATCGCTGCCCACCTTCCTGCTGCGACGGCGGCAGCTGGTCGGACGGATTGCCGGGGACGGTACCGGGGACCGTGTTGTGTTGTTCGTTCTCGCCGCTGAGGATGCCGAAGGGCAGCACCAGCGAGGGTGTCTTCACGCCCGCGGTGAGCTGATCGGTGATCACCTTGCAGTTGTTCAGGATCGGCTGCAGCTGACGCGAGATGGCGTCGAACTTGGGGTCGCCGGGACGCAGCTTGCCCAGGTCCAGCATCTTGCAGATGACGCCGAAGGGATCCTGCAGGTCGGTGAAGTTGGGGCGCATGTCGAGCGTGCCGGACTCACCGTTGTGCACGTTGACCAGGTTGCTCAGCGCGGTCGGGATGAGCGGCAGCGCCTTGGCCAGGTCGTCGCGCTGGTCGGCGAGGGTCTGGGTGAGCTTGGTCAGCGCATCGGCGTTGGACTGCACCAGGTCCCGGTTGTTGTCGATGAACCGGGCCACGTCGCCGAGCGCGACCGACAGCAGGTTCAGCGCCTGGCCGAGGGTCTGGCGCTCGTCGGACAGGAACCCGGCCAGCGAGGCCAGCTGGGTGTTGAAGGTCCGCACCTGGGCGTCGTTGTCGGCCAGGGTCTGCACGAAGGTCTGCAGGTTCTTGACCGTATCGAAAATGTCGGTGCGCGAATCGGAGAGCACGTGCGCGGCCTTGGACAGCTGGGTGAAGCTGTTGCCCAGCGCGTCGCCGTTGCCGGCGAGGTTCGCCGCGCCGGTGCGCACCAGCTGGTTCAGCGCGCCTTCGCCGGTGGCGCCGTCGGGCTTGTTCGCGCCCTCCGGGCCGAGTGCCTTCGACAGTTCGGTGATGCTGTTGTATAGCCGGTCAACCTCGACCGGGGTAGCGGTGCGGTCCTTCGGAATGGTGGCGTTGCGGGCCATCTTCGGTCCGCCCTTGTAGGCGGGCGCGAGCTGGATGTACCGGTCCGACACCACCGAGGGGGTGATCTGGGCGGCCTTGGCGTCGGCGGGGATGTCGTAGCCGCGGTCGACCTTCATGACGACCTTGACCACGTCGCCCTGCGGGTCCACCGAATCCACCCGGCCCACCGGCACGCCCAGGACGCGCACGTCGGAACCCTTGTAGATGCCGATGGACTTGTCGAAGTACGCGGTGATGGTGGTGGTGTTGAGCCGATCGAAGCTCCACCATGCGACGCCAGCGAGCACCACCGCCAGGACGGTCACTCCGGCGATGATCTTGCTCTTGGTGCTGGTGCCACGCAGGAAGGTCAGCGGATTACTCGCCACGAGTTAACCTCCCATCTTTCGGATCGGCTGGCGGTCACCCGGGATGTCCGGCAGCGCGGGCGGAATCAGGTTCGTGATGACCGAGTCGAACCAGCGGCCGTTGCCCAGCACGTTGGAGTAGAGCCCGTAGAAGGGCGCGGCCAGCGTGAGGGTCTTGGACAGGTCGGCCTGGTGGTCGTTGAGCAGGTCGATGGTCTTGTTGAGGTTGGTCAGCGCCGGGCCGATCTGGGCCTCGTTGTCCTTGACCAGCGCGGTCAGTTCCGCCGCAACGGTTTTCGCGCCGGTGAGCAGCTGGTGGATGGCCTGCTGACGCACGTTCAACTCGGCCAGCAGCTCGCCGCCGTTGGAGATGAGCCGCTCGAACTCCTGATTGCGGTCGGCCAGCACCTTGGTGGTGGTCTTGGTGGCCTCGAACAGCTTCTTGAGCTGATCGTCACGCTTGGCCAGGGTCTCCGAGAGCCGGGCGACGCCGTCGATCGAGCTGCGCAGTTCCGGCGGGGTGGCCGAGAAGGCGTCCGACAGCACGGTGAAGCTCTTCGCCAGCTGCGCGGTGTCGGTCTGCTCGATGTTCTTGGCGGCGTCGCTGAACGCGTCCACCACGTCGTAGGGAGACACGGTGCGCGAGAGCGGGATCCGGTCCGAGGGGTTGAGGACCTTGGTGCCCTTGGGATCCAGCGCCAGGTACTTCTGCCCGAGCAGGGTCTTGATCTGGATCGAGGCGGTGGTCTCGTCACCGACCCAGGCGTCCTGGGTGCGGAAGTCCACCAACACCTTGTCGCCGTCGAGGCGGACATCGGACACCGCGCCGACCTTGACGCCGGCGATGCGCACCTCGTTGCCCTTCTTCAGGCCCGCGGCCTCGGAGAACTCGGCGGTGTACTTGATGCCTGCCCCGATGATCGGCAGTTTGTCCAGGTTGAACGCGGACAGGGTCACCAGCAGCACCAGGATCAGGCCCAGCCCACCCATGAACGCCGGACTGCGCTTGCCCAATACAGCGCGGTCGTCCATCAGCGGCCTCCCTTCCCATGGCAGCGCGGGGCCGGATTCGTGTAGATCGGCTGGTTCACAGTCGGCATATTCTGCAGTGCGGGCGGGAAGTTCAGCTGCGGCGCGTCCTTGGTGCCCGGTCCGGCGACGATGTCGATGCCGCACAGATAGAACTGGAACCAGGAACCGTAGGACGCCGCTCGACCGAGCTTCTCCATCTTGATGGGCAGGTTGGTCAGCCCCTCGTCGACCTCGTCCTTGCGGTCGTTGAGAGTGCCGGTGAGCTGGTTCAGACCGGCGATGGCACCCTGCAGGTTCGGCCGCACCGGGACCAGCAGGTCGGCGGTGGCCGAGGCCAGGTTGCCGAGCGAGGTGACCGCCGAGCCGATGGTGCCGCGATCGGCGTTCAGCCCGGTGACCAGCGCCTCGGTGTTGACGATCAGCTGGTCGAGCTGGTCGCCGCGCGAATTGATGCTGTCCAGCACCGCATTCAGGTTCTTGATCAGCTCACCGATCACCGCGTCCTTGTCGGCCACCTTGTTGGTGAGCGAGGCGGTATTGGCCACCAGGTCCGCGATGGTGCCGGATTCGCCCTGGAAGACCTGGATGATCTCGGACGACAGCTTGTTGACGTCCTCGGGGGTCAGCGTCTGGAACAGCGGCCGGAAGCCGTTGAACAGCTCGGTCAGATTGACCGCCGGCTTGGTGCGCTCCAGCGGGATGGTCGAGCCCTTGTTCATCTTGCGGCCCTGTTGCCCGGTGCCCTGCTCCAGCGCGATATAGCGCTGGCCCACCAGGTTCCGGTACTTGATGGTCGCGGTGGTGGAGGCGGGCAGCCAATCCCGGTCGGTCAGTTCGAATTCCACATTGGCCAGGCGCTTGTCCACGATGGACACATTGGTCACCTTGCCCACCCGGACGCCGGCCACCCGGACCTCGTCGCCCTTGTTCAGGGAGGTCACATCGGTGAACCGGGCATTGAACTTGGTACCGCCGCCACCGTAATTGGCGATGGTCAGTGCCAGCACGCCCGTCAGGAAGACCGTGACGAGAATGAAGGCGATCAGTTTGGTCAGCGTCGGCCCGAGGCCGCGCAACAGATCCTTCACTTGACGCTCACCTCACTGCCGCGGAAGGCCGGGGCGGCGATCTTGGTCACCCAGGTGGGCACCTGTTCGGGCGAAACTCCGTGTGCCGCACCGTAGATCGCACCCAGGGCCTGAGCCTCCTGCGGCGAGTAGGCGGTGGTCGGCGCCTGCGGGCCGTACACCTTGTTCTGCGGCTCCGGCATGCGGCCGATGTTCTGGTCACCCGGATTACGGCTCGGCGGCTGGTAGGAACCGTCATTGGCGGAACCGTCGGTGTACTGGCCCGGGTCGGTGCCCGGCGGGTACATCGGAACGCACAGCGGCCCACGCGGGTCGAACCAACGCGGCTCGTCCTGGTTGGGCACGTAGCGGCCGCGTGGATTCACGATCTGCACGGTCACGCGCGAGCCCGGCAGGTTGGTGCCCTTACCGAAGATCTGGTCGATGCGCGGCTTCAGCTCCGCGAAACCGGCCAGCGCGCAACTGTAGCTGGGCGAGTACTTGGCCAGCGCCTCCAGCGCGGGCCGCGAGTCCGCCGCCACGTCGATAATGTTGTCGCGGTTGGCCACCAGGAAGTCGGCGGTGGTCGAGGCGCTCGGGGTCAGCGTCGCCAGCAGGGTGTCGACCTGCGAACGCTTCTGCACGATGGTGGCATTGGTGGTGCGCAGGTTGTCCAGCGCGGACACCAACTGCGGCGCGGCATCGGCGTAGGTGGTCGCCACGTCGGCCAGGCTCTTCAGATCCTGTTGCAGCGTCGGCATTTCGCCGTTGACCTGGGTGACGATGTCGTCGAGCCGGTCGATGGTCCTGCCCAGCTCCTCGCCCTGCCCCTGCAGCGCATTGGACAGTGCGCCCAGCGTGGAGGACAGGTACTGCGGCGGAATCGCCTGCAGCAGCGGCAGGATGTGGTCCAGCAGCTGGCTCACCTCGACGGCGTTGCCGCTGGTGTCCTGCTGCAGGGTCACGCCCGCGGTGAGATGGCCCTGCGGGCTCTGCGGCCACACCAGATCGATGTAGCGCTCACCGAACAGCGTCTTGGGCAGCAGGCGGGCTTTCACATTGGACGGGATCTTGTCGGCCTTGCCCGGGTCTATGGCCAGATCCAGCGTGACGTTCTTGCCGTCGTAGGAGCTCGACCGCAGCTCGCCGACGGTCACGCCGCGGACCTTCACATCCGCGTTACGGGTCAGCGCGTTTCCGACGGTGTCGGTGATCAGATTGACCCGGACGGTGTCCACGAACTGCTTGTTGTAGATGGCGATGGTGGTCCACAGGAACAGCGCCACCAGTACGAAGAAGAGCACGCCGAGGGTACGGCTGCGCAGTTTCTCGGTGGAACGCCAGACCTGCGCGCGCTGCGGGTTGCTCATGCTGCCTCCATTCCGGATGAGCGGGGGGCCTGCGTGGTTACGCAGGCTGCCGCCTCCGGCCCCTGACCGCTCATCCGGCCACCCGCACCGTCGTGGTCGTGCCCCAGATCGCCAGGGACAGGAAGAAATCGAGCACGTTGATCAGCACGATGGCGGCGCGCACCGCGCGGCCCACGGCCACGCCCACGCCCGCGGGACCGCCGCTGGCGTTGTAGCCGTAGTAGCAGTGCACCAGGATGATCACGAACGCGAAGACGAGCACCTTCACGAAGGAATAGAGCACGTCCTCCGGTGGCAGGAACAGACTGAAGTAGTGGTCATAGGAACCACTGGACTGCCCGTTGAAGTAGATGCTGATCATCCGCGAGGCCAGGTAGGTGCCCAGCAGGCCGACCACGTACAGCGGAATCACGGCGAGGAAGCCGGCGATGGCGCGCGTGGTCACCAGGAAGGGCACCGAGGGCACCGCCATCACCTCGAGCGCGTCGATCTCCTCGGAGATCCGCATCGCGCCCAGCTGCGCGGTGAAACCACAGCCGACCGTCGCCGAAAGTGCCAGTGCCGCGACCAGTGGTGCGAGCTCGCGGGTATTGATGTACCCGGTCAGGAAGCCGGTGAGGACACCGGAGCCCAGGGCGTCGAGGGCCTTGAAGCCCTGCAGGCCGACGACCACACCGACCGAGGCCGACATGAACACGATGACGCCGATGGTGCCGCCGATGACCGCGAGGGCGCCCGACCCGAAGGTCACCTCGGCCAGCAGCCGCATGACCTCCTTGCGGAAGTGCACGATCGTCTTCGGGATCGCGCCGATCGCCCGCGAGTAGAACGACATCTGATCGCCGGCCTTGTCGACCAGGTCGACCGGCGCCATGAGCACGGGTCTGACCCGGCGCGCCGACCGGGAGAAAACGGTGGAGCGCTGCGAAACAACCATGGGTCACGCGCCCTTTGCGGGGACGACCTGAAGGTAGATCAGGGTGAGGATCAGATTCAGGAAGAACAGAACGAGGAACGTGATCACCACAGACTGGTTCACCGCGTCACCCACTCCTTTCGGTCCCCCCTTCGGATGCAGGCCCTTGTAGGCGGCGATCACGCCGGCCACGACACCGAAGATCAGGGCCTTGATCTCGCCGATGACCAGGTCGGGGATCTGCGCGAGGGCGGAGAAGGACGCGAGGTACGCGCCCGGGGTGCCGCCCTGCAGCCCGACGTTGAAGAAGTAGCCGCCGCAGATGCCGACGACCGAGACCATGCCGTTGAGCAGGAAGGCCACCAGCATCATGCCCAGCACGCGCGGAACCACAAGGCGCTGAATGGGATCGATGCCGAGGACCTCCATGGCGTCGATCTCCTCGCGAATGGTGCGCGAGCCGAGATCGGCGGCCACGGCCGAGCCGGCGGCGCCGGCGATGATCAGCGCGGTGACGACCGGTGCAGCTTGCTGCACGGTGGCCAGAACACTGGTCGCGCCGGTGAAGTTCTCCGCCCCCAGCTGCTTGATGAGCGAGCCGGTCTGCAGGGCCACCACGGCACCGAACGGGATTGCCACCAGAGCGGCAGGGAGGATCGAGACACTCGCGATGAACCACGACTGTTCGATGAACTCCCGCCACTGGAAGGGCCGGCGGAATGTCTTCCGGAACACGTCCAGAAACAGTGCGAAAATGTTGCCGGCCTGGGCAAGTCCCGACTCGACCGGGGTGCGCAGTCGCGTCAGGGTGGGATTCACGCCGCGTATGTTACCCGTTAGTCAGGTTCTGTCGAACCGTGGCGTCATAGCCACCCTGATACGCGGGCATCACCGTCGTGTCGGCCTCATCATCGCCGTTCTGCGACATCGACTCGCGAATGGCTTCCTGGGCGGCCGGCGGCAGCGTATGCATGATCTGGCGGACCCGCTCACGACGGCGGTGGACCGCCCCGCGCACGGGCATGCCCGGGGTGGCCCGCATCTGCGGGATGATGCCCTCGATCTCCTCGGCGCCACCGGCGTGGTGACCCGAGTCGAACATGGCCTGCTCGCGGGCCATCTGGGCTTCGTCCTTCTCCTCGGACATACCGATCGGGCCCTGCATACGACCGTTGAGGAACTGCTTGACCACCGGCTCCTCCGAGGTCAACAGCACCTCACGCGGGCCGAACATGACCAGGTTGCGGCGGAACAGCATGCCGATGTTGTCCGGCACCGTACGAGCCAGGTTGATGTTGTGCGTGACGATCAGGATCGTCGCGTCGATCTGCGCGTTGATATCGATCAACAACTGCGAAAGATAGGTGGTGCGAACCGGATCCAGACCGGAGTCCGGCTCGTCGACGAGGATGATCTGCGGGTCCAGCACCAGCGCGCGAGCCAGGCCGGCACGCTTGCGCATACCACCGGAGATCTCACCGGGCAGCTTGCCCTCGGCGCCGAGCAGACCGGTCAGCTCGAGCTTCTCCATGACGATCTTCTTGATCTCGGATTCGCTCTTCTTGGTGTGCTCACGCAACGGGAAGGCCGTGTTGTCGAACAGGTTCATCGACCCGAACAGCGCGCCGTCCTGGAACAGGACGCCGAACAGCTTGCGGATCTCGTAGAGCTCCTTGTTCGAGCAGGTGGTGATGTCGGTGCCGTCGATGTAGATCGAGCCCTTCTCCGGGCGCAGCAGACCGATCAACGACTTCAGGAAGACCGACTTACCGGTACCCGACGGGCCGAGCAGAGCGCTGACTTCCCCCGGCGGCAGCGTCAGCGTGACGTCCTGCCAAATACGCTGCGAACCGAACGACTTCGTGATGCCTTCGGTTCTGACCTCGACGCCCACGCCAACCTCCACTTTCTCCGACGAGCGCACTACGTGTGACTACGGGCCACAAAATTCGCGCGGTGTGGCGCATCACAGTAGGTGCGGTCACTGTATCGCATATACACCGTCTCGGACACCGGGACCTGACTGGTCGGTAGGAAAATTCGAATCGAATTACCGATTATGCGCCAATCACGACGGCACAATACGCGAAAAGGGCGGTCCCACAATGGGAACCACCCTTTTCACAATCGAGGCGTTACGAGGCTGTGCCCCGCCACAAGCCCGTCTTACTTGACGGAAACCTTGGCGCCGGCCTCTTCCAGCTTCGCCTTGGCGGCCTCGGCGGCATCCTTGGCGACCTTCTCCAGGATCGGCTTCGGGGCACCCTCGACCAGGTCCTTGGCTTCCTTCAGGCCCAGGCCCGAAACGATCTCGCGCACGACCTTGATGACCTGGATCTTCTTGTCGCCGGCACCCTCGAGGATGACGTCGAACTCGTCCTGCTCCTCGGCGGCCTCGGCCGGAGCAGCGGCGCCACCGGCGACGGCGACGGCGACCGGAGCGGCAGCGGTGACCTCGAACTTGTCCTCGAACGCCTTCACGAACTCGGACAGCTCCAGCAGGGTCATGCCGGCGAAGGTCTCGAGCAGCTCATCAACGTTGGCCATTGATATTTCCTTTCGGTAGTTCCGTCACCGCGCGAACGGCGACGAAGAGGTTTGGGGTAGTGACTTATTCGGCGTCTGCGGCCGGAGCTTCGGCGGCGCCACCCTCGGCGCGCTTCTTCTCCTCCAGGGCCGCGGCCAGGCGGGCGATCTGCGAGGCCGGGGCGGCGAACAGCCCGGCAGCCTTCGACAGGTTGCCCTTCATCGCGCCGGCCAGCTTGGCCAGCAGCACCTCGCGCGACTCCAGGTCGGCAATGCGCTCGACCTCGGACACGGACAGCGCAGCGCCGTCCATGTAGCCGCCCTTGATGATGAGCGCCTTGTTGTCCTTGGCGAACGCCTTCAGCGCCTTCGCGGCGTCGACCGGCTCACCCGTAATGAAGGTGATAGCGGTCGGACCGACGAACAAGTCATCCAGGCCTTCCACGCCCGCCTCGGCGGCAGCGCGCTTGACCAGGGTGTTCTTGGCGACGGAGTAGGTAGCGTTCGCGCCGAGGGCACGACGCAGCTCAGTGATCTTGCCGACGGACAGGCCACGGTATTCCGTGACGACAGTCGCGGTGGACGACTTGAACTGCTCAGTGATCTCCGCAACCGCGGTGACCTTCTCAGCCTTTGCCATACTTCGCCTCCTCTCTGGATGGTCGGTTCTCGTATGAACTACCGAGTTCCGCCACAGGGGCCGGCGACAAAGCAAACGCCCCGGACGCAAGGTGGTCCCGGGGCGCACAAGAAACAGTCGCGATTTCTCGCGGGTTTCCCGACCTCGGCTCTCCCTGCGTGGGCCGCCGGCAATATCGCCGGACCTTCAGCCGCCTGACGGCGGCAACCAACGGTCTTCGGTAGAACGATTTGGGGGTGATCACCGACTGCATGCTCCGAGGAGCACGTCGATGACCGTCGTCCAATATAGCGGACGTGCATCTATCTGCCAAAACGGGGGCACGACCCCGGGAAGCGATGCTCCGAAGCTCCGCTACAAGACTGCGAAACTGGGGTATTTCAGAAAGAACAATCCCCCCGTTAGAGTACGGCGAACTCACCCCAGAGGAGTCGCCATGAGCCGAATACTCGCCAAAGCCCTTGCCGCAGTGGCACTTTCCACCGCCATCGCAGGCATGGCCGCCGCCCCCGCCACCGCCGACACCCCGACGCCCGGAACCGGATCCGGTTCGTCACTGATCCAGACCGGATCCTCGGCACTCCAATCGGGCTCGGCCGCAGTCATCAACCCGCTGTACGGATTGCTCTGCGCCATATCCACCGGTAGTTCGATCTGCCACCTCGGCGACCTGTGAACAACCTGGGCCGGAACGCGTAACCCTCACTGCCTCACCCGGCCGTCTCCAACCCGGCCGTCGGCAACTCCAACCTCCGATTGCAATACAGGAAGTAACACCATGAGCCGAATTCTCACCAAAACGCTTGCCACAGTGGCACTTTCCGCAGCTCTCGCGAGCGTGGCCGTCGCCCCCGCGATCGCAGCCCCCGCTCCCGCCCCGCAGCCCGTCGCCGACTCGGGCTCCGCGTCCGGCTCCGGCCAGATCCTCGCCCTCCCGGTGGGTGTTGTCTACCTTCTCGTCTGCGGCATCTACGCCGGTTCCCAGCCCGACCCCCGCCCGGTCTGCGTGGCTCTCGATAATCTCGCCAGCGGCAGCGGCAAGCTCGGCTGAATCCCGGCCGCGCCCTCTGCAACCCCAGTGACCTCTGACGAACAAAGCGAAGGGCCGGTACGAGATTCGTACCGGCCCTTCGGGCTTCAAGCGTTGCTACGCGTTACCGCGTCGAGGAATCAGTCTTCCTCGGCGAAGTTGCGGGTGCGGTTCGGATCCACCGGGATGCCCGGTCCGGTGTTGGTCGAGAACGTCACCTTCTTGACGTAGCGGCCCTTCGCAGTGGAGGGCTTGACACGCAGGATCTCGTCGAGCGCGGCGCCGTAGTTCTCGGCCAGCTTCTTCTCGTCGAAGGAAGCCTTGCCGATCACGAAGTGCAGGTTGGCCTGCTTGTCGACGCGGAAGTTGATCTTGCCGCCCTTGATCTCGTTGACAGCCTTGGTCACATCGGGGGTGACGGTGCCGGTCTTCGGGTTCGGCATCAGGCCACGCGGGCCCAGCACGCGAGCGATACGACCGACCTTGGCCATCTGGTCCGGGGTGGCGATCGCGGCGTCGAACTCCAGCCAGCCGCCCTGGATGCGCTCGATCAGGTCCTCGGCGCCCACGGCGTCCGCACCGGCGGCCTCGGCCTCGGCGGCCTTGTCGCCGACCGCGAACACGATGACGCGGGCGGTCTTACCGGTGCCGTGCGGCAGGTTGACGGTGCCACGGACCATTTGGTCGGCCTTGCGGGGGTCGACGCCCAGACGGACCGCGACCTCGACGGTCGCGTCGGTCTTGGTGGTCGCAGTCTCCTTCGCCAGGCGCGCGGCGGCCAGCGGAGCGTAGAGCGCGGCGCGGTCGACCTTGGCGGCCGCCTCGAGATAAGCCTTGCTTCGTTTTGCCATGATTCTCTGTCCTTGTCTAAGTCAGAAGTGGTGCGGGACAGGCGGTCCCTTCCACAAGAGCTCTGATCCAACTGCGGCGATCGCGGGCCCTACAGGATTACGCAGACTGCTGCCTCCGGGCCTGACACGCTCGCCGCGGAGAGCCCTACTCCGTGATGGTGATACCCATCGAACGGGCGGTACCAGCGATGATCTTCGCCGCGGCGTCGATGTCGTTGGCGTTCAGGTCTTCCTGCTTGGTCTTGGCGATCTCACGGACCTGGTCCATGGTGATCTGCGCGACCTTGGTGCGGTGCGGCTCGGCGGAGCCCTTCTGCACACCGGCGGCCTTCAGCAGCAGACGCGCGGCGGGCGGCGTCTTCAGCTTGAAGTCGAACGAGCGGTCTTCGTAGACCGTGATCTCGACCGGGATGACGTTGCCACGCTGCGACTCGGTCGCCGCGTTGTACGCCTTGCAGAACTCCATGATGTTGACGCCGTGCTGACCCAGCGCCGGACCGACCGGCGGAGCCGGGTTGGCCTGGCCGGCCTGGATCTGGAGCTTGATGAGCCCAGCGACCTTCTTCTTCTTCGGGGGCATCTTTCTTCCTTGGGTTAGGTTCCTTACGGATTCCCGTAAGCCTTCTCCGGACCGTGCGCCCGGGCGCGGACGCCCGCGGCACAACCCGTCAAGTCTATGCGAACGCGAAAAAGGCGGTGACACCGGCCCGGAAGAGGGCCGGGCCACCGCCCTGACGCACTTAAATCTTGGCGACCTGCGTGAAACCCAGTTCGACCGGAGTCTCGCGGCCGAAGATCGAGACCAGCACCTTGAGCTTCTGCTGCTCGGCATTGACCTCGGAGATGCTGGCCGGGAGGGTCGCGAACGGGCCGTCCATGACGGTCACCGACTCGCCGACCTCGAAGTCGACCTCGATGACCGGCTTCACGATCGGGGCCTCGCCGGGGGCCGCGGCGGCGGCAGCGGCGGCGGCCGGGGCGGCCTTCTTCTGCTGCGCGGCCGGGACCAGGAACTTCACCACTTCGGGAATGGTGAGCGGCGAGGGCCGCGAGGTGGCGCCGACGAAACCGGTGACACCGGGGGTGTTGCGCACCGCGCCCCAGGACTCGTCGTTCAGCTCCATGCGGACCAGGATGTAGCCCGGCAACACCTTGCGGTTGACGTTCTTCTTCTGGCCGTTCTTGATCTCGGTGACCTCTTCGGTCGGCACCTCGACCTGGAAGATGTAGTCCTCGAGACCAAGGTTCTGCACGCGGGTCTCGAGATTGGTCTTCACCTTGTTCTCGTAGCCGGCGTAGGAGTGGACGACGTACCAGTCACCGGGCGCGCGCCGGAGCGCGGCCGTCATCTCGGCGACCGGATCGGCGGGCTCGTCGGAGAGCTCGGCGGCGGGGCGGGCGGGCTCGTCCTCCTCGGCATCGGCGGCGAACTCGCCAGCCTCCGCGTCGGCGGCAAAAGTCTCGGCCTCGTCGGCGAAGCCCTCAGCGTCCTCGACGTCCGCGGTGGTCTCTTCGATCACCACGTCATCCACCGGGAATTCCTCGGTTGTGCCGTTCTCCGGGGTGCTCACTGGGGCACTCGCTTCCTTAGTCGTCACGTAATCCTCTGCGCGCCGGGACAATACGCCCGGCGGATGGTCCCGCTCCCCGCCTCTGCCCGGGGGGCCGCTCACCGGCCGCGACGGTCAGATGCGGTCATCGTGCCGCCTAGCCGAAGAGCCAGTTGACACCCTTGATGAACGCCAGATCCAACCCGCTGATGTACGCGACGATAAAAATCACGAACACCAGGACAACGCTCGTATAGGTGACCATCTGCTTGCGGTTGGGCCAGATGACCTTGCGAAGTTCCGCGATGACTTCCTTGAGGAACTTCACCAGGCGCTTGAACGGATTGCCCGTACCGCCTCGCCCGGCCTTCTTGTCCTTGCCGGACTGCTTGGTGGTTGCCTTGGTCGAGTCCGACGGTCGGTCGATCGTCGCGACGGCGCTCGACGACGCGGCGCGCGTGCGCCGGGCGGACCGCTTGCCGCTCGGCCGAGCCACCGCGGCGGTGTCATCGCCATCTTCGTGGCGAGTGTCCCGCTCGTCGCTCACGTCGATCCTCTCTACGTCGGCATCCAGGGCAGGGGCGACAGGACTTGAACCTGCAACCTGCGGTTTTGGAGACCGCTGCTCTGCCAGTTGAGCTACGCCCCTTCGGCTGGACGGGGTAACGAATCCAGCCACTGTTCTATTCAGTTGTACACGGGTTTTCACACAACACGCGCGCCGCTCCTCGGAGCAGCGCGCATCGGCTGGTGACCCCAGATTCCCGAGTGTACGTTACCCCGCGTGGCGACCGCCAATCGGGGTGTCGCAGCGTACCTCGGGTCGAGAGTCAGGCCAGCTGCACCGTTGCGGTGGCGCGGCCGAAGATCTTGCGCCCCTCCGACTTCGCCACGATGGCGACGACGGCGGTGCGGGTCTCCGGGTCTACGGACTTGACCTTGCCGGTGTACTCGATCTCCGCGGGACGGTCGATCGGGACGTAGACGGGGCTGGTGAAGCGGACGTTGTACTCCTTGACCGCGCCCGGGTCGCCGAGCCACGAGGTGACGAAGCCGCCGCCCAGGCCCATGGTCAGCATGCCGTGCGCCACAACGTTTTCCAGGCCGACCAGCTTCACGACATCGTCGCTCCAGTGGATCGGGTTGGCGTCGCCGGAGACGCCGGCGTAGTTCACCAGATCACCGCGGGTGAGACGAACCACGCGCGCGGGCAGTTCGGCGCCGACGGTCACATCCTCGAAGCGGCGGACGTGCTTGCTCGCGACGATCGTGCCGGTGGTCGCGATCTCGGCCGGCGGCGGGGGCGGCGGCACGTCGGCGGTGCGCGGGTGGTGCTCCGGACGCTCCTCCGGGCCGACGCCGTGCATGAGCACGTTGCGTACGGCGGCACCCATATTGGGATCGATGTCACCGCCGCTGCGGCCGATGAGGGTGGTGTAGGTGGTGAGGACCAGCTCGT
Organism: Nocardia sp. NPDC046763; assembly: GCF_040645495.1. Classification (NCBI taxonomy): domain Bacteria; kingdom Bacillati; phylum Actinomycetota; class Actinomycetes; order Mycobacteriales; family Nocardiaceae; genus Nocardia; species Nocardia sp. NPDC046763. The sequence goes on along the minus strand of NZ_JBEYYI010000044.1, from coordinate 23,800 downwards.
CGTTCTGGGCGACCACATCGTTGCGGGTGACGATGATGTCGCCGCCGAAGGCCTGCCGGAAGGAGTGCAGGTAGACGATGCAGGACAGCTGGTCGCCGGCCCGGATGGGCCGGTGGAACTCCAGGATCTGATCGGTCTGCATGATCTGGCTCAGGTCGTAGCCGGTGATGATCTGCTCGAAGAGCCTGCGCTGGGCCAGGATTCCGACCAGCGAGATGAAGGTGAGGGGGGCGACCAGCCCGTCGTGACCGTGGCTCTTGGCGATGTCCTCGTCCCAGTGGACCGGGTGGTAGTCCTGCACCGCGCGGGCGTACTCACGCACCTTCTCGCGACCGACCTCGTAGTAGTCGTCGACGCGGTAGTGGTGGCCGACCATGGCGGCAGCGTGTGCGGCGGGGTCGAAGACCTCGCTGGAATCGACCATGTCGGCCTCGGTGTCAATGTCGATGTTGCTCGTCACGGCAGGAAGTCCCTATCTGATCCCCGGAACGGGATCGGGCGAGAGCGCTGAACCACCGCTATATACGCCAAATGCCGGACCGGCGCCACTGTCTCTTTCTAAGAGACTAAGTGACCTGCCGATCCGGCACTGTCATCCACGCGGTAGATCGCGCGGGTTTAAGTTAGCGAGACTCTCGGTGCGCCCGGTGGGTACCGCAGTTCGGGCAGAATTTCTTCAGCTCGAGGCGGTCCGGGTCGTTGCGCCGGTTCTTCTTGGTGATGTAGTTGCGGTGCTTGCACTGCTCGCAGGCCAAGGTGATCTTTGGCCGGATATCAGTGGACTTCGCGGCCACGATTGCCTTCTTTCCGGTCAGCCTGATTGGGATATCAGTATGTAGCGATGGCCGGACTTGAACCGGCGACACAACGATTATGAGTCGTTTGCTCTACCGACTGAGCTACACCGCCATCTGTTGTCGGTACTGACGGCGGGAAGGTCCCGGGTCCTGCAACGAGACGCCGAGTCGGTCACCACCGGCAATCCGGCGAGCCCCCTAACGGAATCGAACCGTTGACCTTTTCCTTACCATGGAAACGCTCTGCCGACTGAGCTAAGGGGGCGTGTCTGTCTTGCTCCGGTCTCGGCCGGGGCGCTGACGACTTGAACGAGATTACACACATCCTCGCCGACTATCCAAACCGTGTGGTCAGAGCAGTTTTGAGCCACCCAAAGGTTCGCAGCCCGGCTCAATTCCGGACCGACGAAGCGCGGGAGCGAAGCGGACGGAGCGGCCACCCAAACGTTCGCGGCCCGGCTCGATTCTGGACTGACGGAGCGGGGGAGCGAAGCGGAGGAGCGGAGGAGGGAAGAATCGAGCTTGCAGGGCCGCGAACCCGCCGAAGCGAAGCGGAGGCCAAAAAAGAGCCCCGTGGACTCTTATCCACGGGGCTCTCTGGTGGCGGATGAAGGATTTGAACCTCCGAAGCATTACGCGGCTGATTTACAGTCAGCTCCCTTTGGCCGCTCGGGCAATCCGCCGGGGTACGCCTTGCAGCGCTCCAGCAGAATACAACGAACCCACGCCCGGAATGCAAACCGGCTGGATACAGCCATGCCGAAGGGGCTAGCGTCGGCGTGGAACATCCCGAATATCCGAGTCTCGGACAGGAGAAGAGTGTGGCGGATTCGTCGTTCGATGTCGTCAGCAAGATCGATCGCCAGGAGGTGGACAACGCCCTGAACCAGGCCGCCAAGGAGCTGAGCCAGCGCTACGACTTCCGGGGCACCGGTGCGAGCATCGAATGGTCGGGCGAGGAGAAGATCATCCTCAGCGCCGAGTCGGAGGATCGCGTCAAGGCCGCCCTGGATGTGTTCAAGGAGAAGCTGATTCGCCGCGACATCTCACTCAAGGCGTTCGACGCGGGTGATCCGCAGGCCTCCGGCAAGGTGTACAAGATCACAGGAACCCTGGTGCAGGGCATCACCACGGAGAATGCGAAGAAGATCGCCAAGAAGATCCGCGACGAAGGCCCCAAGGGCGTCAAGGCGCAGATCCAGGGCGAGGAACTGCGGGTCAGCAGCAAGAGCCGCGACGATCTGCAGGCGGTCATCTCGCTGCTGAAGGGCGGCGACTTCGATATCGCCCTGCAGTTCGTGAACTACCGCTAGTAATTGCGGTTTCCACCAGCCATCTCCTCGAGGCGGGCGATACGGTCCGCCATCGGGGGGTGGGTGGAGAACCAGCGGGCCATCCGATCGCCGTTGCGGAACGGGTTGGCGATCATCAGGTGCGACTGAGCGGTCAGCTGGGGTTCGGGGGGCAGCGGGGCGGCCTGGGTGCCGCGTTCCAGCTTGCGCAGGGCCGACGCGAGGGCCAGCGGGTCGCCGGTGAGTTCGGCGCCGTCCTGGTCGGCCTGGTACTCCCGGGAGCGGGAGACGGCGAGTTTGATGAGCGAGGCCGCGATCGGGCCCAGCAGCGAAACCAGCAGGATGCCAATGATATTCGGGCCCTCGCCGTCCCGGCTGCCGCCGAAGGCGCCCGCGAAGAAGGCCAGGTTCGCCAGGCCGGAAATGACCGAGGCGAGCGCGCCGGCCACCGACGAGATCAGGATGTCGCGGTTGTAGACGTGCGACAGTTCGTGCCCCAGCACCGCGCGCAGTTCCCGCTCGTCGAGGAGCTGCAGGATGCCGGTAGTGCAGCAGACCGCGGCATTGCGCGGATTGCGGCCGGTGGCAAAGGCATTCGGCGCATTGGTGGGGCTGATGTAGAGGCGCGGCATGGGTTGCCGTGCGGCCGTGGCCAACTCGCGCACGATGCGATACATGGCCGGGGCTTCCAGCTCCGTCACCGGCTGCGCGTGCATGGCCTTCAACGCCAGCTTGTCGCTGTTGAAGTAGGCGTAGGCGTTCATGCCCAGGGCCAGCACGATCGACAGGATCAGGATCGTGGGATTGCGGAACATCGCTCCCGCGAACACGATCAGCGCCGACATCCCTACCAGCAGCCCGAACGTCTTCAACCCGTTCGCATACCCGTGCCCATGCATGCTTACCCGCCTCTCCGCGACTTTTGCCGGCAGTTGGGTGCCCGGAGACTTGGCAACCGGACTCACGCTGGGCACCGAACCAGTTCTGGGCGTACCCGGTGAGTTACCCGGATCCTCACCAAATCAGTCGTTCCGTTACACCAGGTCAACGATCTCGAGCCGCGTTGAAGTTCCCAGTTGTTCGACTGATGGGTTTCGGATCAGCCGACGCGTTCGATGGTGTAGCGGACCAGGTGCTCGAGGGCCTCGTTGGCCGGGCCGGCGGGGAGAGCCGAAAGTTCGGCGTGGGCGATGTCGGCGTAGCCGTGCAGCTTCTCCTTGGCCAGCACCAGGCCGCGGGAGCGGGACAGCAGGTACAGGGCCTCGTCGACCTCGGCGTCGGTCTCCAGCGGGCGGGCCAGCAGCTTGCGCAGGCGGTCGCCCTCGGCGCCCTCGTCGCGCAGGGCGTAGAGGACCGGCAGGGTGTGGACGCCCTCGCGCAGGTCGGTGCCGGGGGTCTTGCCGGACTGCTCGGACACCGAGGAGATGTCGATGATGTCGTCGGCGATCTGGAAGGCCGTGCCCACGGCGTCGCCGAGGCGGGCCAGCCGCTCCACGTGGTCGCGATCCGCGCCGGAGAAGGTGCCGCCGAAACGGCCGGCGGCGGCGATCAGCGAACCGGTCTTCTCCCAGACCACGCGCAGGTAGTGCTCGACCGGGTCCTGGGACTGCCGGGCGCCGATGGTCTCGCGCATCTGGCCGGTGACCAGCTCGGCGAAGGTCTCGGCAATGATGCGGACCGCGTCCGGGCCGAGGGTGGAGACCAGTCGCGACGCGTGGGCGAACAGGTAGTCGCCGGCCAGGATGGCGACGCTGTTGCCCCAGCGCGAGTTCACGCTGGGCGCGCCGCGGCGCATGGACGCCTCGTCCATGACGTCGTCGTGGTACAGGGTGGCCAGGTGCACGAGCTCCACCACGGTGCCGGCGGTGACCAGGTCGGGGCTGGTCGGGTCGGGGCCCAGCTGACCGGTCAGGATGGTGAACAGGGGACGGAACCGCTTACCGCCGGCCTTGGCCAGATGCAGCGCCGCTTCCTGCAGGAACTCCTCGCCGTCGGACAGCTCGGTGATCAGCAGATCCTCGACCTCGATCAGGCCCTTGCGCACGGTCGCCGCGAGCTCGGGATCGCCCAGATCCACCCCCGCGACCACGGTGCTCTCCTCGCTCACAGCTGATGCGCTCATTTCATCTCCCAGTGCCGCGTCCGACCCCACGCCAAAGAACCTAGCGTGTGGACCGATCACCCCCTATGGACACCACCGTAGTGCGACGCACGAAACACTGTGTTCGATTGCCCTCCGCTTCGCTCCGGGCGAGGTTCGCGGACCTGAAGTCTCGATTCTTCCCTCCTCCGCTCCTCCGCTTCGCTCCCCCGCTCCAAGGCGGAGGTCTATTCCAGCCGCGGTCCAGAATCGAGACGGCCGCGAACCTTTGGGCGGATCTTGTTCGGGCAGTCAGTCCGTGTTGGGGGATCCGCGGTGGAGGCGGACCGCGTCGACAGCGATTGTGATGTGCTGCAAGTATTGACGCCATGCGCTCACCGGATGACGACCCGAGTATGCCGCGCCTGCAGGTTCGCGGCCCGTCTCGTTCTGGACTGAGCGGAGCGGGGGAGCGCAGCGGAGGAGCGGAGGGAGGGAAGAACGAGACCTCCAGGGCCGCGAACCCGCCGGAGCGCAGCGGAGGCAAATTAGACACAGCACCCGCCCGGAGCGAAACGGAGGCCAAATCAGACACCGCTCTGCCGGCGCACGCCGAGGTCCTGGTGGTCGGGGCGGGGCCTGCCGGGTCTGCGGCGGCCGCCTGGGCCGCGCGGATGGGCCGGGATGTGCTGCTGACCGATTCCGCGGTGTTCCCGCGCGACAAGACCTGCGGTGACGGGCTGACCCCGCGTGCCACCGCCGAACTCGAGCATCTCGGGCTGGGCGACTGGGTGCGGGCGCACACGGTCAATCGCGGCCTGCGGATGGCCGGGTTCGGGCGGGAGGCGCTGCTGCCCTGGCCGGACGGGTCGTTCCCCAGCTATGGAAGCGCCGTTCCGCGAACCGAACTCGACGACAAGCTGCGCGAGACCGCGATCAAGTCCGGCGTGCGGATGGTGGACGGGGTCAAAGTGGTGGAGGTGGCCCGCGAGGGCGACCGGGTCACCGGGGTGACCGTCAAGACCGACGCCGGCCTGCGGGCGGTGTCGTGCGACATCCTCATCGTCGCCGACGGCGTACGCTCCCCCGTCGGAAAACTGCTGGGCCGCACCTGGCATCGCCGGTACGCGTACGGGACCGCGGCGCGCGCCTACATCAAGTCCGAGCGCAGTGACGACGAGTGGATCACCTCACATCTCGAATTGCGGAGTGCGAACGGGGAATTGATTCCCGGATACGGCTGGGTTTTCCCGCTCGGCAATGGCGAGGTGAATATCGGCGTCGGCTCGCTGGCCACCGAAAAGCGTCCGTCGCATATCGCCTTGAAACCACTGCTGCAGCACTATGTTTCGGAACGCCGCGCGGAGTGGGGATTCGAGGGCGAGGCGCGGGCGGTGGCGTCGGCGCTGCTGCCCATGGGCGGCGCGGTGTCGAATCTGGCCGGGCGCAACTGGGCGCTGGTGGGCGACGCGGCCGGATGCGTGAACCCGCTCAATGGCGAGGGCATCGACTACGGTCTGGAGGGCGGGCACATGCTCGCCGGAATCCTGGACCAGCACGATCTGACCCATATCTGGCCGGAGCTGCTGCGGGAACGCTACGGCCGCACCTATTCGGTGGCGCGGCGGCTGGCGGGGCTGGCCACCCACCCGCGCACGGTGCCGCTGGGCGGGCCGCCGATGATGCGGTCGAAGCTGTTGCAGCGCACCGCGGTCCGGGTGATGGGCAATCTGGTCACCGACGAGGACGTGGACCTGACCGCCCGGCTGTGGCGGGGTGCGGGCCGGGCCTCTCTGCGTATCGACAAGATCCAGCCGTTCTCGTGAGCGCCCGGCCGGTTCCCGAAGGGCTGCTGCCGCATCTGCGGCGAGCGCGGGATCTGGCCGACCGGCACTACGCGGAGCCGTTGGATCTGGACAGTCTGGCGGCGGCCGCGGGGGTGTCGAAGTTTCACTTCCTGCGATGTTTCGCGGCGACATACGGCAAGACGCCCGCGGTGTATCTGGCCGAGCGCCGGATCGAGCGGGCACAGGATCTGTTGCGCGCCACCAACGTGACGGTGACCGAGGCCTGCATGCTCGTCGGCTACAGCAGTCTCGGGTCGTTCAGCAGCAAATTCACCGAGCTGGTGGGGATGTCGCCCTCGGAGTATCAAGCGAAATTCGCGGCCGAGGGCGCACCCCATATCCCGGGTTGCTACATCTTCATGCACGGTCTCTCGGATCGGAAACCGCCTGTGTAGCAGCTATTTCGACGGCAGGACATGAGTGCCGGTCTTGTCCGTCGAGAGCGCCAGCGAGCTGATGTACTGGATCTCGCCCTCGGGTCCCGGGACCGCCGAGGCGATCATGTCGGGGCGCTCGAATTCCATGCCGGTGACGGCGCAGGTGAGGGTCTCCCCCGACGGGTTGCCGTGCTCGTCGAACATGGGCAGCTCGATGCCGTCGTGGTCGCGGCGCAGGTAGTACTCGCCCTTGGTGAGGATCGCGGTCAGCGGGGTCGCCAGGAACGAAACCACCACGGCCACAATGGGCGAGTACGGTTTCAGGGTCTCGCCGAAGATGCCGAAGAAGGTCATGATCGACAGCACCGCCGACAGCCCGAAACCGACCAGGCCGACCGGGTTGAAGTCGTAGAGCATGCCGCGCCGGAACTCCGGCTCCTTGGGCGAGATCTTCAGCACGTACTTGTTGATCGCGATATCCGTTGCGACGGTGACGATCCAGGCGATGCCGCAGTTTGCGTAGAAGCCGAGGATGTTGTTGAGGAAGTCGAACATGTTGGCTTCCATCAGGATCAACGCGATGGCCAGGTTCAGGCCGAGGAAGACGATGCGGCCCGGGTAGGTCTTGGTGACGCGAGTGAAGGAGTTGGTCCACGCCAGCGAACCCGAATACGCATTGGTCACATTGATCTTGATCTGGCTGATGACGACCAGCGCCACGGCCAGGGTCATGGCCAGCCAGGACGGCATCATGTCGCGGTAGATCTCGAGGAACTGGTGCACCGGCTGGTTGGCGATGTTCTGCGCGCCGGGCAGATTCGCGATCAGGTAGACCGCCAGGAACAGGCCGACCACCTGCTTGATGGCGCCGAAGAGCACCCAACCGGGTCCGGCCAGCAGCATCCAGCCCCACCACCTACGGGCGTTCTCCGGGGTCCGGGGCGGCATGAAGCGCAGGTAGTCGATCTGCTCGGCGATCTGGGCGATGAGCGAGAGGCAGACGCCGGCGGCCAGCAGCGCGCCGGACAGGCTCACGCCCTTGCCGTCCTGGCCGCCGTAGGACAGGAAGGCGCCGACCGAGTCCGGGTGGCGCACCAGCAGGAAGCCGAACGGCAGCACCATCAGGATCAGCCACAGCGGAGTGGTCCACACCTGCAGCTTGGCCAGGGTGTTCATGCCGTAGATGACCAGCGGGAAGATCATCACCGTGGACACCAGGTAGCCGATCGGCAGCGGCACGTGCAGGCCGAGTTTCAGGCCCTGCGCCATGATCGAGCCCTCGAGGGCGAAGAAGATGAAGGTGAAGGAGGCGAACACGATGTTCGTCACCACCGACCCGTAGTAACCGAAGCCGCTGCCACGGGTGATCAGGTCCAGGTCGATGTTGTAGCGCGCCGCGTAGTAGGCCAGCGGGAAGCCGGTGAGCATGACCACGATTGCGAAGATGCCGATGCCCAGCAGGGCGTTGCCGGTGCCGTTGGCGATGCCGATGTTCGCGCCGATCGAGAAGTCGGCCAGGTAGGCGATGCCGCCGAGCGCCGAGACTCCGACCACCGCCGGACTCCATTTGCGGTAGCTGCGGGGTGCGAACCGCAGCGTGTAATCCTCCAGCGTCTCTTTCGACGCGGCGACCGCATTGGCCGCGGGTGTTTCGACTTGAACCACCGGCACTCCTCGTTCGGGCTCGTCACGAGCTTTTTTCCGATTCGAGGGTGGTCACCGAATGTTGATCTCGGCTTTCCGATCCATTGCGCGGCTGTTACGGCAGGCTCACCGAGGTTCCGAGTGTGTGAACTCGGCTATCGGGACGCGAATCCGCCCGGCACGGAAACGCGCAATTTCGGAGAAGCCCGCGCGGGCCGGCCGTCCATAGGCTCTAGGCATGACGACCATCACCAATGTCTCGCTCGTGACCGTGTACGTGATCGATCAGACCGCCGCGAAGCAGTGGTACATCGAGAAGCTGGGTTTCGTGGAAGCCAGCGATGTGACCATGGGCGACAACGGCTTCCGCTGGGTGACCGTGGTGCACCCGAACCATCCGGAGCTCGAGATCACGCTGATGATCCCCGGTCCCCCGCTGGACGACAATCTGGCCGAGGCCATCCGGCGGTCCATGGCCAACGGCACGCACGGCGCGCTGGGCCTGCGAACCGACAACTGCCAGAAGGCCTTCGAAGAACTCACCGCCAAGAACGTGGAGTTCGTGCAGCCGCCTTCGGAACGCCCCTACGGCGTCGAAGCCATCATCCGCGACAACTCCGGCAACTGGCTGGTCCTCGTCGAACCCCGCGAATTCGACCCCGCCACGGCCCAGTTCGGCCCACAGTAAACCAGGCACCGACAATGAGCCGGACGAGGGACGACGCCTCTCGAATGACCGCTGAACGTTCGCTCGATAATGACCGCTGAACGTTCGCGGCCCGGCTCGGTCTGGACTGCGCTCCGCATCCCACGCTCGGAGCGGGGGAGCGAAGCGGAGGGCAATCGAACACCTCTCGTGGATGCGGGACCACCCCCGCATCCACGGTTTACCGGGATCAGGCGTCCTGCGCGGCGAACCAGGATTCGACGGACTTGCGCTCGCTGTGGATGATCTTCTTGAACAGGTTCTCGACCAGCGGTTCGATGGCCCCGCCGACCAGCGGGACTTTCACGTCCACCGTGCCGGTGGCCTCGATCTCGGAGCCTCCGGCGATGGGTCGCAATTCGAACGCGCCCGCCAGATTGGTGGTGATGCCGCCCGAGCGGCCGCTGAAGCCGCCCTTGGCGACGCCGTCCGCGAGCGGGCCCCAGGTGTCGGTGCGCTCGAGCATGAGCTCGCTCTTGAGAACCTTCTTGACGATGCCGGGAATCTGGTCCTCGGACACCTTCTCGGTCATGCGGATCCGGATGGTGCCCGGGCCGTCCGGGTGGGTGAGCTCGAGTGTGGCGGTGGTCGCCTCGGCGAAGCGGGCCTGCCACATCTCGTCATTGATCAGTGCCCGGTGAAGCTCTTCGACCGGAACGCTGTACTGCACGGTGAAGCTGAATTTTCGGGACATGGCGAAGACCGTAGCCCAGCGATGGAATAGCCTGCTGAAGTGTCGGAAACTAGCCAGTCTCATAGCGCTGAACAGCGGCGGGCGGTTCGGTTGCGGAGGGCTCGGATCGGGGTCGTGATCGCCGCGGCCACCATCAGCTTCCTGGCTGTGCTGCTGGTGCTGGCGGCCTGGCGCGACGACCACCTGATCAACTCCGACAAGGGCGTGACCAGCGCTGAAGTCCTCTCGGCGGGCACGCTGCGGTCCGCGGTCATCTTCGTGACGCCCGACGGCGAGACGCACAATCCGAAGACCGGGGTGCTGTACCCCACCAAACTGACCGTCGGCGAACGCATCAATGTCGAATACCGGCGCAGTGATCCCGATCTCGTACGCGTGGCGGGTCGCGATGCGCGTGTTGCGATCATCCCGGCGCTGTCGGTCATCGTGGTCTCCTGGGCCGTCGCCATCCCCGTGCTGTGGCTCCTCGGCTCGCCCCCGACCCGGTGGCTGGGCGCGTTGCGAGCAAAACTGCGAACTAAGCTGCGGCGGTAGAAGAACCCGGCCACCACCCACAGGTTCGCGGCCCGTCTCGATTCTGGACTGCGGCTCCATAGGCCAGCGCCTTGGAGCGAGACGGGGAGCGAAGCGGAGGAGCGGAGGAGGGAAGAATCGAGACCTCCGGGGCCACGAACCCGCCCGGAGCGAAGCGGAGGGCAAAATTAACAGAGCATCGTTTCGGGCCCAGCTGGACAAGCAGCCGCGCGACGTCGCATCCATGTTCGACGGTGTTGCCAAGCGGTACGACCTGACCAATTCGGTGATCTCCGTTGGCCAGGACAGGTATTGGCGCTGGGTGACGCGCAAGGCACTGGGCCTGCGGCCCGGCGAGCGGGTGCTGGATCTGGCGGCGGGGACCGGCGTCTCCACCCTGGACCTGGCCAAGTCGGGCGCGTGGGTGCTGGCCGCGGACTTCTCTCAGGGCATGCTGTCGGCCGGACGGCACCGCAATGTGCCCATGGTCGCCGCCGATGCCATGGCACTGCCCTTCGCCGACGACTCCTTCGACGCGGTGACCATCGCCTACGGCCTGCGCAATGTGGCCGACCCGGATCTGGCGCTGCGCGAGATGCTGCGCGTCACCAAGCCCGGCGGGCGGCTGGTGGTGGCCGAGTTCTCCACACCGACCTGGGAACCCTTCCGGACCATCTACATGGAGTACCTGATGCGGGCGCTGCCGCCGCTGGCGCGCGCTGTCTCCAGCAATCCGGACGCCTATGTGTATCTGGCCGAGTCGATTCGGGAGTGGCCGAACCAGCCGCAGCTGGCGCTGCGGATCGCCGACGCCGGATGGTCCTCGGTGCAGTGGCGCAATCTCTCGGGCGGGGCCGTGGCCCTGCACCGGGCGTACAAGCTGGGCTGAGCGAAACCGAGTCCGGAGCGCTGACCTGTGGCGTTGCTCACGGCAGCGTCCCGACCTGGGCCTCACGGTCACGAAAAACGGCTGTGAGGTGGATTGTCATCTGGCGATAACGTTCGGTAAATCCGCTGCAACCCGGGGTGGCTTAACTCGGAACCATGCCGGAACAGCCCACTCCCCCGACGAGTACCCGGACCGCGTGCTCGTACTGCGGGGTGGGCTGCGGCATCACCGTCGAAACCAAGCCCGGGACGCACGGACTGCCCGTGATCGCCAAGGTGAAGGGCGACAAGGACCACCCGGTGAATGCCGGGCGGCTGTGCACCAAGGGCAATACGCACGCCGAACTGATGGCCGCGCCCGGCCGCATGGAGACCGCCTACCGCCGGCCCGAACGCGGCCAGCCGCCGGTGCCCATGCCCGTCGACGAGGCGATTCACGAAGCCGCACAGCGGCTTCGCGTGATTCTCGACACAGACGGACCGGACGCCATCGCCCTCTACGTGTCCGGCCAGCTGTCGATCGAGGCCCAGTACCTGGCCACCAAGCTCGCCAAGGGCCACCTGCGCACCGTGCACATGGAGGCCAACTCGCGGCTGTGCATGGCCAGCGCGGCCAGCGGGTACAAGCTGTCGCTGGGCGCGGACGGGCCGCCCGGGTCCTACGACGACCTCGATCATGCCGACCTGTTCTTCGTCATCGGCGCGAATATGGCCGACTGCCACCCCATCCTGTTCCTGCGCATGGCCGACCGGCTGAAGGCGGGCGCCAAGCTGATCGTGGTGGATCCGCGGCGCACCGACACCGCGGCGCGCGCCGACCTGTTCCTCCAGATCAAGCCGGGCACGGATCTCGCGCTGCTGAACGGGCTGCTGCACCTGCTGGTCGAGAACGGCGACATCGACGCCGAATTCATCGCCGAGCACACCGAGAACTGGGCGGGCATGCCCGAGTTCCTCGCCGCATACACCCCGTCGATGGTGTCCGAGGAGACCGGCATCCCCGAGGCCGACATCCGCACCGCCGCCGCCTGGATCGGTGCGGCCGGCGAATGGATGTCGCTGTGGACCATGGGGATCAACCAGTCCACGCACGGCACCTGGGCCAGTAACGCCATCATCAACCTGCACCTGGCCACCGGCGCCATCTGCCGCACCGGCAGCGGCCCCTTCTCGCTCACCGGGCAGCCCAATGCCATGGGCGGGCGCGAAATGGGTTACATGGGACCGGGATTGCCGGGACAGCGCAGCGTGCTCGCCGACGCCGACCGGGCCTTCGTGGAGGCCGAATGGGGGCTGGCGCCGGGCACCATTCGCGCCGAGGCCGGGCCCGGCTCCATCGAGATGTTCCGGGAACTGGCCGACGGGAAGATCAAAGCCTGCTGGATCATGTGCAGCAATCCCGTTGCCTCCATGGCGAATCGGCGCACCGTCATCGCCGGTCTGGAGACCGCCGAGCTGGTGATCGCCCAGGACGTGTTCACCGACACCGCCACCAACGCCTACGCCGACCTGCTGCTGCCCGCCACCCTGTGGGCCGAGGCCGACGGGGTGCAGGTGAGCTCGGAACGCAACCTGACCCTGCTGCAGCAGTCGGTGGAACCGATCGGCGACGCGCGCCCGGACTGGCAGCTCATCGCGCAGGTCGCGACGGCGCTCGGCTTCCCCGGGTTCGAATACGCCTCCAGCGCCGAGATCTTCGACGAGATCCGGCGATTCGCCAACCCGGCCACCGGCTACGACCTGCGCGGCATCGACTACGACGGGCTGCGGGCCGGGCCCGCGCAGTGGCCGTGCCCCGATCCGACCCAGCGCCGCAACCCGATTCGCTACCTGAATGACGGGGTCAGCCAGACCCTGCACACCGACGCGCACGGGCACACCCCGCGACTGGCATTCGCCACACCCAGCCGAAAGGCCGTGTTCTGGGCGCGCCCGCACCTGCTGCCCGACGAGATGCCGGACGAGGATCACCCCTTCGTGCTCAATACCGGCCGCCTGCAACACCAGTGGCACACCATGACCAAAACCGGGAAGGTGGCGAAACTGACCAAGCTCAATGGCAAGCCCTTCCTGGAAATCCACCCCGGGGACGCCGCCCGCCTCGAGGTGCACACGGGCGACCAGCTCGAAATCACCTCCCGCCGCGGCCGCGCCGTGCTGCCCGTCCAGGTGAGCGACCGTGTCCTCCCCGGCACCTGCTTCGCCCCGTTCCACTGGAACGACGAGCAGGGCGAATACCTGACCATCAATGCCGTCACCAACGACGCGGTCGACCCGATCTCCCTGCAACCCGAGTTCAAGGCCTGCGCGGTCCGGCTGCGGAAGGTGGCGGCCCTGACCGCGGCGGTGCCCAGTGGCACCGGCAGCGAGGGCGGGCTGACCGGCCGCGTCGCCGATGCCGGCGGCCGCCGCGCCGCGCACGCCGACCCGTTGTTCGCGGACCTCTATCCGGCCGGGGCGGGTAGTGGCTCCGCCCTCACCGGTTCGGTGCCGGCGGGTTTCGGCGCACCGTTCATCGCGGGCTTCGGGGAACCCGACTGGTCGGCTGTTGTCGCCCCCGGTACCGCGAGCGGACCGCATCCCCTGGCGCTCATGCTCGGGTTGGAGACCGGTGTCGCACCGACGCTGACCGAGACCGAGCGCATCTATCTCGGTGGATATCTCGCGGCGCTGCAGAGCCTGCCGGTCAGTGGCGTCCCGGTGCTGCCCGAGACCGCGCCGATCTCGGAGCGCAGCCGGGTGTGGATCGACGGACTGCTGGGCGGCATGTATTCGCGTGGGGCGCAGCACTACTCACCGGCGCTCGACGGTGCAGCGGGCAGCAGCCCGTCGGACACCACGGGTGCGGCCACGACCGCGGCGACGCGCACGGTGACCGTGCTGTGGGCGTCGCAGACCGGGACGGCGGAGGAACTGGCCGCCGCCCTGGCGACCTATCTGGCCGATTCGGGATTCACACCGCGCCTGCTGGACATGGATTCCGCCGAACTGTCCGACCTGACGGGTGATGTGCTGGTCATCAGCAGCACCTTCGGCGACGGCGGACCGCCCGACAATGGCGCGGACTTCTGGGAACGCCTGAACGACAGCGCGATCCGGCTGACCGGCATGCGGTACGCGGTCTTCGCGCTGGGCGATTCCTCGTACGACGACTTCTGTGGCCACGGCCGCAAACTGGACGAACTGTTCGAGAAGCGCGGAGCCACTCGCCTGTTGCCGCGCGTCGACAGCGAACCCGATCACGAGGACCTGTCCGCGGCCTGGTTCGACGCCGTGGCCGACGTCCTCGCCCGGGTCGCGGACCACGCCGCCACGTCGGCTGGTTCGGGACCGGACGACCGTTCCGCCGGTGGAGCCGGTACCACACCGGGCCGCGGCAGCAATCTCGACCGGTCGGGCGGCGTCACCGGGTTCGGCGGGCCCGCAGCGGGTGCTCAGAATTCGGATGGTTCGGCCGCCCGGCCTGGCGACGTGCCGCCGGGGTGGGGTTCCCCCGGTTTCGGCCCGAATTCCACCCCCATCGGCAGTGACGGCCAACTCGGCGCGGCCGGGTCGGCGCGGCCGCACCGGTCCGATGCGATCACGCCGGGGTCCACCGCACCGCGGGCCGGATCCGACACGATCACCGGCCTCGCGCCGGGGCGGCGGACACGCGCGACCGCCGCCACGCCCTTCACCCGGAATTCGCCGGTGCTGGCGAAATTGGTCCGCAATGAACTGCTTTCCCGGGGCGGTTCCGGAAAAGAGGTACGGCAGTTCGGTTTCGATCTGAGTGATCCCGAGGCGACCTACGAGGTCGGGGATTCGCTCGGGGTGCGGCCCGCGAATTGTGAAGCGCTGGTGGCGGAGTGGCTGGCGGTGGCCGGTCTGGAGGGACGGCGGCTCATCGAGGTCGAGGACCGTGAGGTGGCGCTGGCCGAGGCGCTGCGGACGCACTACGACATCACGCGGGTGAGCACGGATCTGCTGTCGTTCGTGGCCGAGCACAATGCCAGCCCGCGGCTGGCCAAGCTGCTGCGCCGGGACAATCGCAATGAGCTGGACGGGTATCTGTGGGATCGGCAGGCGGTCGACGTGCTGCGCGATTTCCCGGTGCGGGCCGATCTGGTCGAGTGGCTGGGCACGCTGAAAAAGCTGCAGCCGCGCCAGTATTCGATTTCGTCGAGTCCGCTGGTGAGTCCGCGCGAGGTGCAGCTGACGGTCGGCGTGGTGCGCTACGGCGACCCGACGGCCATCGGTTCGGCGGCTCGGCGCGGCGGGGTGAGTTCGACGTTCCTGGCCGATCGCGCCCACGCGGAGGTGCCGATCTTCCTGCAGCGGGCGCCGCATTTCCGGCCGCCGCTGGATCCGAACGCGCCGATGATCATGGTCGGTCCGGGTACCGGTATCGCGCCGTTCCGCGGTTTCCTCCAGGAGCGCCGTGCCCTCGGCTGCCGGGGGCGCAATTGGCTGTTCTTCGGCGATCAGCACGCCAAGGACAATTTCTATTACCGCGCCGAACTCGAGGACATGTTCCGTTCGGGATTCCTGACCCGGCTGGATCTGGCGTTCTCCCGGGATCAGCGCGAGCGGATCTATGTGCAGCACCGGATGATCGAGCACGGCGCGGAATTGTGGGCGTGGTTGCGCGAGGGCGGTCATTTCTATGTGTGCGGTGACGCCGCGCGCATGGCCAAGGATGTGGACGACACCCTGCTGAAGATTGCCCGCATTCACGGCAAGCTCGGCGAGGACGGCGCGCTGGCATTCAAGAAGCAGCTGGTGGCCGAGAAGCGCTACGTACGCGACGTGTACTGATCCGGTTGCCCGCCGCGGCATCGGTCCGCCGATTCCGGCCTCCACAAATGTGAAACTGTGGTATTTGTAACTCGCCTGTCCAGGCTCATGTGGATGGGCGGGCCGTCACCGGGGCGGTTGCCAGGAACGCTGAGGGCAGGTGCCTTGAACCGTCGGATCAGTCGAGTCACCGGACGATTGACGGTGGCGGTGCTCGCGACCGTCGCCGCACTGGGCTTGTCGGGCCCCATACCCGCCGTTGCGGACGATCCCACCGCACCCGGTGTCTCGGTCCCGGATATGAAGACCGACGACGGCTCCTTCATCAAGAGCGTGGCCGTCACCGACGACCGCCACGTCACCTTCACCGTCTACTCCGCCGCCATGAACCAGACCTTCCCAGTCGAGGTGCTGCGCCCGGCGGACACCTCCGAGCCGCGGCCCACCCTCTACCTCCTCAATGGCGCCGGCGGCGGCGAGGACGCCGCCACCTGGCAATTGCGCACCGACGCACTGGACTTCCTGAGCGACAAGAACATCAATGTCGTGCAGATCATCGGCGGCAGATTCAGCTGGTACACCGACTGGCTCCAGCCCGACCGCGCGCTCGGGGTCAACAAATGGTCGACCTACCTGGGCAAGGAATTGCCGCCATTGATGACGGCCGCACTGACCAGCAGTGGCAACAATGCCATCGCCGGCATCTCGATGGCCGGTCTGCCCGTACTGAATTCGGTCATCTTCAATCCCGGGCTGTTCCGTAGCGCGGCCGTGTACAGCGGCTTCTTCCAGACCATCACGCCGATGGCCCGGGAAGCCATCAAGATGGTCACCGAGCTCTACGGCGGCGGCAAGGTCGAGAACATGTGGGGCCCCGAGGGCGGACCACTGTGGGTGGCCAACGACCCCACCCTCAATGCCGAGAAACTGCGCGGTACCAACCTTTTCATCTCCACCGGCAACGGCATTCCGGGCGCCTTCGACATGCCCGGTGCGCGCGGCCGGATGGAAGCGCCCGCGGACACTCCCAAGACCGTGGCACTGGGCTCCCTCATCGAGGCGAATTGCGAACTGTCCACGGCGATTCTGCAGAAACGCCTGGAATCCCTGAATATTCCGGCGACATTCGAGTTCCGCAGCAGCGGCACCCACATCTGGGGTTACTGGCAGGACGACCTGAAGACCTCCTGGCCGGTGCTCGCGCAGGGACTCTTCCCGAACCCGTGAACCCTTACACCGCCGGCGGATTGAGCCGGGCGAAGTCCGGGAGCCGGTAGTACGGGTAATAGGGATAGGGCGGGGTCACCGCGCTCGCCTTGTCCAGCCGGGCGAGCTGGTCGGCGTCGAGACTCCAGCCGACCGCTCCGAGATTCTGGCGCAGCTGTTCCTCATTGCGCGCGCCCACGATGACCGTGGCCACGCTCGGCCGGCGCAGCAACCAGTTCAGGGCGATCTGCGGGACCGTGCGGCCGGTTTCGGCGGCGATCTCGTCGAGGACGTCCACGACGTCGTAGAGCAGTTCGTCGCGCACCGGCGGACCCGCCTCGGCGGTGGTGTGCAGGCGGCTGCCGGCCGGAAGCGGTTGTCCGCGACGGATTCTGCCGGTGAGACGGCCCCAGCCGAGCGGGCTCCAGACCACCGCGCCCACCCCCTGATCCAGGCCGAGCGGCATCAGTTCCCACTCGTAATCACGGCCGACCAACGAGTAGTAGACCTGGTGCGCGACATAGCGCGGGAAGCCGTACCGGTCCGCGGCGGCAAGGGATTTCATGAGCTGCCAGCCCGCGAAATTGGAGGCGCCGACATAGCGGATCTTGCCGGAGCGCACCAGCTCGTCGAGCGCCGCCAGCACCTCCTCGACCGGCGTGCCCGCGTCGAAGGCGTGCAGCTGGAACAGGTCGAGGCGATCGGTGCCGAGCCGCCTCAGTGAGCCCTCGACCGCCGAGATCAGCCGGGCGCGACCGGATCCGGCGTCGGACGGGCCGGGACCGGTGGGCAGCGAGGCCTTGGTGGAGAGCAGCAGCTGATCGCGGCGGCCCCGGATCGCCTCGCCCAGCACCTCTTCCGAGGCGCCGTCGGAGTAGACGTCGGCGGTGTCGAACAGGGTGATGCCCGCGTCCAAGCCGATGTCCACCAGGCGACGGGCCTGCCGGGCGTCGGTGTCACCCCAGGCGGAGAAGAGTTCGCCGCGGCCGCCGAAGGTGCCCGCACCGAAGCTCAATGCCGGAACCAGCAGACCCGAGGCGCCGAGCCGACGGTATTCCATGACCGCACTCCTAACGGAACTGTAGTTTCATTAACCTGGTCGACGCTACACTCGTCTCGCCACAAATGGAACTGGAGAACCGTTATGAGCCGCGACACCCGCGCAGAGGGCAGCGAGACGCCCACGGCGGACCATGCCGACCCGACCCCCGGCTCGGTCCGCCCGGGCGGGCGCACCGCCCGCATCCGCGAGTCCGTGCTGCGCGCCGCCGGTGACCTGCTCGCCGAACGCGGCTTCGCCACCCTCGATCTCGCCGAGGTGGCCGCGCACGCCGAGGTCGGCAAGACCACCGTCTACCGCCGCTGGCGCACCCCGGCGGGACTGGTCGCCGACCTGCTGGCCGACATGGCCGAAACCTCACTCCCCCGCAGCGATACCGGCAGCCTGCGCGGGGACCTGCTCGCCAATGCGCGGCTGGTCGGGAAGACGCTCACCGATGCCCGGCAGGGACGCCTCTTCCGGGCCGTCATCGCCGCCGCCACCAGCGACGACACCGCCGCCGCGGCCCTGCGCGCCTTCTACGACACCCGGCTGACCGAATGGTCCCCCTGCGTCGAGGCGGCCGTCGCGCGCGGCGAGGTCCCACCCGGAACCGATCCGCGCGCAGTGCTTTCCGCCGTCTCGGCCCCGCTCTACTACCGTCTGCTGGTCAGCGGCGATCCGGTCGACGAGGCGGCGATCAGCACGGCGGCGACGGCCGCCGCACTCGCCGCGGAACAGGGCGTATTCGCCTCCGGCGCAGCGACATCCGCGCACCGGGACGCACGGACGTCCGCGACCTGAGGCCCGCGCGCGCCACCCCTCGCCGCGCCCGCGGGCCGCGTCCCCGAGGCGCGGATCAGTCCCGGCTCCAGGACGGATCGCGGCCCGTCAGTCCGAGAACGCGATCGAACAGCGGAGCCTCCGCGGGAATGTCGACGACGGGACCGAAGAGCCCCGGAATCCCCTCGCGGGGCGTATCGCGCAGCATGCCGAGCAGCACGGCCAGATCGGCCGGGGACGGATCGTAGGACTGCCCGGTCGCGCGGGCCAGATCCCAGCCGTGGATCACCAACTCGTCCAGGGCGAACATGGCCATCTGCTGCGCGGGCCCGAGCACCCCGCCCACCTCGGTCTCGCCGGACCAGGCCACCGGCTCGCGCCAGGCGGCCACCAGGGCCTTCAGTTGCACGGAAATCCGGTCGCGCCAATCCTCGGGCAGCGTCCCGACCCCGGGCGCCGGCGGCTGGGAGCGGCCGATCATCTCCTTGGTGGCGCCCTGCCGGAAGGCCTCGGTGAAGCCCACCACGTGAACGAGCATGTCGCGCACGGTGATCTCGGACGGTGTGCGGCGGTCGAAGTCGGCCTCGGAGATGGCGGCGACGACCGCCTCCACCGCACCCGCCGCGGCCTCCAGATCGAATGCCGGAGCTGTCATGGTTCCTCCCGGGGACATGCCGAACCACCCGGTGCGGCCCGGTCACCGATAAGGACGGGGCGGGGCCGCGGAATTCATCGCGGTGGCCCGGAATGTGCTTGCAGCGCGACGTCGCAACCGGTTCGTTAGCCGGTATCAGCAGCGAAAGACGCTGGTAGGGAGGAGAATTGATAGATGAAAGGTGATCGCGTGGAGATCGTCGTCGACACCGGCGACGGATCTCGGAACTACGAAATCATTGCCACCAGAGCGGGCCGGCGCATCGAGACCCGCATCGCGCGGGGAATCGTGGAAGTCAGCGAAGTGACGCGAACCGGCAGCTCCGTCCGCACCGCCCGGTTCATGGCGGGCCGGGTGCTGGCCCTGGTCGAATACCCCGCCGAGGACGCGGCATTGCCGGGCGAGTGAGGCCGGGCGAGTGCTGCCGGACGGTTGCCGACCGGGGTGGAACAGGGGGATGCTCGAAGGTGCCCGGCCGCACGGCCCGCCCACCTCGGCAGAGAGGAGCCAGCGATGATCGATCGCATCGACGCAGTGCCCGAGGCCGACTACGTAGAGCAGAGCACTCCCGCCTATCCGGCGGACGACGTGAACTCCGAGACGCCGGAATCGGATTCCGAGATCACATCGCTTCCCGCCGACGACAATGGCTGGACCGCCTCCGAAGGGGACCTCGTCGAACAGGCGATCCCCGTGCCTCTGGACGACGACTACGACGACGAGGCCGGCGGCGGGTACTGACCGGCGCCGTTCGCGTCCAACCTAATTCGATACGCCCGCCCGCACCGTCGCGTGCAGCTCTCGCAGGCTCGACCGCTCGGTGGCGACCTCCAGCACGCGGATCCCGTGCGCGTTTCTGGTCAGCTCGACGGCCAGCTCCACCGGATCGACCTGCCGGTGCGGAATCCGGTAGGCGGCGCACAGCGCGGCCAGATCCATGCCGTGGGGGGTGCCGAAGACCCGCTCGAATACACCCGCGTACTGCGGGTCGCCCTGCTCGAGCAGTTCGAAGATGCCGCCGCCGTCGTCATTGGCGACCACGATGGTGAGGTCCTCCGGCCGCGGCTCGCCCGGGCCGATGAGCAGGCCGGACGCGTCGTGCAGGAAGGTGAGGTCGCCCATGAGCGCGACGGTGCGGCCCGGATGGGTGAGGGCCGCGCCGACCGCCGCCGAGACGGTGCCGTCGATGCCGGCCACGCCGCGGTTGGACAGCACCCGGACGCCGGGCCGCGGCTGGGAGACCAGCGCGGCGTCGCGGACCGGGTTCGAGGCGCCGAGCAGCAACTGGTCGCCGTCGTGCAGGGTGTCCATCACCACGGCCGCGACATGCAGACCCGTCGGCTTCGGGTGTCCGGCCAGCTCCGCGCGCACCACGGTGACGGCCTTCTCGTTCAGATCCCGGCACAGCTCCAGCCACTCCGTCCGCGGCGCGCCGTGGGTGACCGCGCGGGTGCCGGTGCCCACCACATTGCCGGACACATCGGGCCAGCGCGGGCCGGTGGTCAGCGCATACACGGTGATCTCCGGGTCCGACAGCACCCGCGACACCTGCCGGTGCAGCGTGGGCCGGCCGGTGATGATGGCCTGCCGGGGCCGCAGCAGCGGCAGTGCCAGCGGATGCAGCGCCGGGCCGTGCATGGGCGCGGTGGGTTCGGCGACCGTGGGCAGGGCCGCGAGTTCGGGGCGATGGCCCGCGCCGTGACCGGAGATGACCACGGTGTCCGGGGTCAGATCGATGTCCAGCGGGACATCGAGGGTCGCGTATTGCGTTGCCGTCCAGGGCTCTTCGTCCTGCCGGCCCGGGGGTAGCAGGTCACCGGCGGCCAGGTCCGGCACCAGCGGTTCGCGCAGCGGAATGTCGAAGTGCACCGGCCCGGCATTGCCGGAGCGGGTGCCGCGGGCGGCGGCCAGCACGCGGCAGACCGCGGAGCGCCACACGCTGTTCTGCTTCGAGTACTGATCGTCGCCGGGCTCGGTCTCGGCCAGCCCCAGGCTGATGGCGGCGCGCACCTGGCTGCCGAAGAGGCCGAACTGCTCGACGGTCTGGTTCGCCCCGGTGCCGAGCATCTCGTACGGGCGGTTCGCGCTCAGCACGATCAGCGGGATGCGGGCGTAGTTGGCCTCGAGGACGGCCGGGCCCAGATTGGCCACGGCGGTGCCGGAGGTCATGACGACAGGCACCGCGCGGCCGCCGGCGGCAGCCAGGCCGACGGCCAGGAAACCCGCGGAACGCTCGTCGATGCGCATGTGCAGCCGGATCCGCCCGGCCTGGTCGGCCGCCTGTAATGCGAAGGCCAGCGGCGCATTTCGAGATCCGGGGCACAGGACGACATCCCGCACTCCGCCGCGCGCGAGCTCGTCGACGACGACGTGCGCCTGGGCTGTCGAAGGATTCACGCCTCCAGCCTCTCAGACAGCGGCCTGCCGTGCTGCGTCGGCCCGCTCACACCCGCGCCAGCAAGTTAGGGTTTGCTAACCTAAGCCAATGGCAAAGCGCAGCAAGCATGTCAAGCCCGAGCACCGTGAGATCCTCACCGCGGAGGTTCTGGCCAGCAAACGGATCAGCCCCCATTTCGTCCGCGTCACCCTCGGCGGCCCGGGCCTGGCGGGATTCACCGCAATGGGCTACGACCAGTGGTTCCGGCTGTTCATGCCCGGACGCGACGGCAACCTGCGCCTGCCCACCTCCGCGAGCAACCTCGGCTGGTTCGCGCAGTACCTGATGATGGGCAAGGAACACCGTCCGCTGGCGCGCAACTACACGGTGCGGAATTACCGAGCGGCCGGTTTCGGGGAGTTCGGCAGCACGGCCGAGATCGACATCGATTTCGTCTCACACGGTGACGACAGCCCCGCCTCCGTGTGGGCGAACAGCGCCACGCCCGGCTGCCAGGTCGGCCTGCTGGACGAGGGCATCACGTATCAGGCTCCCGACCACAGCGATTGGACACTGCTGGTGGGTGACGAGAGCGCGCTACCCGGGATCGCGGGTGTGCTGCGGTCGCTGCCGCGGGATGCCAGGGGCGCGGCGTATCTCGAGCTTCCATCCGCCGAGGACCGGCAGGAACTGGGCGAACCCGAAGGCGTACAGGTGAACTGGCTGGTCCGCACGGATCCGCACGGCGAGATCGGCGCACTGGCGGCGGAAGCCGTGCGCGGGGCGGACCTGCCCGGTGCGGGCGTCTATGCCTTCGTCGCGGGCGAGCAGAAGCTGGCCGCGGGAGTGCGGCGGCAGCTGGCGCAGGAGCGCGAAATCCCCAAGGCGGACATCACTTTCACCGGCTATTGGCGGGTGGGCAGGTCCCAGGGCTGAACCGGCTCACGGGCCGGAAGAAGGCGAGTGCCCCCGAACCACCTCGGCGGGCATTCGCTGTCCACGTGCGGCAGTGCCGCGGACCATGACTGTTCGCGGCCCCTCGCCGGGCCGCGAACCGGTCGCTCTTGATTAACCAGCGTGCTTCTGGACCAGGTTACCCAGGCGCGGAAGGGCCTCGGCGACATGCTTCTTCGCCGACGAGCGCATGGAGTTGTAGACCTTGGTCAGTGCCGGGCGCGAGGACGCCTCGGCCCGCGCGTCGGTCACCGACAGCAGCGCGTCGGCCACCTCGTCCTGCTTGGAGACCAGCAGATCGGCGAACGACCCGGCGCCACCGTTCTTGTACTCCGCCCAGAACGGCTCCAGCTGCTCGACGAACTTGGGCGCGAAGGACTCCAGTGCGTCACTCACGATCGAAGGGCTGACCTTCTTGATCGCGGCGTAGCCGCCCTTGACGACGAGGCCCGACGCGCCGCCCTTGTCCGACACCTCCTCGTCAAGAACCTTCTCCGCGTCGGCGATGAAGGCCGGACGCTTGGCGTCATCGAGCAGGGATTCAGACAGTGCTGCAACCACTTTCAGGTTCCTCCGGATAGATTTTCGATGAACGAGCGCACGCAACTATACGCACCGGTGTCCCCGCACACACGATGCCAATGCGCTGCTACTGCCTCAGCAGCAACAGCACTGTAAGCCCTCCGCAATCGATTGGCAGCGTTTCACTTTCGGTTACCGATCGGTCGGAGTTCTCTCCGTACCGATAGCAAGCATCCGACCGAGCTTCGGACAACCCCGCCCGCTAACAATCAGCGTGCTTGCCGGATGGCCGAATTCCGCCGCCGTCACTCCGGGGTGACGCGCAAAACCCCGCGCCGAACTGCGGTGGGTCTGCACCACGCCGGGAACCGGAACAGTATGTTCACTCCCGTGACCTTCAATGCGACGCTGTGGCGGCCCGTCCCGGGATTCGAGAACCTCACCGACATCACGTACCACCGGCACATCGAGCAGGGCACGGTACGGATCGCCTTCGATCGCCCCGAGGTACGCAATGCCTTCCGGCCGCACACCGTCGACGAGTTGTATCGCGCTCTCGACCATGCCCGGATGAGCCCCGACGTCGGTGCGGTGCTGCTCACCGGGAACGGCCCCAGTCCCAGGGACGGCGGCTGGGCCTTCTGCTCCGG